>CALVYL010000008.1 GCA_944372215.1 uncultured Bacilli bacterium | reverse complement strand
CAAAGAGGTTTAATAACAGAAGCGGAAAGATACGAAAACGTTATTAGTTCATGGAATAAAGCAACAGATGAAATTAAAGATGAACTTGCTGAATTAAGTAAGAATAATTATGATAATCCAATTTTCATGATGATGAATAGTGGAGCTCGTGGATCAATTTCTAACTTTACCCAACTAGCGGGAATGCGGGGACTTATGGCTAAACCAGATGGTTCTACCGTAGAAATTCCAATCACCTCATCATTTATTGAAGGTTTAACTGTATCAGAATTCTTCTTATCAACCCATGGTTCCAGAAAAGGTTCTGCTGATACCGCTCTTCGTACTGCTGACTCTGGATATCTAACACGTCGTTTAGTTGATGTTGCTCAAGATATTATCGTTAAAGATTACGATTGTGGTTCAGTTCAAGGTTTAGTAGTATATGATTTATTAAATGATAAAGATAATACTATAATTGAACCACTTGCTGAAAGAATTTTAGGTAGATTTGCATCTAAGAGAATCGTTAATCCCGAAACTAAAGAGGTTATAGTAGAAGCTGGGGAAATGATTAATGAAAATCATGTTGCTAAAATTACTAAAGCAGGTATTAAAAAGATCGAAATTAGAAGCGTTCTAACATGTAAATCTAATAATGGCGTTTGTCAAAAATGTTATGGACGCAATCTGGCTACTGGTAACTTAGTTGAAAAAGGTGAAGCTGTTGGTATTATGGCAGCGCAATCAATTGGTGAACCAGGTACTCAACTTACCATGCGTACATTCCACTCTGGTGGTGTTGCTCATGGTGGAGATGCCGATATCACCCAAGGTCTTCCAAGAGTTGAAGAACTATTTGAAGCACGTATGCCAAAAGGTAAAGCAACTATTGCGGAAATCAGTGGTAAAATCATTGGTATTGAAGAACAAAATGGTAAACATTTAATAACAATTGAAAATGAAGCTGGTGTAAGAGAACATGTAACCAACTATAACATGAAAGTTCGTGTAAATGTTGGAGATACTGTTGAAGCCGGTGATAAACTTACTGAAGGTGTTATTTCACCAAAAGAATTACTGGCAGTAACAGACCCACTTACAGCTCAAGAATATATACTAAAAGAAGTTCAAAAAGTATATAAATTACAAGGTGTTGATATTTCTGATAAACACATTGAAATAATTGTTAAGAGAATGATAAACAAGGTACGTATAACTGATGCTGGTGATACTGACTTTGTCGAAGGTCTAACAGTATCTCTAAGAGAATTTACCGAAGGAAATAAACCAGTAATTATGGCTGGTGGTGTTCCTGCGAAAGGTAATCCAATTATGCTTGGTATTACAAAATCTTCTCTTGAAACAGATTCATTTTTATCTGCTGCGTCATTCCAAGAAACAACTAGAGTTTTAACAGATGCCGCTATTCATGGTAAAGTAGATTACTTACAAGGTTTAAAAGAAAATGTTATCATTGGAAAACTAATCCCTGCAGGTACAGGCTACAAACAATATAGTGATATCTCAATTGAACTCGAAAAAGACATTTTAGATGATGATGCCAGTGAGGTATTAGAAGAAAAACTTATGGATGATGCTGATTTAAAATTAGATTTAGAAAACGCTCAAGAAGATGCTGCTTAGCATCTTCTTTTTTGATAAATAACGATTAATTATTGCAATTGTTCTAATAAAAATATATAATCTTAATAGGTGATATTTATGTATGAAAACAAAAAAATTTTAATTTTAGGAGCTGCTCGCAGTGGTCTTGCCGCTGCTAAAATATTGGCTAAAAATAATGACGTAACTATTTGTGATTTAAAGCCATTAACTAAAGAAAATACTGATTATTTAAAATCACTAGGAGTAAAAGTAATTATTACGGACGATCAATGTTCAATTATTAATAAAGAATATGATTTAATTATTAAAAATCCCGCTATAATGGCAATGAGTGATGTAGTAAAAAAAATAAAATCAGAAAATATTCCTTGTATCAATGAAATGGAACTGGCTTATCACTATTTACCTAAAAATTTGACAATTATTGGTGTTACGGGTTCTAATGGTAAAACAACTACAGTTACAATGATTTATCAATTGTTAAAAATGCACAATAAAAAAGTAATCCTCGGAGGAAATATTGGTACACCTTTATGTGATCTAATTGATGAAATAGAAAAAAATTCAATTTTACTTTTAGAAATTAGTGACCATCAATTATATGATTTTCAAGACTTTAAAACCAATATCAGTGTTTTAACCAATCTATGCCCAACTCACTTAGATTATCATGGTAGTTATCAAAATTATATGCAAGCTAAAAAGAAAATATTTAATCATCATACTAAAGAAGATATTGCAATTATTAATAAAAGTAATGTTGATTCTATGACTATAACAAAAGATATTTTATCAACTAAAATATACTTTAATGATGAACTAAATTATATAAAAGATAATTATTTATATTTAAATAATGAATTATATTTAAATTTGGATGATATGTTATTAAAAGGAAGACATAATTATGAAAACCTCTTAGCGGCTTTATTAGTAGTTAAGCAATTTGGATTAGACAAACATATAGTAAATGAATTTATTAAAACATTTAGAGGAGTAGAGCACCGTATTGAATATGTAACAACCAAAAATAATGTGGAATATTATAATGATTCTAAAAGTACTAATCCAACAGCTACCATAACAGCTTTAAAAACTTTTAATAAACCAATTCATTTAATTTTAGGAGGCTTAAATCGCAATCAAGATTTTAATGAATTAAATGATTATATGACAAATGTTAAAACAATATATGCTATTGGAGAGGTTACAGATGAGGTTTATAACTATGCTAAAAGTAGAAATATTCCATGTTTTAAATGTTATACTTTAAAAGATGCTATAACTAAAATCAAAGATTGTGTCCAACCTAATGAAATAGTTTTATTATCTCCGGGTAGCTCTTCTCAAGATCAATATGCAAAATTTGAAGATAGAGGAAACGAATTTAAAGAACTTATATAGATTTTATAGAGAAATATCCCAATGATAGTTATAATAAATTGTGACTTTTGTTATAAAATTGCAATTTATTAGTTGAAATATTTTGTAGAAAACTGTATAATTTATATATACTTATAATAAGGGGCTGATTTTTAATGAATGAACAAAATCAAAATAATTTAAACCAAGGAGAAATTTTAGGTAATGTAAATCCACAACCAACACCAAGTGTTACGCCAGTGCCTCCAACGCCAACAGAACCAACGCCAAGTGTTGCGCCAATGCCTCAAGCACCAGCAGAACCAACACCGAGTGTTGCACCAGTGCCTCCAACACCAGCAGAACCAACGCCAAGTGTTGCACCAGTGCCTCCAACACCAGCAGAACCAACGCCAAGTGTTGCACCAGTGCCTCCAACACCAGCAGAACCAACGCCAAGTGTTGCGCCAATACCTCAAGCACCAGCAGAACCGGTAGCAACTCCAATTCCTGGTACGGAAGATTCAAGTATTCCGTCATCAAATGGTTTGGGTAATGGGATAGGTCAAGAACCTGGTATTTCTTTGGGATCAATTGGTGGGCAAGATGTTGCCCCAATAAATGTTGACGATATTGGAGCAGTTCCACCAAAACAAGAAAAACAAAAAAAGCCAATGAATAAAACTTTATTTATAATAATAATTATTGTTTTAATTGCGGCAGTAGCATTCGGAGTATATTATTATTTAAATATGAGCAGTAATAGTGTTAATGTGAATGTTAAAGATGTTACTATTGGAGTTGGTGAAACTTTATCGGATGATATAAATACTTATGCTGATATAACTGGTGGTGGAACAGATAGTTGTTCTTTAAATAACACTAATATTAAACCAAATGAAATAGGAGATTATAATTTCACGATAACCTGTGGAGATGATACTTATAGCGGTACAGTTCATGTTGTTGATAACGAAGCTCCAGTAGCTGAGTTAAATGTAGTGTATACCAATGTTGGAGCATCTACCCCAGCAGTGGAAGATTTTATTACTAGTTGTAGTGATAACGCATCACAATGTAATTATAGCTTTGAATCAGAAGATACAATTCAAGGTTATTTAGAAACAGCTGGAGGCCCATACAATGTTAATATAACTATAAGCGATGATGCAGGTAATAATAAAAATATTTCTAGTGCCTTGTATGTTGCACCATATGAAATAAGAACCATTATGAGTTGTGAATCACCAGAAACTGCTATGGAAAGTTATCAAGGTACAATGACTATTAATGATGATTTATTAATTGGCCGTGAAGAAGATGTAGGATTAGTTTACATGGGCTTATCAAGAAGAACATATAATTATACTTTTTCTAATCAAGAGGATTATTTAAGTGTAGCTGGAGATAAACCAGAATTAATAACTTTTAATGATATAACTGGTATAGCTTCTTATAATGACGAAGACAATACATTGTCAATTTCTGTTGATTTACCTCAAGATACTATAAATTCTGAAGCTGGCACAACATTAGATACAACATATTCAGAAATGAGAAACTATTATACCGACGACTTAAACTATGTATGTACAAATAATTTTAATAATTAATACCAAGCAAATTACTTGGTATTTTTAAATAAAAAAGTTGTTTTCCTTTAAAACTCGTGATACAATTTAGATATGGAGAGATAACGATGAAGAAAAAAATTTTAATATTTATAGGTGTAACATTACTAGTTGGCATAATGTGTGTAGTGTTTATTAATGTCTTTAATTTTGAAAGTAATGAAGAAGAAAATAAAACTAACATAAATGAAATAGGGGAAGATACTGTAAATGAATTATATTCTTACTTTTTAGTGGATAATCCCTTAGGAATTAGGGGTATATATACCAATGGCTATGTTCATTATCAAAACTTTAATAATGTAATGCTTAAAGCTATGATTTATCAATATATTTTAAATAATGATGAATTAAGTTTAGAAACATTGACGCCAGAAGAATTAAATAGTGTACTTAATCAAACGGGATTTACCCCAGTACACAAAATTAGTAAAAATAAATTTGAAGAGGTTTTAAATATTATGTTTGAACCAGCAGCGGCGATTGTTTATAATGATTTTAATTATTCTAATAATATATCACTACATTTTGCTAATGATTATTATTATGTTTATAACAATAATTCAACAACTAGCTCAGATGACTATGTATATAAAAATATGATTAGATATGCTATAGCTGAAAATGGAACCGTTATAAAAATATATGATAATTATTTAAGATGCGATGTCTATACCAATCGGTGCTATAATGATGAAGCTAAAGAAAGTGTAAATAGTAATGTAGTTTACAGTGACAATTTTAATATTTCCAATCATATAAATGATTTAGTAACTTATGAACATACATTTAGATTGAATGAAGAAAATAATAGTTATTACTGGGATAGTACACAAACAGTATAAATAAAAAATGGGGGAATAAATATGGAAGATAATATCAAAAATGTAGTTGAAGCTTGTGAAGAAAGATTAGATGCTACAGTGACAATTTTAGTTAATTGTCTAAAAAATCCTATAAATGACATAATTGATTATCTAACGGATAAAAATTCTGATAAAGATTTGCAAGGATTACCTATTAGTCCTAGTGATGCTCTTAAAATAATGCGCCTATATGTATATGGTACAGCTTATTTATCCATTAATTATGACTGTAGTATTGGTCAAGCACCTAAAAATTGTGAACAACAATTAGCTTTTTTAGAAAATTTAACTTGTAAAGACATTTTGGATAAACCAATTGATGTAGGAGTTCTTAATGAATATATAAAATTTAAAATTCACTCAAGTTATATACTACACCAAAGAGCTAAAGAAAATATTATTGATTCACAGTTACTACCTGAGTATTTTAAAATATATCCTTTTGGTATTTTTACTATGGATTCGATACTAAAACCTTTAAGCTTTAAAGAAACCATTTTATTAGATATTATCAATATGTATAACTATGCCTTTAATTCTTTTGCTAATCCCAGAAACGTTAGTGATGAGGCTTTTTGGCAAAGATTTAATGAAATTGTTGCTAAAAGATATCCTGAACCTAACCATATATATCAATGTATAATTGCTAATGTTTATAAAAACATGTTTGTATCTAGTTTATTAATTGATGATTTAAAAGAAGACTATAGAAATTTAGTCCAATATATAGAAGAAACACCTGTAGAAATGCTTTTGTTTGAGATTAATGATAATGCCAAATTAGCTATGCAATTTTTAGAAACTTTCTATAAATTTAATTATGCTTTAAGTAAAGGAATGGTGGAAGAAACTGATTTATATTTTCGCCAAAATAACGATGGCGAAACTTTAAAGAAGATTAGTCCATTCAACAATTGATTACCATGACCAATATATATGATTACGCCTATCAGTTGTTAGAAGATATCATTAATGAATATAATGATCAAGCATTTCCTTTATTAATGCAATTTTTAACAACAGATACATCGAATTTAGAAATAATATTTAATAAATATCCGCAGTTAAATAAACATTATACGAAACATGTAATGATGTCTATTATTTTTAGTCATGCTTATTTGACTAGTAAGTATGATATAGTCCGGGGAATTGATATTGATTATGCCAAAGATAATATAGATTTTTTAGAAGAATTAAGCATAGCTCAAATTATCCAATTATTTAAAGAAGCTAATTCTAATATAGAAACAATTTATGAATATTTTTATAAATATGTCAATAATACTTATATATATCGTTATTGTTGTTGGCAAAATATCTTAAGGGAAAATAAAATGCCAATAGTATTACAATTAAATCCTTTTGCTATTTTAGAATGTGAAAATATTTCTTTAGAACTACTTTTTCCCGAAACAGAATCAACTATTCAATCATTTTTAAATATATATGAAAAAGCTACAGCAGATTTATTAATAGAACTTAATCTATTAGGAAAAATATATCCTCATGAATTTAATCCGTTATTAATTCAAAATATCCATGAATTAACCCAAGAATTTTTTCAAAATAATATGTCGGAAATATTTCAGTTTTATTTGATGATTTTGGGAAACGTATATGAGAATATAGCAATTGCTTCTAGTAATAAGGCTAAGAGACGATATAAAACCTTAATAAAGGAAATGGAAAGCTTATCTCCAGATGAATTGTTCAATAAATTTATCAATGAACCTAATTTTGCCTTGAAAATAATTAATTTGTTCTTACTGTATAATAATAATTTAGAAAATGGCGAATTGATTACTATACATACTAAATTTATTAAATTAGGTAAAAATAACAACTTACAAAAATTAAATCCTTATTTTGCCAGAGAATGTCAAACATTAAAAAGGTTAAAAGAAACAAGTTCTCTTTAAGAACTTGTTTTATTACGTAAAACAGCATGTAAGACATAACGATTATATTCATCAGCACAAGTAGATAAAGTAATTATTTTATCATCACCACTCATTTCTATGCCAAAATCATAAATACTACGATCTTTTAACATATTGAAAAATTCTAATCTTTCTTCATCATTTCTAAATTTAGTTTGTAAGTAATCTGTCGTAACAGTTATTTTATAAATAGAAAATACTTGATATTCTAAATCTTCATATAAAGTTCGAAAACTAATTATTTGGTTTTCCGGGTTACTATACCAACTATATCTTAAAGTATTTTGTAAAGTTCCAAACATAACCCCATTATAATATCTATTGTGGGCATACATAATAATATTATCACTTAAATTATTAGTATCATTACGATAATCCATAAATACCCAACCATTATTATCTTCTTCAAAATAAATATTATGTTTTAAATAATAGGAATTATCACCACTTTGAACAATTGGATAATCGATATTAGTATTATTTACTTTTAACCAAGCAACAACCTCGGGATTAATATTCATCAGGCTAGCAATATCTTCATTGACAACTAATTTTTCATCTTCTGTTTTATTCTTATTTAATTCAGCAATTATTTCTTCAGAATTATTGATTTCAATTACTTTAGTAATATTTTCTTTTATACTATTATCATTTTGCATAGCCCTATAATTATCATAAAATACATAACCAAAAGAGAAAAATACAATTAATAATATTAAATATCCACAAGTTTTCAAAATACTTATATTAGTTTGCTTAAAAATATTATCTTTTAAATATTCATTACTATATTCTAATCTAAAATAAATCTTATATCTTTTACTTTTCTTTTTATTAAAAATTCTTAAATATTCAATTATTTCTGGATTACTTATATTTTCATGAATACTAATTTTAATATTCTTTTTACTATTATTTCGTAGTGTTTTAATAATGAATTCTAAATCATTTTTATTAACAATATTAACATCAATATTTTTTAAATACTTATTAATTTTACAGAATGCTTCAAAATCCTGTTCATCTTGCTCATTAAGGGGTAAATCTAAGGTTATCGACATTTTGTAAAACATTGATGAAAATATACTTAAATTATTATCAATCATAAATTTTGATAAATATAAAATTTCATTTCTTGATTCTACTAAAATATCATATTTATCTAAATATTCTATCATAAATGGTTGTAAAGTATAACAATTGACATTTTTAATATAAGAATGCATTATTGCTTCACACATCTTAAATGTCAAAGGACTGTCTTCTTTTAATATTAATGAGTTTATATTTTTATTATTTTTTAATATTTCTAACATCATTACTACAAAATCATTATTTTCTATTATTATAGTGTCAATATTATAAGTATTGGTCAATTCTTGTAAAAAAGTAGTAACTATTTTTTTGTTATTTAAGATATATTCATCTGAAAATACTAATTCATTACAACTAATAACATTGGTATTAATAATGTTTTTATATTCATTAGAAAGCTTTTTTCTCTCTTTAATAATAAATGTATTGTCTTTAATTCTTATTAATATTTTTTTCATATCTTCACCTATATTACTCTAATATGATAACACAATTTTACACATTTTAATATATTTTTTAAAAAAATATGTTGTTTTTTGTATTTTTATGATATAATTTAGACATAATAGAGATAGGAGAGATGTGTGTGAAAAAATTATTGAGTATTTTAGGTATAGGAGTAATGGCAATTGCCTTGCCGCTTGGAGTGAGTGCGGAAGAAATAACGTTCGAATTAAATGCTAATTGTACACCAGATACCAATTGTCCTGATGATGAAGGATATTGTTATACAACATGTACAACATATGTTGCTGATCTTTCAGTACCAATAGAAGAATTGGAATTTAGCATTAATTTTGAAAGCGATTCTGGTGTAGATATTGTGGAAATGCAAGCTGAAGATGGCTGGGAACTTGTAAGTGCTGAAAATAGTACTGATATAAGTCTTATTGCTGATGAACCAGTTAGTGGTGATAGATTCAACGTTTTACAATATCGAATTAGACATCTTTCAGATGTAAACTGTGATCATGAACTTGTTTATTTAAATTCTAAAGTAACAGTTACAACTGAAACAGAAGAACAACCAGAAAATCCAAGCACTGGGGCAACATTACCTATAGCAATACTTGCTTGTGGCGTTGGAGCTGTAGCAGTAATCTATGTAGTATCTAAGAAAAATAAAAAATTATATAAGATTTAAGTTTTTTAACAATCTTGGGTTTCTAAGATTGTTTTTTTGTGGTAAAATATAGCCAGGTGGTAAAAATGCGTGAATTTAGTGAACAAGAATTAGTAAGAAGAAAAAAAGCTGAAAATTTAAAGGAATTAGGAATTGATCCTTTTGGACATCGCTTTGATGTTTCAGATTTTTCTATGGATATTAAAAATAAATATCAAGATGTTTCTCATGATGAATTAGAAAATTTACATATTGAGGTAACAGTTGCTGGGCGTATTATGTTTATTCGGAAAATGGGAAAAGCTAGTTTTTTTGCAATTAAAGATAAATTAGGTAATATCCAAATATATATTTCTATTAATGATGTTGGGGAAGAAACATATACTTTATTTAAAAGTGCCGATATTGGAGATATTGTAGGTATAAAGGGAATCCTTATGAAGACTCAAACTGGGGAAATAACTGTTAAATGTTTAGAGTATACCCATTTAGTTAAAGCTCTCCGTCCTTTACCAGAAAAATACCATGGTTTAAATGATGTAGAAGAAAGATTTAGAAGACGTTATGTCGATTTGATAATGAATGATGATGCCAGGAAGATTGCTTTTGCGCGGCCTAAAATAATTCGCTCAATACAAAGATATTTAGATAATTTAGGATATACAGAGGTAGAAACACCAATTTTAGGAACAATTCTTGGGGGAGCAGCCGCTAGGCCATTTATAACTCATCATAATGCCCAAAATATTGATATGTATTTACGAATAGCTACCGAATTACCTTTAAAGCGTCTTTTAGTTGGAGGCATGGATGCCGTTTATGAGATAGGGCGTTTATTTAGAAATGAAGGAATGGATCGTAAGCATAATCCAGAATTCACAACAATTGAATTATATAAAGCATTTTCTGATTTAGAGGGGATGATGGATATTTGTGAAGGCCTAATCAGTAATGCCGCATATGAATTAAATGGAACTTATGAAATTGATTTTTTAGGTCATCATATCAATTTAGCTCCTAAATATAAAAGAGCTCATATGGTTGATTTGATTAAAGAAAAGACCGGAATTGATTTTTGGCAAGATATGTCTTATGCAGATGCTAAAAAATTAGCTATAGAACATAATATTGAGGTTGAAAATCATTTCGGCTATGGTCATATAGTTAATGCTTTTTTTGAAAAATATGTTGAAGAAACTATAATTGAACCAACATTTGTTTATGGTCATCCCATTGAAATAAGTCCTCTAGCTAAAAAAGATCCAAAGGATCCCAGATTTACTCAACGTTTTGAACTATTTATTTGTGGTTCGGAATATGGTAATGCTTTTACAGAATTAAATGATCCAATTGATCAATATGAAAGATTTGCTAGTCAACTAAAAGAACGAGAATTAGGTAATGCAGAAGCTAATGAAATGGATATCGATTTTATTGAAGCTTTAGAATATGGAATGCCTCCGGCTGGGGGTTTAGGTATAGGTATTGATCGGTTAGTAATGCTTTTAACTGGTGCTGAATCAATTAGAGAGGTAATATTATTTCCAACCATGAAACCTCGTGATAAATAGGCATCTCATGAGTAGCGTTAGTAAAAAATACAAAACAACTATTGTTAAACTATTAGCTTTAGAATCATCTATTAAAGAAAAATATGATACATTATTTTCTTTAGATTGTAAATATTTAAAAAACACCCAACAATATAAAGGAATTATTCAAGAAATAAAAGGTTTAAAACATTTTGAAAAAGAATTATTAAAAGAATTACCCACAAATTATTATGAATTAGAACAAATAATTAAAGAATTAAAACAACTTTATTTCCCATCAGCGGATAATGATTTAAATTTAATAGTTCCTAGAACTTTTCCTTATTCCCCTTATGTGGCAACTAGATTAGTAAATAAATTAATATATTATATTGTATCTAATTTTGAAAAAATAGTTTTAAAACCATTAATAGCGAAATCCCCAAATGTGGATAAAGAAAAATTAAAAGATGCTAATAATGCCGCTTTTGTAACGGCTTATAATAATTATTTAAGACAAGATATTATTAATATTCAAATAATAATTAATTACGCAAATACTAATTCTTTTATTAAAACTCAACTTAAAAGAAATTTTTACGATTTATGCTATGCTTTACCATATTTAGAAGAAAAGTATTTATCCAAAAATTTTGAAATAACTCCAGAATATACTATAACATCTGATATAATACCTAGTTTTTATGGTCTAAGTGCCGATAAATTTAAACTAATACAAGATAAGGTAATAACTGAGTTATGTCTTAAAGAAATTAAATTTATAAGTAATCAAAATATCTATGAGTTAGAACCAAATCGTAATTTGTTTACTACTTATTTTTCCAAAGGTCTAATTCAAGCATCTTTATTAATTGCTAGTTCAGATATTTTTGAACAAATATCTTATATGATCGAATCGCAATTAGAAGATAATCCCGCTTATGAAAAGGTTAAACAAATAATCAGAGATATATTTACCGATGTTGAAAATAATGATATATCTTTAAGTCGTATTCAATTTAAGATTTAATTTAACAATAAAACTGTCTAATTATATTTTTTAGATAGTTTTTATTTTGGCCTTATGTTATAATTATCTTATACTAAGGAGGCAAATTATGAGTAAAATAGTTGTAGCTCTTGGAGGAAATGCTTTAGGTAATACTCCTGAAGAGCAAATGGATAGATTAGAAAGTGTTGCTAAAATAATTGTTAAATTAATTAAAGAAGGTAATCAAATTGTTTTAACCCATGGTAATGGACCTCAAGTAGGGCAAATATCTTTAGCCATGGAATATGCATCTTTTGGAGAGGTTAAAACACCTCTTATGCCTTTTGCAGAATGTGGGAGCATGTCCCAAGGCTATATTGGGTATCAGCTCCAACAAGCTTTACAAGATGAAATGGAAAGGCAAAAAGTCAAAAAAGATTGTGTGACTTTGATAACTCAAGTTTTAGTAGATGCCAGTGATACTGCTTTTAACAATCCCACCAAACCAATCGGAGCTTTTTATGAACAAGAAGAAGCTGACAAACTAGCTAAAGAAAAAGGTTATGTTTTCGTTGAAGATGCTGGTCGGGGTTATCGAAGAGTTGTCCCATCACCGAAACCAGTTGATATTATCGAAAAAAGAGCAATTGCTAAATTGATTGCAGAAGATATAGTAGTTATTGCTTGTGGTGGTGGAGGAATACCAGTTATCAAAAATGATAAACATGAACTTTTAGAAGGTGTTGATGCCGTAATTGATAAAGATTTATCTAGTGCGCTTCTAGCTAAATTAATAGATGCGGATATTTTATTAATATTGACGGCTATTGATAAAGTATATATTAACTTTGGCACCGAAAGGCAAATGGGACTATCGCAAATGACTGTTAGTGAAGCCAAAAATTATATAAAAGCTAATGAATTTGCCAAAGGTAGTATGTTACCCAAAATAGAAGCTTGTATTTCCTTTGTAGAAAATACTAATAAAGAAGCTATAATAACCTCATTAGAAAATGCCGGATTAGCCCTTGAAGATAATATTGGTACCAAAATCATTGAGGATAAATGATACTTAAAACAAATAAATACATAAAAGTTACGAAAAAACTGTGAAAAAAAGCAATATTTGCTTTTTTTTCTTTAATTAGAGTGATATAATTTTAATAAGGAGGTAAAAAAATGTTAAAGATAATTGAAAAACATGGGATGTTAAAATGCATTGGTGCTTTAATGGATGTAATAGGAATTATATTACTTGCTGTAGCATACTTTGTAGATGCAACTACACCTGATATGGTTTTAAAAATTATTGGTTTAGTTTTCTTAATAATCGGAACTTTTTTCCTTATGTTTAAAAGTTTAAAAGAAAATTTAACAAAAGTTGGTTTAGCGGGTTCTATACTAATTGCTCTATGTTGTGCTTTAGTTGCTGCTTCAATTTTTGTAACAACAACTAATATCAATGTATTTTTAAAAATATTGGCTTTAGTATTCTTCATTGTCGGAGGCATGATGCTTTCGCTTACATCTAAAGATCATCGTTTAACAAAGTCAATTTTAGTCTTTGTCTTAGCAACCATAATATTTACGTGGATAATACCATATGGTCAATTCAATGGTGGCGATTTCTATGATTATGGCCTAGGTAGAGTTGGTATTGTTGATGTCAGTATTTCAATGTATAATGCTCTATATTATGTAATGGATAAAGTCGTATTTTTAGTAGTTATTGCTGGTGTATACGGCGTATTATCACAAGTTAGTGGTTATCAAAGATTAGTTACAGCAATTGCTGAAAAGATGAAAAAACATGTAGTTGTTTTCTCAGTAGTCGTTTCAGTGTTCTTATTTTTATTAACATCTTTGTTTACACAAAGCTTTATTGTTTTAGCATTTGTTCCATTCTTTGTAAGTATTTTACTTAAAATGAATTTGGACAAGTTATCTGCTTTTATTGTAACCTTTGGTTCAGTATTAGTAGGTCTTCTTGGAGCAACATATGGCACTGAAGGAATTGAATCATTTAGTTATTATCTAGGAACTGATGTATTTACAGGATTAAACTACCGCTTTATTGTAGCAGCAGTTACTGTAGTATTATATAATTTCTTCATTTGTATGCGAATTAAAAAAGTTGTAAGTGAAACAAAGAAAAATACGAAAAATAATGAATTAACAGATGATCCATTTAAAGTAGAAACATCAAAGAAAAAGAATGCAATTCCTGTAGCAATAGTATTATTCTTAATGATGGTTATAGTAATACTAGGTTATATAGCATGGTACGATTATTTCGAAATTGAAATATTCCGGGAATTCCATACTTGGTTAACTGAACTTGCTCCAACTGAAGATTTCTTAATTATGAGTTATATCCTCGGTCAAAGGGCAACTGCTTTTGGAGAATTTGCTTATGTATTTACCCTATGTAGTGGCTTTATACTAATGGCAATGCTTGTTGCATTTTTGTATCGCATGAAGGTTGATGAATTTATTAAGAGTTTCTTTGAAGGCGTTAAGAAAATGATTAAACCAATATTATTGTTTGTATTATCATATATCGTATTTGGTATTATTGTAAGTATTCCATTTACAACAACAATTAGTAATTGGTTATTCAATTTAGTTGAAGGATTTAATCCATTTACAACAACCGCCTCAGCCTTTATCAGTTCTTTATTTAGTCATGATTTAGGCTACATTGGATACTCAATTGCAGGATTCATAAATGCTGTATATTCTAACAATTTAGAATTAGTATCAGCCATTTATACATCAGTATATGGTCTTGTCCAACTATTCATGCCAACTAGTGCTATTTTAATCATCGGTCTTTCACTTATGAAAATAGACTATAAGTCATGGTTAAAATACATATGGTTATTTGTAGTAGGCATGCTTATAATTCTACTAGTATTATTTACAGTAGTAACATATATGTAAAGAGAACCGTTTTGGTTCTTTTTTTCTTAACATTTTTAATGTATAATGAAATTATGAGAGAATTATATAAATTAATATCATCTATTAATAAAAAATGTGATTTAGAAAATAAATCTATTTTTGAGTGCCTTCAAGAATTGGCTATTTCTATAAATCAATTTTTAAATTTATTTACAGCAATAACCATAATAGATGGCTTATTTAGGGAAGAATTATGTTTCTTGTTAAAAAATAAAAGTACCAGAATATATATAGATCCCAACTTTGATAAAGATTCAGAAATAGAAATAAATTCTTCAGAATTAAATACCAGTATATCATTATTACCTAATACCGTAAAAATTATTTGGGGTTCAATTGTAGAAGATGAAAAATATTTGTATTATCATAGTAAATACTATGCGATTACTCAAGATGAAAAGTTAAAAACTATTCATTTTGAAAGCCATGTAACAAAAGAAAAAAGTAAAATTAAAATGAGTGGTAATTATAAATTAGCTCAAGCAACAATTAAATTAAGTGATAATACTGATTCTTTAGAGGTAACAATCATAGATGATTTATTAATGAAAGATTTACAAAATATATATCGAATTTTATATAATTTTAATTATGAATTAGCTAGTAATATTTTAAAATTATATCCTAGTCAAAATAAAACTATTAAAAGTGGTATTCCAATGAATAATTTTCATACTAGATAATCATTATTTACATAGAATTATATAAGGAGGGTTCTATGTTTGATAATTATAGTATAGAAATTGGTAAGATATTTAAAGGAGCAGAAAGAGAAATGCTTTCTTTAAATCATCCCTATGTGGGTAGTGAACACTTATTATTAAGTTTACTGAAAAATTCGCAAAATATTAAAAAAATTGCTAGTAAATATGATTTAACCTATGAGTCATTTAAAGAGGAACTTATTCAAGTAGTAGGAACATCTTCTAAGAAAAGTAGTTATATTTTATATACACCCTTACTAAAAAGAATCATTAATTTAGCGGTAGAAGAGGCTAATGAAAGAAAAGAACCAATTAAAGATATTCATCTATTTAAAGCCCTAATAGAAGAAGGCGAAGGTATAGCTATTAGATTATTATATGGTATGGGTATTAATTTAAATGGCCTATATGATGAATTAAGAGATAATTCTAAAAAGAAAAATAAGAAATTAGAACTACTTAACATAGGTAAAGATTTAATGAATATTACGGATATGGATGAATTAGTAATTGATAGAGATAAAGAAATATCTTTAATAATTGAAACGCTAATTAGAAAAAATAAAAATAATCCTTTGCTTGTTGGAGATGCTGGTGTAGGTAAGACTGCTATAGTTGAAGAATTAGTCCGAAGAATTAAAAGAGGTGAGGTTCCGGAGATAATTAAAGATAAAAGAATTATCGCTTTAGAAATGGGTTCTTTAGTTGCGGGGACTAAATATCGTGGGGAATTTGAAGAAAAATTAAATAAAATAATTAAAGAATTAGAAGATAATCCTGATATAATCTTATTTATTGATGAAATACATACTATAGCTAATGCTGGAGGAGCCGAAGGGGCAATAAATGCTAGTGACATCCTAAAACCTTATTTGGCCCGTGGCAAAATAAAGGTAATCGGAGCAACAACAACTAATGAATATAATAAATTTATCGTAAAAGATAAAGCTTTAACTAGAAGATTTGAATTAATTCGTATTTTGGAACCCAATTACAATCAAACATTAGATATTTTAAATAAAGTAAAAATAAATTATGAAAAGCATTATAATATAAAAATAACCAAAGATAATATTAAAGATATTGTCACTTTATCTAACAAATACATAGTAGATCGCAAGAATCCTGATAAATCTTTAGATATATTAGATTCGGTTTGTGCAATGAAAGAACTAGATTATATAACAATTAAAAAAATAAATGCTTTAAAAAAAGAAAAAGACCAAATAATTAAAGAAAAAGAATTAATGGTTAAAACTAATGATTTTAAAAAAGCCTTAATACTCCATAATCAAGAATTACTCATAGATAATAAAATTACCAAAATTAAATCTAAAGCTCATCATATTTTAAAAACAGATATATGGAATTTATTATGCCGAAAATATAATATTCCTAAGTTAGAATTTAATACTTTAGAAAAAAAATTAAATAAACATATTATTGGTCAAGAAGCAGCAATCGAAAAGATTGTAAAAGCCTGCAATAATCATAATAACGACAAGCCATTATCTTTATTACTAACAGGTGCAACGGGAGTAGGTAAAACAGAAACAGTTAAATTGATTAGCAAATTTTTAGATATTCCTTTATTAAAACTAGATATGAGTGAATACAATCAAAATATTTCGATAACGAGACTTATTGGTTCTCCATCGGGATATATTGGCTATGATGATGGAGCAATATTTGATAAAATTAAATTAGAGCCATTTACTTGTATATTAATTGATGAAATTGAAAAAGCTAGTCCTCAGGTTTTAAATTTATTTTTACAAATTTTAGATGAAGGAATAATAACTAATGCTAAAGGCGAACAGATTAATTTTAAAAATACCTTTATTTTTGCCACAAGTAATGTTAAAGGCAATAAAAAAATAGGTTTTATGGAAAGTCAAAATAATTATAACCATGAATTTAGTAAAGAATTAATAGCTAGATTTAGTGATATAATTGAGTATAAAAATATTACCATTGCTGATATACTAGAATACTTAGAGAAAAATAATATTGAAAATGTTGATATTACTAATTATGATTATAAACAATATGGTTTTAGAGGATTAGATAAATATATAAATAATCAAAAAAATACTTGTAAAATAAAAAATGCTTTATAAAGCGTTTTTTTTGTGTTATCCTTATATTAGGTGATATTATGGATAAAAGACAAAAAATTACTCTAATTATATTAGCCATTTTAATAATCATTATTATGATTGGTTTTATATGGAATAGTCTAAAAGTAACTGAAGAAAATAATATAATAATTAATGAAATGCGTGAAGAACTTTTATTGACTCAATCTATAAGAGTAAATAATTATAGTACTGATGAAGATGATGATGCTATACTTATTATAGTAAATAGTGATACTGTAAATGATATTATATACTTAATAATCAATGCTAAAACCAAAGTTCAAAATGGTGAATCTACAGATGATGGTGAAAGTTATAATTTAGATTTTTTAGATAGTGATAATAATCCAATTATAAATCTTACTAGTACAACCATTACTTACAAAGAAAAATATTATAGTATTGATTATAATTATGATAAATTATTAGAATTAATTGCCAGTGTAGAATAAAATCTACATTTTTTTAATATTTGCATCATATACTTGTTTTGGGAGGACAAGCATATGGGACTTAGTGATAATGAGGTAGCCAAACAAAGAGCAAAATATGGAACAAATGAATTAACTAAAGTAAAAAAGAATACTTTTTTAAAGCTTCTTTTAGAATCGTTTGCGGATCCAATTATCAAAATACTATTAATTGCTTTAGCAATTAAAGTAATAGTTTTGTTTAGACATTTTGATTGGTTTGAAACGATAGGAATATTAATAGCTATTTTCTTAGCATCTTTCATTTCTACAATTTCCGAATATGGTTCAGAGCAAGCTTTTAATCGTTTGCAAAGTGATGCCATTAAAGGTAAAGTTAAAGTAATAAGAAATGGTAAAGTAACTGAAATACCTACCGGAGATGTTGTAGTTGGAGACATTGTAATTTTAAATAGTGGTGATAAAATTCCCGCTGATGGTAAAATTATAAGTGGCAAATTGAGTGTTGATGAATCGTCTTTAAATGGTGAAACTAAAGAAGCTAAAAAGACAATTAATAGTTCAGTTTATCGCGGTTCAGTTGTTTATAATGGTGAAGCTAAAATGCAAGTGGATTTAGTTGGGGATCAAACTATTATGGGCAAAATTTCTCAAGAACTACAAGAAGAAATTCCGGAGAGTCCTCTGCGATTAAAATTACGAGGTTTAGCTAAAACTATAAGTAAAATAGGTTATTGTGGTGCCTTGTTAGCAAGTATATCTTATCTTTTTGCCAACATCGTTATTAAAAATAATTTTGATTATGATTTAATAATTGCTACAATTACCGATTTTCCAGTTATGTTTAATTATTTATTATATGCTTTAACTCTTTCTGTAACAATTATAGTTGTTGCTGTTCCTGAAGGACTACCTATGATGATTACTTTAGTGCTATCTAGCAATATGAAAAGAATGCTTAAAGATAATGTTTTGGTTCGCAAACTAGTGGGTATTGAAACTGCTGGTAGCTTAAATGTTTTACTTACAGATAAAACCGGAACTCTAACTACAGGAACTTTAAAAGTCACAGAATTTATCAGTGGTGATTTACGAAAGTTTGCCAATTTTAATGACGTAAAAAAGTATCCATTTTATGAAACAATTTATAAAGCATTTTTTTACAACAATGCTAGTATGATAAGTGATACTAAAATTATTGGTAGTAATTCTACTGACCGAGCCATTATGGAATTTATCAATATAGATAAGAAAATAAATGCTCAAGTTATTGCTAAAACACCTTTTGATAGTGAGAAAAAATATAGTAGTGTTACTTTAAGTGATGGAACAATTTTGATTAAAGGAGCGATGGAGGTAATTCTTCCTAGATGTCACAGTATTTTAAATACCAATAATAAGGAAAGTAAATTATTAACAACTAATATTATTAAAAGGAAAATAAACGAATATACTAAAAACTCAGGAAGAGTATTAACATTTGCTTATGGTAAGAATTTAGACAACTTAACGTTTTTAGGTTTTGTAAATATTAAAGATGAATTACGGCCAGAAGCTCGCGAAGGAATTAGATTAATTAAAAACGCTGGAGTGCAACCAATAATGATAACAGGGGATGGCATAGAAACTGCTTCATCTATTGCCAAAGAGGTTGGTTTAATCACAAATAATAAACAAATTGTTTTAACTAGTAGTGACTTAGCAAAAATGAGTGATGATGATATAAAAGATAAATTAAAAGATATTGCTGTTATTGTCAGAGCTTTACCTAATGATAAGAGTCGTTTAGTGAGTATTATTGAAGATATGTCTTTAGTTGTTGGTATGACTGGTGATGGTGTAAATGATGCTCCTGCACTAAAAAAAGCCAATGTGGGGTTTGCTATGGGGAGTGGTACTGATGTCGCCAAAGAAGCGGCGGATATCGTAATATTAGATAATAATATTTTATCAATTAGTAAGGCAATTTTATATGGTAGAACCATTTTTAAAAGTATTCGTAAATTCATAATTTATCAATTAACAGTTAACATGTGTGCTTTAATTTTATCTATAGTTGGTTCCTTAATTGGTATTTCTACACCAATTACTATTGTGCAAATGTTATGGTTAAATATGATTATGGATACCTTCTCAGGAATAGCATTTTCCTATGAACCCCCATTAGAAGAGTATATGATGGAACCTCCTAAAAAGAAAAACACCCCAATAATTAATAAATATATGTATAGTGAAATACTTTGGACTGGCTTTTATTGTGCCTTATTATGTATCTTATTTTTAAGATTACCAATAGTATATTATTTTATTAGAGATAATGAAAAAACATTAATGACCGCCTATTTTGCTATGTTTATCTTCATGGGAATATTTAATGCCTTTAATGCCAGAACTACGAGAATTAATACATTTGCCAATTTATCAAAAAATAAAGTATTTGTTGGTATATTTACATTCATATTTATAACGCAAATATATATAATTTATAACGGGGGAGATATATTTAGAACATATGGCTTAGAATTAAATGAATTAATATTTGTTTTTGTTCTAGCCTTAAGTGTTTTTCCGGTTGATTGGCTTCGCAAATATATATTGAAAAAAAGACACATTACTTTAGGAATATAAACCTCATTTAAATGAGGTTTTTGCATGTATAAATGTAATAAATTTTTTGACTTTCATTATGTCAAATTAACGGATAAATATATATAAAAAACTTAGTTAGTGGTATAATATTATATATCGGTGGTTTTATGAAATATAAATTAAAAAAGATAAATGTAATAATTGTATGTTTTTTGATGTTTACATATCTGGAACTTGTTTTTAGATTGTTTACCAGTAATAACATATTTGGCATAAATTTATTATATAGTAGTTTATATAATTTGTTTTTAGCCATAATTATAAGTTTTATAGTTGGTTGGAGTAATAATAAAACTAATAAAATATTATTTTTCATACTAATTGGTTTTATGTGTTTTATTTATGCTTTACAATTATGTGTTTTTAAAATGTTTGGTTTTTATTTTGATCTATCTTTAATTGGTGCAACTGATCAAGTATTAACATTTTATAGTGAAGGTATAAAAGTAATAATTCAAAATATTTTTGGAGTAATTCTATTCTTTTTACCATTTATATTATTACTTGTATTTAATAAATATTTTGCAATCAGAAAAATAAATTGGAAATTCAATTTAATCAAATTAGTAGCAGCTATCGTAGTCTTTTTACTATTTATTTTATCTTTAAATATTAATAAAAATGAATCCTATTCGGCATATGAATTGTATTATCATGTAAGCAATAATGAACTTAATATCAAAAAATTAGGAGTTTTAAATTCATTTAGATTAGATTTGCAAAGAAATATTTTTGGTTTTGAAGAAAAGATAAATATCATTGATCCTGGGGATTATTTCGATGATGATACAATAGATGATGACGATGATGAAGAACCTGTTATCGTTTATGAATATAATAATTTAGATATTGATTTTGATACTTTAATTGCGAGTGAAAGTAATAGTACAATTAAACAAATGCATGAATATTTTAAAAATGAATCTGGTACCTTACAAAATGAATATACTAAGTATTTTGAGGGTAAGAATCTAATATTATTTATGGCGGAATCTTTTAACGAAATTGCCGTTAGAGAAGATATAACTCCAACCCTTTATAAACTTGTTAATAGTGGTTTTAAATTTAATAATTTTTATACTCCAACTATTAGTAGTACTATTGGTGGAGAATTTCAAGAATTAACTGGTTTAGTGGCTGCATCAGGATTCTTGTCACCATGGAAAAGTGGCGAAAATTATTATCCTTTTGGATTGGCTACAGCTTTTCAAAATTTAGGTTATAATACTTATGCTTATCATGACCATACTTATACTTTCCAAAGTCGGCATAAATACTTAGCAGCTTTAGGTTTTGATAACTACTTAGGTTGTCGTAATGGTTTAGAGGATAGAATAAATTGTAATCAGTGGCCAGAATCAGATGTCGAAATGATTGATACAACATTTGATGATTATATAAATAGTGAAGAACCATTTATGGTTTATTATGTAACTGTTAGTGGTCATGGTGATTATGGATTTAATTATAGTGCCATGGCTAGAAAGCATAAAGATGATGTTGCAAATTTAAATTATTCAGAAAAGCCCCTTGCTTATCTTGCGGCGCAAATTGAACTAAATGATGCCCTAGAGTTATTAATTGAAAAACTTGATGCTGCTGGCAAGCTTGAAGATACAGTCATAGCTTTAGTGGGAGACCATAATCCATATTATTTATCACTTGATGAGGTAAATGAAATATCAACTTATGAAAAAGATGAGGTAGTGGAAAGAAATAGAAGCAATTTCATCTTATGGAATAGTGAAATGGATACTGTTGAAGTCGATAAAGTTGGTAGTCAAATCGATGTTTTACCAACAATATATAATTTATTTGGAGTGCAATATGATTCAAGACTAATTATTGGTAAAGACATTTTATCAACAGAACCAGGACTTGCTATATTTGGTAATTCTTCATGGGTAAGTGATAAAGGAACATACTATGCTAGAACTGGTGAATTTGTTGCTAAAAAAGGTGTAGATGTAAGTGATGATTATATTAAATATATGAATAGAGTGGTTTCTAATAAAATTACGATGAGTAGGTATATCATGCAAAATGATTATTATCGTAAAGTTTTAGGAGGATAATGTGGTAGATAAAAATAAAGCAATGGATTTAATAAATAAAAAATATAGTGATAGTGAAATAGATGATAAAATTACGGAAATGATGTCTAAAGTGGGGAGTAGTAATAAGGAAAACACAAGATATCAATATTCTTATGTTCCTTTAGAGTATGTAATAGAAAATCCTCAAGAATATATCATCCCCGAGTGTATGCCGGCGTGCAATCATTTATGGGATAAAAATATTGAAACATTTATGGTAAGTAATTATGAAGATGATTTTCTATATGTCCTTTTAGGAGATTTATCTGATGAAAATATAGCTATTATTGAAGATTTATCAAAAGTAGATACTAGATATTTTTGGGACGAATTTAGACATTATTGGGGAATTAGAGTTAATGGTGTATCAAAAGAATCGAGTGAAGAATTGGCTAAATTAACTAATGTATTTGTACTACAAGATACCAAAAAATATCAAACTGCAGAAGATTTTTTAGACAGTTATAAGCGAACTGGTGGAAAGGAATATGTTGATGAATATGGTTGTATAGTACATGATTATAATCCTAATTTAGAAAATGCAACATTAGAAGAAGCCCTTATTAATAGTGGTTCTGCTAATTTATATGTACCAGAAGAAGGTAGAATATATAACAGTTTATTGTATTTAGAGTGGCATAATAAATATAAAAAGTCACTTGCTGATAATAAATCGAGATAAGGAGGTTAAATATGTGTGGAATTGCGGGAATCATAACAAAACGGGAAGAAAAAGAAGAACTAATTACCAAGATGAGTGAGCGAATAAAACATCGGGGACCTGACGGTGAAGGCTTTTTTATCGATGATGACATAGCTCTTGCTCACAGAAGACTATCAATTATCGATTTATCAACTGGTAATCAACCGATGTTTAATGAAGATAAGAGTATAGTAATAGTTTATAATGGTGAGGTATATAATTACAAAGAATTAAAAGAAGAATTATTAGCTTTAGGCCACACTTTTACAACAAACAGCGATACCGAGGTATTAGTCCACGGTTATGAAGAGTGGCATACTGATTTACCAAAACACTTGCGGGGTATGTTTGCTTTTGCTATTTATGATACTAAAACTAAAGAATTATTTTTAGCTCGCGATAACTTTGGAATAAAACCTTTATATTATGCTTATATGAATGATACTTTTATGTTTGCATCAGAAATCAAAGCATTCCTAGATTTACCAGATTTTCAAAAAGAATTTAATGAATCTATAATGCAAGCATACCTTGAATTTAGTTTTGTTCCTACCAATGAAACATTTTTTAAGGGAGTATATCGTTTAGATGCCGGTTCAAGTCTTTTATTTAAAGATGGTAATATAACAATTAATAAATATTTTAAATTAGATTTTAAAGAGGAAAATCAAACATTCTCCGAAGCCGTAGAAAAAATAGCTGATGTAATGAAGGATTCCGTAAATCATCATTTGATAAGTGATGTTGAGGTTGGTTCATTCTTATCTAGTGGCATTGATTCATCTTATATAGTATCACTCGCTAAACCAAATAAAACTTACACAGTTGGTTATGATATAGCCAAATATGATGAAATAACTTACGCTAAAGACCTAGCGGACAAACTGGGTATTACTAATAAAAGTCATGTTATAACTAAGGATGAATACATGAATAGTTTAAGTGATATATTTTATTATTTAGATGAACCAACTAGTGACCCTGCTGCAATTTCCCTATATTTTGTGGCAAAACTGGCAAGTAAGGATGTAAAAGTAGTTTTATCTGGGGAAGGGGCAGATGAATTCTTCGGCGGATATAATATATATCGTTATGATGTTGATATGGGCTTTTATAATAAATTACCATATTTTATCAGACATTTTTTCAGTAATATTGCGAAACATTTGCCGGAGTTTAAAGGTGTAAACTTCCTAATTAGAAGAGGAGAAAAACCAGAAAATTATTATATTGGTGTAAATAGAAATTTTTCAGAAAAAATGGCTCGTAAAGTCTTAAAGAACAAATATCCTTTAAGGGGAATTGATGTAACAAAAGAAACATACGCAGAATATAGTAATTTTACGGATATTGAAAAAATGCAAGCAATTGATATAAATTATTGGCTTATGAAAGATATTTTGCTTAAGGCTGATCGTATGACTATGGCAAGTGGCCTAGAAGGCAGAGTACCATTTATTGATAAGTGTGTATTTAATGTTGCTAAGACTCTACCAATAGAATATAAAGTTACTAAAGAAAATACCAAAGTAGCCCTAAGAGAAGCTGCGAGAGAGGTTATACCAACTGAAGCTTATAAAAAGAAAAAATTAGGTTTTCCAGTACCAATTCGGGAATGGATTAAAGATGATGATGTTTATGAAGAAGTAAAAAACACATTAAATAGTGAAATAGCGAGGTATTATTTTAATACTAATGTTTTAAATAAATTATTAATAGAACATAAGAATAATAAAAAAGATAATTATCGTAAAATATGGACAGTTTATTGTTTTTTAAAGTGGTATGATGTGTTTTTTAAAGAAGAAAAAGTCGGAAAAACGTGAAGATTTTGACTAAAAAATCTAGGAAAAACGTGAAAATTTTGATGCAAAAAAATAGGAAAAACGTGAAATTTGTTGAAAAAAGAAGCAAAAAATGCTAAAATAAATACGGTGAGTATAAAATGAAAAGAAAAATATATGATGAACTTATAAAATGGAAAAATGTATTAAATCCTAAACCCTTAATGCTTATGGGAGTAAGACAATGCGGAAAAACTTATATAATTCAAGAATTTTGTCGAAATAATTATAAAAAAGTTATTTATGTAAATTTGTTTTCGCAAGATAATATAATAGATTTATATAAATCAAATTTTACTTCAGATGAAAAGTTTCTTCAATTAAAGGTTTTATTAGATAATGAATTAGAAGATGATGACACTTGTATTTTTATTGATGAAATACAAGAAAGTGAAGAATTAATTTCCGAACTTAAGTATTTTAATGAAGAACATCCCAAAATGCATATAATTTGTGCTGGTTCGTTATTAGGATTAAAATTAAAAAGATTAAAGAAATCTTTTCCAGTTGGTAAAGTTACAATGCTTAATATGTATCCCATGGATTTTGAAGAATTTTTGTGGGCCATGGGAGAAAATAATTTAATTGAATTATTAAAGAAATGTTATGTTGAAAATAAAGCAGTTTCAAAACCTGTTCATGAAAAGGCTTTAAATTTGTATCGCGTTTATTTAATAACTGGAGGTATGCCTGAATCAGTTCAAAATATGTTAGATGTTAATAAAGATTACATTAAATATAATACTAATATTATTCCTAGTATTGTTGAAGGATATTTCAATGATATGCAAAAATATGTAAAAAATAATGCTGAATCTTTAAAAGTATCACGTATTTATGATTCTTTACCTAACCAACTTTCTAATCTTAGTAATAAGTTTCAATATTCCAAAATTGATAGTAATGCTAGAAGTAGAGATTATGAATCATCTCTTGGTTGGTTATTAGCTAGTAATTTAGTTTTACAATCTAAAGCTGTTAAATTACCAGAAGTTCCTTTGGAAGGTTTTGTGGATATGGATGTATTTAAATTGTATTTGAGTGATATAGGTATTCTTAATTACAAATTAAATATTTCTCTTAGTGATATATTAACTGATAATATATCACTATATAAAGGGGTAATTGCAGAAAATTATGTAGCTAATCAATTAGTATGTAAAAATTATAATCTTTATTATTGGAGAAATGATGATTATGAAGTAGACTTTTTACTTTATACTAAAGATGGAATTATTCCTATGGAAGTAAAAGCCGATAAAAATGTTACATCAAAAAGTTTAAATAAATATATAGAATTATATAAACCAAGATATGCTATTAGAATTAGCACTAAAAATTTTGGATATGATGAAAAAACTAAAATTAAATCGATACCAATTTATGCTATATTTTGTATTGATGATTATGTGGGGAGATAACAATGATTGAATATATTATTATAGGATTACTTATACTTGTTATTATTTTATTAATTGTACTTTTAGTAAGAAAGCAAAATAATAATGATTTAATGGAGAGAATTGGCCATTTTGAAGCTAATATCAATAAAGAAATTGGTGATTTTAAATTTAGTTTTTCAAAAGATTTAATGACTGATTTTGAAAAATTAAATGAGAAAATTGAAAGAAAATTAACTCTTATTAGTGATACTGTTAATGAAAGATTAGATAAGAATTTTGAGAAGAGTAATAAAACATTTATGGATGTGTTAGAGCGTTTATCTAAAATTGATGAAGCTCAAAAGAAAATTGATAGTTTAAATGGGGAAATTATATCACTGCAAAATGTTTTAACTGATAAAAAAACTAGAGGAACTTTTGGAGAAGTAAACCTTGAATATATTTTAAATAATGCCTTTGGTTCAAGAAATGGTATATATGAAGCACAACATAAATTTTCTAATGGTGCTATAGTTGATGCTCTTTTATATGCCCCAGCTCCCCTTGGGACTATTGCAATTGACTCTAAATTTCCACTAGAAAACTATCAAAGAATGACTGATAAAACTAAAGATAAACAAATCCGTGATCAAGCCGAAAAGCTATTTGTGGCTGACGTTAAAAAACATATTAATGATATTTCCGAAAAATATATAATTCCTGGTGAAACATCAGATGAAGCTATCATGTTTTTACCAGCTGAAGCGCTATTTGCGGAAATCAATGCTTATCACCCTGATTTAATAAATTACGCCTATAATAAAAGGGTGTGGATCACCGGACCTACAACTTTAATTTCAACTTTATCAATAATTAGTATGATTCTAAAAAATATGGAACGAGATAAATATACGAAGATTATTCATGAAGAATTAAGTAAATTAAGTATAGAATTTACAAGATTTAAAGATCGTTGGGATAAATTATCAAGAAGTGTTAAAACTGTTAATCAAAGTATTGATGAACTTAGTACAACCAGTGAAAAAATTACTAAGAGATTTGATTCTATTAATAATGTCGATGTCGATAAATTATTAGAAAATAAAGAAAAGAGGGAAATAGTTAATACCTAGCTATTTCTTTTTTTCCAAAAAACTTGTGCTAAAGAAATCAACGAAAATTTAAAAAACATAAAAATAGAAAAATAAAGTTTTAAGTAGGAGTCAAACTAAAGCAGTAAAACAAAATTTTAGTTTCACAATTTTTGGCTCCCGTCAAAAAATTGTATAAATTTCAACCGAAAGGTTGATTTTTTTTTTTGGTAGAATGGGAAAAAATAGGGTATGGTAAAAATTTTAGGAGTGATAAAAAATGATGGAAAAGGTAAAAAATCACAAAAAAATAATTTTGATAGGAAGTATATTTATAATTATGTTAATAACAATAATTTGTTTTATGTTGATTAAAAATAATAATCAAAACAATTTTATGGCAAACAATAATAACAATAAAAAATTAATCAACAATTCATTTCTAACTTTGATGTTAGAACAAAGTGATGGCTCATATCAAGAATCGAAATCTAATACTTGGCCAAGTGGAAATTATGCTTTTAATAGTGAATTAAGTAGATGTGAAAATGGTGGAGAACTAAGGT
>CALVYL010000007.1 GCA_944372215.1 uncultured Bacilli bacterium | reverse complement strand
AGGTTCGAGTCCTTCGAGGTCCACCATTTTTTATTTGTGCGAGTATGGCGGAATTGGCAGACGCGATAGACTTAGGATCTATTGGATTTATCCGTGGGGGTTCAAGTCCCTTTACTCGCACCAATTAAGGATGAAAAGAGATTATTTAATCTCTTTTTTTGATGATGTACTTTTTCGCTCGGTTTATTAAATATATACTAAATAAAATCTTCACAAAAAATACACATTTCTTACATAGTTTTGTCAAATTAATTTTGTATCATATTCTTGGAGGTCGGAGAGAACGGTCGCTCGGACAGACCGGTTTAAATTTAAGTTTTCTTAAATATGTTCGTTATTGATCATTAACTCTTTTACAAACCTTTCTATAATATAAATTATAGTCTTATAGTTCCTACAATATTAAAGTATTAAGTTTTCTTTTAAATATAAACAATTTAAATACTGCTGTTAGTATCTCCAACCTCCAAGATAGATTGTAGTCTATCTTTTTTTCTTGATTAATATATTATTTTTTGATATCATTATTATGATGATGGGAGTAAATTATGGATTATAGTAAAACAAGCATATTTAATGTGCAAGAACTTAGACAAGAACTGATTTTAATGACTCTAAATGAGGTTATTGAAGCTTTAGAATTTAAAGGATATAATGCCACCAATCAATTGGTGGGGTATTTAACTACAGGTGATTTGAAATATATTACAACATTTAATAATTCGCGGAAAAAAATTAGTGAATATGACCGTAGTGAAATACTTAGAGCTATAATTAATGGTTATTTGGGGGTATGATGCGTTATTTAGGTCTGGACTTAGGAACTACCACTTTAGGAGTTTCAATAAGTGATAAAACTAATACCTTAGCAAGTCCTTTAAAATTAATAAAGTTTGCCAAGGAAGACTACAATGCGGCTTTGGGCCAACTGGAGAAGATAATAAAAGAATATAATATAAAAGAGGTTGTTTTAGGATTACCCAAAAATATGGATAATTCCTTAGGATTTGCTAGTGATCGAACTTTAAATTTTCAAAAGTTGTTAGAGGATAAAGGAATAATTGTACATTTGGAAGATGAAAGGCTAACAACAGTTGAAGCAATAAATATATTAAAAAATAGTGGAGTTAAAAAGATAAATAAAAGTAATAAGACAGATATAGTATCAGCAGTCTTAATATTAGAAAGTTTTTTGAGGTCATTATGAAAAATAAGATAATTATTGAAAATGGTGATAAGACGGATAAATATGATGTATTATTAAATGTCGATGTCGGTGATAATAACTATATTATATATACAAAGCGAGAAAAAAATGAATATGGGGATATAATTGCTTATGCCGGAGATTACAGGTTTGTTGATGGGGTACAATTTATTAAGCCAATAGAAGATGAAGAAATATTGGAATTTTTAGATATGATTTTATTAAATATTCAAAATAAGATGAATGGTGGTGAAGCTAGTGAGTAAACGAGGCAAAATATTATTGATTATTGGGGTAATATTAATTGCTTTAATTGTGATATTTGTTAGTTTGTATTTTTATTTTCTTACTCCTGTAACTAGGAGTAGTAATGTTGTTAATTTTACAGTTAATGCTGGGGATAGTAAAACTGAAATTGTCGCTAATTTAAAGAATGCCGATTTAATTAAAAATGAGTATGCCACGTTAATGTATATCTTAGTAAGTGGTAATACCAATATCCAAGCGGGTAATTATGAACTAAATCGGAATATGAGTACTAAGGACATAATTAGGACTTTAGCAAATGGTGATATAATTAACGCTCAAAGAGAATATGTCAATATTACATTTAGGGAAGGTATAACTTTAGAAGAATATTTAGAACTTTTAAGTGATAATACAAATTTAGAGTATGATACTATAGTTGCAGAAATAAATAGTCAAGATTTTTTAAATGAATTAATTGCTGATTATTGGTTCTTAACTGATGATATTTTAAATAATGATTTATATTATGGCTTAGAGGGATACTTATATCCTAATACATATCAAATTCATACAGAAACAACTTTAAATGAGGTAGTTAGAAAAATGCTTGATGAAACGGCTAGACAATTAGCAGATATAAGAGAAGATATTGAAAATAGTAATTATAGTGTTCATGAAATACTGACTATGGCTAGTATTGCCGAAAAAGAAGCAATGAATTATGAGGATAGGACTAAAGTTGCCCAAGTAATTTATACGAGATTAGATTTGGGTATGAATTTAGGAATGGATGTAACTACCTATTATGGAGTAGGAAAAAGAATGACAGAAACTTTAACAGAGCTTGACTTAGCGGACGATAACCCTTATAATACTCGTAATGCATCTTTAATTGGTTTGCCAGTAGGACCAATATGCAATCCTTCTAAGGAAAGCATTAGTGCAGTACTAAATCCCGCCGATACTAATTATATCTATTTCTTCGCGGATATAGTAACTGGCAATGTTTATTTTACAGATAAGTTTAGTGAATTTCAAGAATTTCAAGAATTATATGGATAGGTGATTAAATTGAAAGAATTAAAAGAAAATATTCTCGCGATGGAGGAATATGCTAAAGAAAATAATATACCAATTATTGAAAAAGATTCTATAGTCCAAATTATGAAATATATTAAAGATAAAGATAATCATGTCGAATCAATTTTAGAAATTGGTAGTGCTATAGGTTATTCGGCGATTCTTATGGCTTCATGTAATGCTAATGTCCAAGTTACAACTATTGAACGTGATGAAGCTAGATATATGGAATGTCTTAAAAATGTTAAGAAATGTGGTATGGAAAAGCGCATTAATGTGGTATATCAAGATGCTTTAGAACTTAATCTAAGTGAAGAATTAAAATATGATTTGATTTTTATTGATGCCGCCAAGGGACAATATATTAAGTTTTTTGAAAAATATAAAAACTTTTTAAAACCTGGTGGGGTTATTATTACGGATAATTTGAAATTTCATGGCTATGTTGGAGAATCTTCGAAATTAGATAAGGGTAATTTAAAGAGTTTAGTTGAAAAGATTGAAAGTTACATCGAATTTTTACAAAATAATCCGGAATTTGATACCCAATTTTTAGAGGTCGGTGATGGTCTTTCAGTTAGCAGGTGGAAAAATTCATGAAATTAGTTACAGTTACAAGTAAAACTATTATTGATAAATTAAAAAATAATGAGGATATAGATTTATTATATCCTCTTAAATCATATACTGTTGGTTATCCATTAACTTTTCAAGTAGAAGATATTGATGGTTTTGTTTTAATAAATAGAATACTTGATGATTTTGATTTAGATGAATTAGATAAAATATTACATCAAAAAAACAGTATTAAAGGTATAGTATTTGATGATTTAGGTATACTGGATATAGTAAGTGATTTAGATATTACTAAAATACTTTTAATAAATCATTATGGTAATAATACCAGATCAATTAATTATTATTTAGATTATGTAGATAGTGTAGTAGTATCTAATGATATTACTAAAGAAGAAATAGAAAATATAGTTAAGAATACTAAAAAAAGAGTAGTAGTAAACATCTTTGGTATGAAAGATTTAATGTATTCAAGAAGATTATTACTTACTAATTATGCTAAACATTATAATATTGAAAATAAAGATATATTAGATGTAAAAATTAAAGATAATGGTTTTAAAGTTATAGAAAATGAATTTGGAACATATTTTTATGCTAGTAAGTATTATAATGCTTTAGATTTATTAAATTTGGATAATGTCTTATATTTTTGGTATAATCCAGTATTTTTAGAGGATGAAAAAATACTAGATGTCGTAATAAATAATGATATAAGTAATATAGATAATGATCCTTTATTTTTAGATAAAGCAACTATTTATAGGATAGGTGATTAAGATGACTGAATTACTAGCTCCAGCAGGAGATTTTGAAAGACTTTATTTTGCCTTTTTATATGGGGCTGATGCCGTTTATTTTGGAGGTCAAAATTTTGGACTTAGAGCTAATGCCAAAAACTTTAATTTAGAAGAAATAAAAAAGGCTACTGAATATGCCCATAGTTTAGGTAAAAAAGTTTATGTAACAGTTAATATAGTACTACATGATAGTGATTTTGTTGGTTTAGATGAATATTTAAAATATTTAGATGAAATTAGTGTTGATAGTATTATTGTTAGTGATATTGCGGTGATTAAAAGAGTAAAAGAATTAGGTCTTAAAATAGCCATGTGCTTATCTACGCAAGCTAGTACAATGAACTCAAGGGCTGTTAAGTTTTGGAAAAATCTGGGTGTTACTAGAGTTGTTTTAGCTAGAGAAGCTAGCAGGGAAGCAATTCAAAGAATCAAAGATACCGGTATTGAGGTAGAAGCCTTTATTCATGGAGCAATGTGTACCTCATTTAGTGGTAAGTGTGTTTTGTCTAATTATATGACACTTAGAGATGCTAATCGTGGTGGTTGTGCCCAAATTTGTCGGTGGGACTTTGAACGCTCGGATGGTGAGGTTCCTTTAACAATAACCCCAAAAGACTTAAATATGGTAGAATTTTTAGAAGATGAAATTAATATGGGAATCGATTCTTTTAAAATTGAAGGAAGAATGCGTTCTATTTATTATGTCGCAACGGTTATTTGGTGCTACCGAAAAATGATTGATGGCATAATTAATAAGACTATAACAGATGCTGATAAAAAGTATTATTTAGCTATTTTAAATCGTTGTGCAAATCGAGAATCAGCACCCCAATTTTTTGATAAATTACCAGGGGAAACGGAACAATATTTTACGGGACGAGAAGAATTATCTAATCAAGATTTTTTAGGATTAGTAGTTGATTATGATGAAGATGCAAAAATTGCTACTATTGAAACTAGAAATTATTTTGAAATTGGTACTGAGGTAGAATTTTTTGGGCCAAATACGGAAACATTTAGTATAGTTTTAAATAAAATATATAATGATTCCATGGAATCAATTGCGGTCTCAAGGCATCCTAAAACATTGGTTAAAATTCCCGTTGCTCAAAAATTAGCGAAAAATGATTTTATGAGATTAAAAGCGATTGACAAATCCCAAATTTTATAGTAATATTATGAACTGGAAATCAAAATAAAAAGGAGAGAAAAAAAATGAATGATAATAAATTTATAATGACTGCGCAAGGATACTTGCAAGCAGAAGAAGAATTAAATAATTTAAAAAATGTGAGAAGACCAGAAATAATTAAGGCTTTAAAGGAAGCTCGGGCACAAGGTGATTTATCGGAAAATGCCGATTATGATGCTGCGCGTAATGAACAAGCGCAAATTGAAGCTAAAATTCAAGAACTTGAATACAAGCTTGAACATGCCGAAATTATTGATAATAAAGATAAAGATGTTGTTAATTTAGGTTCTACTGTGACAATCAGTTTTGATGATGGTGAAATAGAAGAATATAAATTAGTTGGTTCAATGGAAGCTGATCCATTCGAAAATAAGATTTCTAATGAATCACCTTTAGGAATTGCTTTGCTTTCCCATCGTATCGGTGATATTGTAGAGGTAGCAAGTCCTAACGGCGGATACAATATTAAGATTGAAAAAATCGCATAAGCAATTAAAACAATTGCTTATTTTCTTTGGTTTTGATATAATAATAACTAGTTAAGGAGAGAGATGTATGGAAAAAAATGTACACAAAATTGAAATTAAATTAGATAAGGAATGGAAAGATGCTTTAGATGCAGCTTTCAAAAAGAAAAACAAAGAAACAAAGATTGATGGTTTTAGAAAAGGTACTGCTCCAAAAGATGTATATTTAAAGCATTGTGGTATTGAATCACTTTATGGTGATGCAGTTGATAGTGCTATTTCGGTTGCTTATAAAAAAGCTTTAGAAGAAAATAAATTAGAACCAGTTGTAGAACCAAAAGTTGATGTAACAGGTATTAGTGATAGTAATATAATTTTTGAATTTACAATTATTACTAAACCAGAAGTAGTTTTAGGAGAATATAAAAACCTAAAGGTTAAGAAAGAAAAAATCGAGGTGACTGAAGAAGAAATTGACCATGAAATTGAACATTTAAGAGAACATATGGCTGATGTAGTTACTAAAGAAAATGGAGAAATTGTGGAAGGTGATACAGCAATTATCGATTTTAAGGGTTTTGTGGATGGCAAAGAACTTGAAGGTGGTAGCGGTGAAAATTTCCCATTAGAAATTGGTTCTCATTCCTTTATTCCGGGCTTTGAAGAAGGTCTAGTAGGCTTAAAGGTTGGGGAAGAAAAAGAATTGAATTTAAAATTCCCAGAAAATTATATTGAAGATTTAAAAAATAAAGATGTTACTTTTAAAGTAAAAGTAAATGAAATTAAAACAAGAGTTTTACCAGATATTAATGAAGATTTCTTTAAAGATTTAGGATATGATGATATAAAGAGTGAAAAGGAATTAAGAGAACAAATAAGTAAAGATATTCATCATCAAAAAGAACATATGGCTGAAGATGCTTTCATCGATGCTTGTTTGGAAGCCGCTTCTAAAAACTTAAAGGTAGATATTAATCCCGAAATAGTTGAAGAAGAAATAAGAAGAATGATTGAAGAATATTCAAGACAATTGCAAATGCAAGGAATGAATATTGAAGCTTATTATCAAATGACTGGTTCAACTGAAGCTGATTTGAAAAAATTAATGGAACCAGAAGCAACTAAAAGAGTTAAATATCGTTATTTAATTGAAGCTATTGCCGAAAAAGAAGATTTAAAGTTTACTAAAGAAGAAATTGATAATAGAGCAGAAGAACTTGCTAAACAATTTGGCATAGATGTTGCGGAAATAAATAAAATTTATACTAAAGATATCTTAGAATATGATTTGAGAATGCATAAAGCATTAGAAATATTAAAAGAAAATAATTAAAAAATTAGTTGTATTTTTTATAAATATTTGCTATATTATAAATATAAGTGTTACCCATATTGGGTAACGCCGAATAGGGTTCGACGCTACTTTCTAGTGGCGTCTTCGTCATTGTTACTACCAAAAATGATAATAACGATGATTATCACAAGTTGAAAAAATTAATTTTCACTCATAAGCAACCTCCTAGTCCAAAAACTCTCTTAAGAATCAATAGACCCCCTTGAGGAGGAAAAGAAAATTGTCGACGTTGCACCAATAATGGGTAACAGTTATTTATTATAGTGATTATTTTTTTATTTGCAAGCGATTCGACAAAACTAGACACGCTTCAACAAAAATGATTTAAATAGCTTTCTTTAAAGCTTTAAAGTTAAGGGATACAACAAATAAAATATTGACAATTTCCGCGATAACTAAGCTATAAATACCGATATGACAAAGGGATAATATAGCTAATATTAATAATTTTATGAATACGCCCCAAAGGGTTATTTTCATAGTTGTTTTAGCATATCCCATAGCTTGTAAGCTACTAGTTAAAACACCTTCAAGGTAGAATAGTACAAATACTGGGGCAAGTATTTTAATATATTTACTACCAATTGTGGTTTTATATAGTGAAAATAGTAATGTATCACGGAACACAAAAATAACTATGGAAAAAGAAAGACCTATAATAAGAGCAAACAATAAACCTTGTTTGATTCTTTTTTTTACCATTGACATATTATTATTAGCATGAAATTTACTTATCTCCGGTAGTAAAGAGGAAGATATGGCCGCAATAAAGAATGATGGCATGGTTAATAAAGAAATAGAATAAGCGTTGTAGGCGCCGTATTCAGCTAGAATATAAGTGCTAGAATAACCAGATAAAAGTAATAAATTAGTAAGAATTATAGGTTCAAAAAAATAACCGATATTACCTATTATTCTACTTGATACCGAAGGAAGAGATATATCTAAGATATCTTTAGTAATACTTTTAGTGGGAGTTAAATTAGTTCTTAAATTAATTTTTTTAGGAATAAAGAAGATAAATACAATGATTGAAGATATTTCGGAGATGATTGTAAGTAAAACTAAACCAATTACAGCATTCATTACGGATTGTTCCATGAGTTTAGGTAATACTAAAATAATAATTACTAGTCGGACTATTTGTTCAATGATATTACTAGTGGCATGAGGAACCATATTTTGTTTGCCAGAGAAATATCCTTTTAAGACACTAGAAATAGATACAAAAGGTAAAGTTAAAGCCATAGCCATTAAAATCGGTCCAGCTTTTGGTTCTTTTAATAGATTTATAGCAATAAAATCATGAGTGAAAAACATTATGATGATAAGAACAAAATTAATAGAGAGGATTAAAGCTGCGGCAGATGTTAAGATTCTAATGCTCCGTCCTTTAGCTTCAGCAACTAATTTAGATATGGATATCGGAATTGCTAGCGTGGATATCGTAAGTAACAAAGAATAGGTGGGAGTAGCAATAGTATATAAACTGATGCCGTAAGGACCGATAATACGAGTAAATACTATTCGGATAATAAATCCGAGGATTTTTGTAGCAAAACCACTAATAATTAATATGAGAGTTGATTTAATAAATAAATTATTTTTCACGATATCACCTTTAAATTAATTTTGATTTGTTATATAATAAGTATATGAGTTAATTTAAGATTACTTTAAATAAAATTAATTAAGAGGTGAATACATTGGAAAAAGCAATAACTTTTGAGGATTTGGAAGAAAAGCTAAAAAAAAGAGAAAATTATAAAGAAATAAAAAGAGCATATGAATATGCTTATAATGAACATAAGGGGATGAAAAGACTTACTGGGGATGATTTTATTACTCACCCTTTAGAGGTTACCAAAATTCTTTTGGATTTAAATGTTGATGATACCACGCTTATTGCTGCTTTATTACATGAGGTTATTAATAATGGTAATAAAACTTATGAAGATTTAAAAGAAGACTTTGGTGATGAGGTAGCTATGATTGTTAATTCAGTATCAAAAATTAATAAATTAGAGCTTCCTGATAATAATGAAAAATCAGTTTTATATTTAAGAAAAATATTAGTAGGTTTAGCAGAAGATGTCAGAGTACTTTATATTAAGCTAGCTGATCGTTTGCATAACATGCGAACTAATTGGGCAATAAATCCGGCGAAACAAAAAGAAAAAGCTAATGAAACGATGAGTGTTTTAGTACCTATTGCCCATCGATTAGGGATTAATTCAATTAAAAGCGAATTAGAAAACTTGAGTTTATATTATTTAAAACCTAATGTCTATAATGATATATTAGAAAAATTAAATAATACCGTGTCCGAATTAAATGATTATTTGGAAGAAATGAAAGAAAGCATCATTGAGATTCTTTCTGATGCTGGTATAACATTTGAAATAAAGGGTAGAGTTAAAAGTGTCTATAGTATTTATAATAAACTAAATAATGGTAAAAAATGGGATAATATTTATGATATTTTAGCCCTAAGAGTATTTGTTAATACTGAAGCGGAATGTTATCAAGTAATTGGTTTAATTCATTCTCGTTTTAGACCAATGCCTAAGAGATTTAAAGATTATATTGCTTCTCCGAAAGAAAATATGTATCAATCACTACATACAACAGTTTTTGGGGTAGAAGGTAAAGTATTTGAAATTCAAGTAAGAACTTATGAAATGGATGAAATTGCAGAAAAAGGACTAGCGAGTCATTGGTCATATAAAGAAAAAGGTACTAAGAAAATTCAAAATATTATGGAACAAAAACTAGAAATGTTTCGGAATGTAATTGAGGCTAGTAATGAAGAATCAGATGTCGATTTTGAAGAATCTGTAAATACCAATATTTTTGCGGATACTATTTATACATATACACCAAAGGGTGATGTAATTGAGCTACCTATTGGCTCAACTCCGATAGATTTTGCTTATCGCATTCACTCTAAGGTTGGAGATACCACTGTTGGGGCAATAGTTAATGACCAAATAGTGCCACTTTCCTATGAACTCCAAAATGAAGATGTTGTTAATATTAAAACTAATCCCAATGCCACTCCTAATCAAGATTGGTTAAGTATTTGTAAAACTAATCAAGCTAAAAATAAAATAAAAGCTTATTTTAGTAAAAAAGATAAAGAATTATATATAACCAAGGGTAAAGAAATATTAGAAAAAGAATTGAGAAAAAGAAAATTGTCTTTTGGAGAAACATTAAATAATGAAGCAATTGATAAAATCCTGAAAGATTTAAAATTAAAAGATTTAGATGATATTTATTTTTCAATAGGTTCTTTAAGATATACGGCGGGCTATATCATTAATTTGTGTAGTGATGATGTCAAGAGTGTCGATGATATTTTAATAGAACGAAAAAGAGAATTACCAAAGATTAACTATAAAAGTGATATTTTAGTTGAAGGTATTCCTAATATTATGGTTAATATTGCTAAATGTTGTATGCCTGTTAAAGGTGATGATATCGTCGGTTTTATTACTAAAGGCCAAGGTATAAGTGTTCATAAAAAGAATTGTCCTAATATTTTAAATGCTAGTGATCGCTTAATAGATGTATCTTGGAATAGGGAAAGTAGTAATTATTATTATACTAATATTTATGTAACAATCAAAGATACTAAAGATATTTTAGCAGAAATCATTACTGAGATTGGTAAAAAAGATTCTTTGGTTAGAGCATGTAAGACAATTGAAAAAGAAGATAAATTAATATATGAACTAAATATTCGTATTAAAGATAAAGATGAACTGGAACGTATTGAAAATTCGATTAGAAAATTAAGTAAAGTGGTAGATGTTAATACTACCTTATAAGGAGTAGAAATGAAAGTAGTAGTTCAAAGGAGTAAAAAAGCTCAGGTAAGTGTTGATGGCAAACTAATTAATGAAATAGATCATGGTTTGGTGCTATTAGTAGGTTTTACAGAAGGTGATGATTCAGCCAAAATAAGGGCTATGGCTAGAAAAGTAGCTAACCTGCGAATTTTTGATGATGAATTGGGAGTTATGAATAAATCAATTCTCGATGTTGGTGGAGCCATATTATCAATTTCTCAGTTTACATTATATGGTGATGCCACTAAAGGGAATAGGCCTTCCTATATTAAAGCAATGAAGGGTGATAAAGCTATAGTTTTATATGAAGAATTTAATGCTGAATTAAATAAATATGTTAAAACTTTACCGGGTGTTTTTGGAGCTGATATGGAAATTTTAATAACAAATTCTGGTCCAGTAACAATTTTGCTCGAAATATGATTGACAAATAGTAAATAATGTGATATAGTTATATTGTTCTTAAGATATGTTGCCGTATTTACCAAATGACTCTTTTTAATTATTTATTTAATTAAAAAGAGTCCTATCTTAAGAACATTAATTTGACAATTAGTTATTTATATAGTATATTTAATACGTAAATTATTTATTTACCCCAGTAATTAATAGAAAGTTTAGAGAAAGCAAGTGGGTGATGGAAACTTGTAATGGCCTATTAATGAAGATAAGTAAATTAGAAATAATTCGCTATTCAGCGTTATTGAAAAAAGTGCATAGATTCTATGAAATAAGGTGGCACCGCGGATTCTTTCGTCCTTATATTCTAGGATCTTTTTATTTTGAAGGAGGAATTTATGAAATTTAATACGGATTATAATATTAATAATGTTGGTGAGGTAGTTACTTTAAATGGTTGGGTAGCCAAAGTAAGAAATTTGGGGGGAGTCATATTTATTGATCTAAGAGATAGATCAGGTATTATGCAATTAGTTGTAAGACCTGAAAATGATTTTTATGATTTAGCCGATAGTTTACATAACGAATATGTAATTAAAGTAACGGGAGAGGTAGTTAAAAGAGAAAGTATTAATAAAAATATTCCAACGGGAGAAATAGAGATTGAGGTAAAGACATTAGAACTACTTAATAAATCGTTAGAAATACCATTTGCTTTAACTGATGATACAACATCTTTAGAAGATACTAGATTAAAATATCGTTATTTAGATTTAAGAAGAACAGCATTGAATAAAAATTTAATCTTAAGACACAAAATAATGATGATTACCAGAAATTATTTTGATTCTTTAGGTTTTATTGAGGTAGAAACACCAATGCTTTGTAAAAGTACACCAGAGGGAGCTAGAGATTATTTAGTACCATCAAGAATTAATAAAGGTAAGTTTTATGCTTTACCCCAATCACCACAAATATTTAAACAACTTTTGATGGTCGGAGGCATAATGCGCTATTTCCAAATTACTAAATGTTTTAGAGATGAAGATTTAAGGGCCGACCGCCAACCGGAGTTTACGCAAATCGATATGGAAATGAGTTTTGTTAGTGAAGAAGATGTTATGGATGTAACGGAAAAATTGCTGGCTAAAATATTTAAAGAAATAAAAGGCATCGATATTAAGTTGCCGCTTTTAAAGATGAAATGGGATGATGCCATTAATGTATATGGATCTGATAAACCAGATTTACGTTTTGATTTACCAATTAAAGATATAACTAATATATTTAATAATACTAATATTGAATTTATGAAAAATGTTATGGTAAATGCTATTGTTGTAAATGATAAAGCTAATGAATTTTCCCGTAAAGATATTGATAAATTGACGGATTTTGTCAAAAAATATAAAGCATCTGGTTTAGCTTATTTAAAACTGGAAGATGAATTAACTGGTTCAATAGCTAAATTACTTAGTGATACTGAAAAAAGTAATTTGATTAATGAATTAAATTTACAAAAAAACGATATAGTATTCATTGTTAGTGGCAAGAAAAATATTGTTAAATCTGCCCTAGGGGCATTAAGAGTAAAATTAGCTCATGATTTAAATTTAATTGATCCTGATGAGTATAAATTATTATGGGTGGTTGATTTTCCATCCTTTGAATGGAGTGAAGAAGAAGGACGATTTATGGCTATGCATCACCCTTTTACGGCACCTAAAGATGAAGATGTCGAAAAACTATTAAATGATAAGGAACATTGTTATTCTAAAGCTTATGATATAGTTATCAATGGTTATGAAGCTGGCGGAGGTTCAATTCGTATTCATGATGAAGCAGTTCAAGAAAAAATGTTTGCAGCTTTAGAATTAACTCCGCAACAAGTAAGAGAAAAATTTGGTTTCTTTGTTGATGCACTAAAATTTGGAACACCACCGCACGGCGGACTTGCTATTGGCTTAGATCGCCTTACCATGATTCTAGCAGGAACTGATAACATTAGAGATGTTATAGCATTTCCAAAAACTGCCAATGCTAATGATTTAATGAGTGAAGCTCCAAGTGCGGTAGATGCCGAACAATTAAAAGAATTGGGTATAAAAGTATCGGAATAATCTGGTACTTTTAATATTTTTGGAAAAGTGCACGGCCAAATTCTTGAAAAGTGTTCAGTAAATTTTCTGAAAAGTGTCCAACAAATTCTCTGAAAAGTGTTCAATAAAATCCTTGAAAAGTGTTCAGCAAAATGATATAATAAGTTTGAAAGGATTTGATATAACTATGAGTTTAACGGAAAAAAACTATAAAAAACGTTTAATAGATGATAAAATTACAGAATATTTAAAAATATTTGGAGCTGTATCTATTGTTGGCCCTAAATGGTGTGGAAAAACTTGGACTTCGCTTAATCATGCTAATAGCGTTTCATTTATGACCGAAAAATCACAACGCGATTTAGCAACAGTTGATCCAAAATATATTTTTACTGAAAAAAGACCACAATTAATTGATGAATGGCAATTAATTCCAACTATTTGGGATGCTGTGAGACATGAATGTGATAAAGACCATAATAAAGGTAAATTTATTTTGACTGGTTCTACTACTTTAACTAAATCAGATGAAGAAGAAAATGTTTATCATTCCGGTGCGGGTAGAATAGCTTTAATGAATATGTATCCAATGAGCTTATATGAATCTGGAGATTCAACTGGTGATATTTCGATAACTGATATGGTTAATGGAACAGCTAATCTTAAACATGTAAATAAAATTGAGTTGGAAAAAATTGCTCAATTATTAATTCGTGGAGGCTGGCCCGAAAATATAAATATAGAAATTAATAAACAAGATATTATACCTAAAAGTTATATAGATTCGATTATTTATAAAGATATTAATGAAAGAAAGGATAAAAAAAGAGATCCTCAAAAAATGTTGATGTTATTAAAATCCTTAGCTAGAAATGAATCTAGTATAGCTGGAGCAGATACTTTGGTAAAAGATATAGAAGAATTTACAGATAATGAGACTATGCAATCGAGTAGAAATACAGTTTTAGATTACTTAAGTGTATTAGATAGTTTATATCTTACAGCAAATCAAGAAGCTTTTAGTATTAATTATAGGTCATCAAAAAGAGTTGGAAAATCTCCAAAAAGGCATTTAGTTGATCCATCGCTTGCTTGTGCATGTCTTGATTTAACCGTTCCTAAATTAATGAATGATTTAAATACATTTGGATTATTATTCGAATCATTAGTGGAAAGAGATTTAAGAATTTACGGAGAATATTTAGATGCTCATTTATTTCATTTTAGAGATAATACATCTGGAGACGAGGTTGATGCTATATTGGAATTTAGGGATGATACATATGGAGCATTTGAAATAAAATTAAGTAGTGAGGGAATTGAAGAAGCTAAAAAAAGTTTAATGAAATTTTATAATAATGTGTCGAGAAAGCCACAATTTATGTGTATTATTGTTGGATATTATGAAGCTGTTATTCAAGATTTAGAAACAGGTATATATATAATTCCAATTACTGCATTAAAGCCATAAAATAAGGAGGAAAAATGCAATATATTTTAATGAATAAAAATACGCCAGTATTAGCATTTACATATGATGAGGAAACACATAACATTATAAATATCGATAATGTTTATAATGCTAATTATGCTCCAGTAGGTATTATTGATTATAAAACCGGGATATCTAAAAAAGAATTAAATAAATGGTGGAGTAGTAGGGCTATTCCAGCTTCTAGGAGTAAAATCAGAGAGATACTAGAAGAAATGCATATTAGTTCATCAATGGAATTACTTGAAAAGTGTATGGGACTTAGTTTAAGTGATCAATATTGGATTAAAGAAAAGAATACTAATGTAACTTGGGATGATGTGAATTTCTTTACTAATGATTTTAGTAGTGATATGGGAAAAATATTGTTAAGAGAAATCAATTATTCACAAGATTTGGATTTATTTAGTCCGGATAATTCTAGTGATGGAAATTTAAAGAAAAAATGGATTATTTTAAATAACAAAAGATATTTAATTAAAGGGGGAGGAACATTTAATCAAGAACCATTTAATGAGGTTATTGCGACCGCTTTATATAAAAGAATATTAAATGAAGAAGAATATGTACCATATACTTTATTTAAGGAAAATAACACATATTATTCTAGTTGTCCTAATATGATTGATTCAAATACAGAATTAATCCCTGCAGATTATATAGATAAATTAACTAAATCAAAAGGGAGTGATTCTTTATATAAGCATTATATTGATATTTTAAATACTCTTAATATCCCAAATGCCCAAGAAAGTATTGATAAAATGCTTGTATGTGATTATATTTTAGCTAATTATGATAGACATTATCGTAATTTTGGAGTTATTCGTAATGTAGATAATTTAGAGTATGTTAAAGTTGCTCCGCTATTTGATAATGGTAGTTCGTTGTGGGCCAATACTCCTAATACAAGAATTGGTGAAGAATATAAAAGTAAGCCATTTGTAAGTGATGCCTATAAACAAGTTAAGTTGGTTAAAAATTTAGATTGGTTAGATTTAAATAAATTAGATGGTTTTACAGATGAGGTAAGAGATATACTGAAAATAAATTCTGATATCGATGATGATAGAATAGAAAAGATAATTGGAGAGATAGATAAAAGAATTGCTAAAATAAAAGAGTTGAAAATTGATTAATTGAACTGCTAAGCATTTTCTTTTATGATTATCTGTGATAAAATAAAATGGTAAGAAAAAGGACGTGAAAAGATGATTACAAAACCAAAAGGAACATATGATTTAATGGGATTGGATGCTAAGATTAGTAATTATATTAATCATGAAATTGAAAATTTTATGATTAATTATAATTATGAATTTATTAGAACACCAGTATTTGAAGCAACAGAGTTATTTCATAGAACTGTGGGAGATGGTACTGATATAGTTACCAAAGAAACATATGATTTTAAAGATCGGGGCGATAGGGATATAACCTTAAGACCAGAGGGAACTGCGGGGGTAGTTCGTAGTGTAATTGAAAATAAATTGTATGGTAATAAAAATGATCTTATTAAGTTATATTACAATGAAACGATGTATCGTTATGAAAGACCACAATCAGGTAGATTTAGAGAATTTACCCAATTTGGAGTAGAGGTGTTTAATAGCGATGATGTCTTGATAGATGCCGAGGTTATTAGTTTAGGCTTTAATTTATTAAATAGTTTGGGATTAGAAGATGTTTTGGTTAAACTAAATACTTTAGGAGATGCTAAATCTCGAACAGATTATAGTGCGGCTTTAGTTAATTACTTTAAACCACATATTCATGAATTATGTGAAGATTGTCAAAAGAGAATCAATACTAATCCTTTAAGAATTTTAGATTGTAAAGTAGATAAAGATAATGATATTTTAAAAAATGCTCCCAAAATTAGTGAATTTATTAGTGATGAATCCAAAGATAGATTTAATAAATTAAAGAGTTATTTAGATAATTTAGAAATCGATTATGAAATAGATGAAAGTATTGTTAGGGGCTTAGATTATTACGATGAGTGTGTTTGGGAATATAAGTTAGATGATGATGTTGCTCTTGGTGGTGGTGGCCGTTATAATGCTTTAGTAAAAAATCTCGGAGGTCCAGAATTACCAGGGATTGGTTTTGCTTTAGGAATTGAAAGAATTATTTTGAAATTAAAAGAAAAAATTGATGAACAAAAAATTAATAATTTTGTCGATGTTTATATTATGAGTGTATCGGAAGAAGAAAAGATATATGCTATAAAAATTGCTCAAGATTTAAGACTTAATAATGTTATAACGGAAATAAATGGAGCTAATTTAAGTTTGAAATCCCAATTTAAGATTGCCGATAATTTAAATGCTAAATTTTTAATTATATTAAATAATGAAGATTTACAAAAAGGTTTAATAACTGTTAAAGATAATATAACAAAAGAAGAAGAAAAAGTAGATGAGTCAGTAATAGTTGACTATATTTTGGGGGTAATATAATGGATAAACATAAAATTGTTGCTTATTGGTTATGTTTTTATGGAGAAATTCCCAAGGATATGGAAATTCTCAGGGAATTTAATCGTATTATGAGTGTGCGCTTTAATGATTTATATGATTATGCTTTGGCGGCTCATATTGATGGTTTAAGTGATCAATTATTACTTAGGGCTATTGAAGAGAATAATACTGATGCTTTTTTAGATGAGTTTCATTATAAATTTGCTAGTTTTAAAGAAGAACATGCGGATGCTTATGAAATAATGGAAAACTATTTCTTAACTAATGTACTTAGTTCACAACTAAATAATAAAGGACCAATTGACTTAGAAATATTTGGAAAGGGTAGATAATATGGAAATAAAATATATATTGGCTAATGTTAAAACTTTAGAAAATAAAGAGGTTACTTTAAATGGTTGGATTAGAAACCATCGGCCTCAGAAAGAATTTGGTTTCATTGATTTTGCTGATGGTACTTGTTTTAAACATTTGCAAATTGTTTATGATAATACTTTACCAAATTTTAACGAAATAACTAAATTATTAGTAGGATCAAGTCTTAGTATCAAGGGGACTTTGGTAAAATCTAGTGGTAATCAAGATTATGAAATTAAAGCTCAAGAAATTACTGTATTAGATAGTTGTCCGGAAGATTATCCTATTCAAGCTAAAAGACATACTAAAGAGTTTTTAAGAGAAAATGCTTATTTACGGGCTCGCACCAATATGTTCCAGGCAGTTTTTCGGATTCGTTCAATAGCAGCACAAGGTATTCATAAGTATTTCGGTGATAATGGTTATATTTATTTTAATGCCCCGATTATTACGGCGAGTGATTGTGAAGGAGCTGGAGAAATGTTTCAAGTTACCACGCTTGATTTAGACCGTATAGCTAAGGGTGGTAAAGTAGATTATACTAAAGATTTTTTTGGTAAATTTACAGGTCTAACAGTTTCAGGTCAACTAGAAGCAGAAACCTATGCTTTAGCTTTTTCTAAAGTCTATACTTTTGGACCAACTTTTAGAGCAGAAAATTCAAATACTAAAACCCATATGGCGGAATTTTGGATGATTGAACCAGAAATAGCCTTTTGTGATTTAGAGGGGTTAATGGATATCGAAGAAGAAATGCTTAAATATATAATTCAATATGTTATGGATAATGCTGCTGATGAACTAGAATTTTTAGATAAATTTGTCGAAAATGGTTTAAGAGCTAAATTGCAAAACGTTCTTGATTCTAAATTTGTTAGAGTTACTCATGAAGAGGTTATAACGATATTAAAAGAGGCTCATAAAGATTTTGAGTTTACACCTGAATATGGTGAAGATATTGCAAAAGAACACGAAAAATATATTACCGAATATTTTGGAGGTCCAGTATTTATCTATAATTGGCCAAAGGATATTAAAGCGTTCTATATGAAACAAAATGACGATGGTAAAACTGTCGGAGCAGTAGACCTTGAATTACCAGGAGTTGGAGAATTAATCGGCGGATCCCAAAGAGAAGAAAATTATGATAAGTTAGTTACAAGAATGCAAGAACTTGGCATGAATATTGATGATATGTATTGGTATGTAAATTTAAGAAAATATGGTAGTAGTGTTCACTCTGGTTTTGGTCTAGGTTTTGAAAGATTAGTTATGTATCTAACGGGTATGGAAAATATTCGTGATGTAATTCCTTATTATCGAACTCCTGGAAATTGTGAGTTCTAATCATGGAAGAAATAAAAAACAATTTAGGAGATTATTTATTTTTAAATAGTACTAGTTTATATGATGAGTGGAATAAACATTATGATACTAGATTACCTAAGATTTATGGTATAAATGGTAAATTAATGTATATAGATTATAAAATACCATTTATTTTAACTAGTTCCTTAGAAAAATATCCTATTGATGGTACTTTAGTTCATACTTTAAATGGTAAAATATTTATTATTAAAAGAAATGATCGTGATGGTTATTATTTAATGGATAATAATGGCATAATCATCGGAGGCCATTTTGATAAAATAGAAGATAATCTTAAAACTAATAAAGTAGCAGTACTTAGTAAGAGTTATTTTAAAAATAGTAAAATGACTTATGTTTATACTATTGTCACGGAAAATGGTATTATTTGGGAAGATACTTATTTACCAGATCAATTATTTTTAGATAGTGGCTATTATATTTTAAGAGACAATATCACTACTCCTAAATTAGGTGGTATTGCTCTTGAGGTATTATATAATAATTGTAATCAACCAATTAAAGCATCAATTAATGGTGATTTAATTCAATATTACGAAACTATAAAAAAAGATATTATTTCTAAAGATATGTTACTTGATGGAAGAATAATAATAGAAGAATATATTAAAAAACAATTAAGAGAATTAGGGTTAGGTAGTAATGATGATAAGTTAGTAGATATGATTATTAATGCTAATATCAATAATATATTATTGGTTATTTCTCTTAATTCGGGACAAGTTTTAACCTTTAAAAGTCCCGAATTAGAAGAATTAACTGAGGAAAATGAAAATTATTTAAAAAGATTAAGGAGTCATAAATGAATAGAATTATTGTTATATTAGGTATGTGTGGTTCAGGAAAATCAGTATTTTGTGATTATGTCGAACAAAAAGGTTATCAAAGAATTTATTTTGGGGATGTAACTTTTGATAAGTTAAAAGAAGAAGGTTTAGAGGTTAATCCTGAAAATGAAAGAATGATGCGGGAAAAATTAAGACGTGATGGGGGTATGGGTGTTTATGCAATGCTTAATATACCTAAAATAAAAGAAGCCATAAAAACTAGTGATGTTGTTGTTGAAAGTCTATATTCTTGGGATGAATTAAAAATATTACAAGAAGAATTTAGTAATATTACTACAATTGCAATAGTAGTTGATAAAGATAAAAGATACCAAAGACTAGAAAAAAGAGAATATAGACCTCTAACCCATGACGAAGCGGCCCTAAGAGATTTAACTGAAACTGAAAATATTAGGAAATGTGAACCAATTGCTAATGCCGATTTTTATATACTTAATAATGGAACTAAGAATGAATTTTATGAAAGGATAGATGAGTTACTAAATGAAATTTACAAAGGAAATGGTTGATTCTCTAGCGGATAAATTACTTATTGGTTTAAGTTGCGAAGAAAATAATTTAGTATTAAGAGAATTTTCTTTGATTGATGAGTCAATGCAAGTTATAGCTAATATGAAAGGAATAGAAAATGTTGAACCTATGACTCATTCTTTAGATGATACCGAAATTATACTTAGAGAAGATATAGCAGAGGAATCTGTGCCAATTGAAGAATTACTTTCTAATTGTGATGCTGTTGAAGATAGAGAAATAGTGGTACCAAGGGTGGTGTAGTATGACGGAACTCGGAATAGTTAAATTACATGAAATGTTAATTAATAAAGAAATAACAAGTGAAGATTTAATTAAAGAATCATTAATTAAATCACATAAATTAAAGGAAAAATGTAATGCTTTTGTAACCATTATGGATGATGCTAAAAGTACTCCAGTTACCGATAACTTACTATCAGGTATTCCTTATGGTATTAAAGATAATTATTCAACTAAAGATATTTTATCAACGGCATCTAGTAATACTTTAAAAGATTATGTACCATTTTTTGATGCTACAGCTGTTGCTAATTTAAAGGCTGCTGGGGCTGTTCCAGTTAATAAAACCGCAATGGATGAATTTGGTATGGGAGGTACTGGTACGACAGCTCATACGGGAATTATTCGTAATCCTTGGGATATTCAAAGGAGTTGTGCCGGTTCATCAAGTGGTTCAGCAGCTGCCGTTGCGGCGGGAGTTTATCCTTATGCTTTAGGTAGTGATACTGGGGACTCTATCAGAAAACCTGCAGCATTCTGCGGAATTGTTGGGTTTAAACCTACCTATGGCATGATTTCGCGATACGGTTTATTTGCATTTGCATCAAGTTTGGACACTTGTGGAGTACTTACTCGTTCGGTAGAAGATGCGGCGATTGTAGTTGATGCCATGAAAGGCTTAGATAAAAATGATGCTACTAGTTGGGATTCTAGTAATATGCATTTATATGAATCTCTAAATGGTGATGTCAGTGGTAAAAAACTATTTTATATCAAAGAAATAGTAGATATCGAAAATTATCCGCACGCAACTGATGAGTTAAAACAACATTTAGAAAACTTTCATAAATCTTTAGATATCCTCTCATCTTTAGGAGTAGAGATAACTGCGGTATCTATTGATAAAGAATTACTTAAAGTTATTCCTAGTGTTTATGTTTGTTTATCTTGTGCGGAAGCTACCAGTAATCTATCAAATATGACGGGAATAATATTTGGTCCAAGAGGTAAAGGAGATAATGTCTTTGCGATGATGAAAGATCACCGAACTAAAGGCTTTTCACCTCTTATAAAAAGAAGATTTGTCATTGGTTCTTATATCTTACAAAAAGAAAATCAAGAAAGATATTTTGTAGGGGCTCAAAAAGCTAGAAGATTAATAGTGGATAAAATGAAAGAATTATTTAATACTTATGATGCTCTAATTTTACCAGTTTCAACTGGTCCGGCGCCATATTTAGATAATTCTAAAGATGAACTTAATAGTGATGATACAGCCCTTTTAGAAGAACACTTACAAATTGGTAATTTCGGTGGTTTTCCATCAATTACTATACCTAATGGTATAATTAATAATCTACCAGTAGGTATTAATATTACTGGTAATGTATATGACGATATTAATGTTTTAAATATCGCTTATGCACTAGAAGCAAAGATGAATTATAAAGATATGGTGGTTAAAGATGAATAAACAAAAAGTTGTAATAGGACTAGAAATGCATTGTGAAATGACCTCTAATTCTAAAGTATTTTCTAGTGCTCGTAATTCTTATAATGAACTAGCCAATGATAATGTAGCTCCCTTAGATATGGCTTTTCCAGGAACTTTACCAACTCTTAATAAAGAATGTGTGAGAAAAGCAATTTTAATAAGTTTAGCCCTAAAATGTCAAGTACCTAAATATTTCTATTTTGACCGAAAAAACTATTATTATCCAGATTTACCTAAAGGTTATCAAATTACCCAAATGCATGATCCCATCGGGGTAAATGGTTATGTTATAATAGATACTAATGGTTATGAAAAAAAAGTATTAATTCATGATATCCATTTAGAAGAAGATTCTGCTTCACTTGATCACTATTCTGATGCCTCTTTAATTGATTATAATCGCTGTGGTGTTCCTCTTTTAGAATTAGTTACCGAACCTTGTTTAAATTCTGCTGATGAAGCAGTAGCTTTCTTAGAAGAAATGCGCCGTATTTACCAATACCTAGACGTTTCTGAAGCGGATACTAAAAAAGGCCAAATAAGATGTGATGTCAATGTATCAATCATGGATGAAGATAGTCATACATTAGGTACTAAAGTCGAAATAAAAAATGTTAATTCTTTTGCCAATGTTAGAGAAGCTATAAATTATGAAATTAAAAGGCAAATGGAATTAAAAGAAAATGGTAGATATAATGAGGTTGAACAAGAAACGAGAAGATTTGATGAAGAAAGTGGTACTACTATTAGAATGCGGGGTAAAGTAGATGCTATAGATTATAAATATTTTGTTGAACCAAATCTTCCTAAATATAAAATAACAGATGAATATTTAAATTCTATTAAAAAAGATATTCCTCTATTACCAAGAGATAGAAAATTAAAATATATTAATGATTATAATTTGACTAATCAAGAAGCTAGTTTAATTATAAAAGATAAAGAATATGCCGATTACTTTGAAGAATGTATAAACACTGGAATAGATGTAAAAAGTGCTTATAATTGGTTAATTGGTAATATTACCTTTTATTTAAAAGATAATGATATTACTTTAAAAGAATTCTTTATAATACCGACATACCTTAAACAAATAATAGATGCTATTAATAATAATACAATATCTAGTAAACAAGCTAAAGAAATATTTAATGAATCTCTATCTACTAATAAAGAACCCAAGTTCTTTATTAGTAATAATACTCAAGTAAGTAATAAAGATGAATTAGAAACTATTATAGATAATATACTATCTAATAATCCTAAACAAATAGAAGATTATAAAAATGGTAAAACTAATCTTTTTGATTACTTTGTAGGTCAAGTAATGAAAGAAACTAAGGGTAAAGCCAATCCCGTTATGACCAAAGAAATATTAAAAGACAAGTTAGATTGCTAACTTGTCTTTTTCATTTTCTTTTTTTTCATTTTCATCTTGAGAATTGTCTTGATTATGGGCTTCAATATGTTTTTTAATTAAAAATTCGATTTCTTTATTAATGCTCCGAGAGTTTTCTTCAGCAATATCTCTTAATTGATCCATTAAATCTTCGCTAATTCTTAAGGTGTATGTTACCGTATATCTCATTATGCACTCCCTTTGATGTTTATATGATAGGAGTTTTTTATAAAAATAGATAGAGTCAAAATGCTGTCATTTTGCAGTTGCTTTTTTTCGGAAACTGTTCTATAATCTTTAGTTTTGCAGCAAAAATGAGCAAACCCAGTGTATATCAGGGATTGCTCATTTTTTAAAAGTTGTACTATTTTATTAATTTTAATATTATTTTAAAATTTTTCTAATTTCTGATAATGTCATGTATTTTCTTTGTAAATCTATATTATATATATTTCCGATATCTTGAATAACATCATTTGTAAATGTTTGATGATATATATCATGTTCCAAAGCTGAACTTGTATAGCTTCTTATAGTTTGTAATATTTTATTAAATGAATATTTATTTTCTAACTTTTTTTCTAATAATCTTACGATAACAAGGGAAATAAAACATATTAGAAAATGTGACTCTATATGATCTTTTAATTTAACAAATACAGGTCTATTTTCTAATCCAGATTTTGTTACTTTAAAAGTCTCTTCGATTTTGGCTAATCCTCGGTATATTTTTCTGATTTCTAAATCACTTAAATGCTCTTCAGATGTAACAATAGAATAATAACCATCATATTTTTCTTCCTCTTCGATTCTACTTGTATTTATTGTTAAATTAGAAGCATCAGCTATTTCTCCGGTAGATTTTACAAAAGTTAGATTGTTAATATAACCAGCAACACCATAAGATGTAGAACGATTATATTTGTCTGGATGCGCTATTAAATCTTTTGCTTTTTCTAACATTTTGGCTCTATCTCGTTTTTGCTTATTGGCATATTTTTGAGAATAATAAACCATTTGCTTCTGATCGACATTAATATATTCGATTTTATCATTTCCAGATTTTGTCTTTTCTTTATCTGTTCTTACAACGCGCATTTTTTTGGGATAGATTCTGGATTTATGAATAAATTTTATTTCTTTATCGTCTTCCATAACAATATCAGTAATATAATTTTGTTCTAAAACCCACTTTTTAAACTCTTCATCAGCACCCCGTACTGATTGACCATAAACATATCCATTTAGTTTTTTTTCTGATTCTAATGAGGTTCCAGAAATGTATAAAATATTTTCTGAGGTATTTAAACCACGATCAGCAACAACTATAGTTCTTCCTAAATCATAATCACCTTTAGTTCTATTTAATATTGGTATTAATGATTTTTTTTCAGATTCATTTCCAGGAAATAGATTATAAGTTAAAGGAATTTCGGAAGCATCCATTAAAAGCCCCATTTGAACTATCGGGTCTGGTCTTTTATTTTTTTCTGGTCCTCTTTTTCTTAAACCTTTGCTTTCGATAATGTAATTACCATCTTTATCTTTAATAGGATCTCCTTTTTCGTCGAGTTTATAGGTATCTTCATCATTATATTCGATTTCAAAATAATAATTAGTACAATCATAATAACTAATAGATGTATCACGATTATAAAGGTTTTTTGTATTATTCCAAATGCATTTTTGTATTTCTTCTTGAATAGGACAAAGGACACTTAAACTACGATAAATGTCATCTAGGGAAAAATCACATTTTTCAAATAGTAAGTTTTTATTAAGAAAAGCATCACGTTTGGAATCGGGTTTTATAATTCTCATAAAAACTAAGAATGATAATATCTGATTTAAATCATATTCAATTTTAGTATTTTTGGTTACATCTTTAAGTAAATCATTAAGGCCTAGTTCATTATATATTTTTTTAATGGCAAAATATCCCAAGTTTTTGGCATTATCATTTTTAGTTATTTTTTTTGAATAAATATCATCAATAACTAAGCTTTTCATTTTTTCTTCTTCAATTTTTTTAGCTAAATTTCTAAAATGTTCTATGGGATTATCGTATTCTTTTTCTAAAACATCTAAATAGCCAATTTTTTCTATAGTTTTTTGTTTAGATTTGCCATATTCATCTCGATAGCCATGGACATAAGATAAATATTTTCTGCCATTAGCTAAAGAACGGACTTTTAAAAACATAACCATCCCTACCTTCTATAAACATTATAACACAAAACAAAAAATACTTGACTTAAAAAAAGCCTTATTGAATAAGAGCTTGAATAGAATTTAATATATGGGCTGTTGCAAAACTCGGGGTTTACTACAGGTTAATATAAAAGTATAATAATATTAGGCATTACTTGTCAAATCTATTAGTTTTTATATTTACTAATATAGTTATTTTGTGGTATACTTTTATTAGAATAAGGTGATTTAATGAAATATGATGTTAGAGAAGGTAAAGAGAATATAATATTAGGGTTTATTATATTAATATTGTTATTAGTAGTATGTAGTTTATTATATATTAATAATTGGATTAATAAAGAAGATAGTAATGATATGAATGTAAATACAGTTATTAATTTTAATGGGGGTAGTGATTCACTAAGTTTAGAACTAGAGAATTTAATACCATATGTTACTATTAATAATAATGAATATAAAACTGCATATCAAGATAAATTAGTTAATATTAATGATATAAATAATGATATATTACTTACTAAGGGGGTATATTTAATAAATAAAGAAAGTATTAGTAATAATGAACTAATAAATGTATTAAGTAATATGTATGGTAATGAATTGTTTATAGTAAATAAGAGTTTTAATGTAAATGGGAAGAATAGATGTAATTATATAGATGATGTATATAATTGTGATATCATAGAATATGAAGGAATATTATATAAAGCGGATAGAGATATAGAAAATATTAGTATAAGTGATGATAAAATATATTTAGATGAGAGTATATTATTTTATAGTGAAGAAATAAGAGATGGGATAACTTATTATCAAGTATATGATAGTGGATTATATGATAATATGGTATTATCATTTACTAGTGAAGATGTAGAAAATGATGATTTAGAATTTGATGAATATATAGATAAACATATATATAGAAGAAGAGTTAGTTATAGGAGTAGTTTTATAATAAATGAAGATAACTATAACTGGGTTAGTACGGAGTTAATATGAGACAAAGATTATTTATTACGACATTAATTATAGTTATTGTTTTAGGAGCAGCAGTATTAGGTATATATATAGGTACTAGGGGTAATTATAGGACTGTTGTTGAAGGTATTGTTATAAGAAAAGATGATAATACAATTTATAATCCAACATTAATTACCTCATATGATGAGTATTTAGCTTTTTTGGAAGATTATGATATCCATGAGTTAGTTTTCTTAACTGCAGGTGATTTAGAGGAAAATGATTATATAATAGATTTTATTAATTATGAAGATAGTATGGAATTTTATGATATTGGGGTAGAAATATTAGATAGACAAATTAATTTAACTTATACTGTTAATGTAGAAATAGAAGATAGCGATGAAATATTAATGTATTTTATACCCATAGAAAATGGCTTATTAGGAAACTTTATTATGGGTGATAGAGAATTTATTATAGAATAGGTGGTTATATGTTTGGAAAAATAATTTATATTGGTGATAGTGAAGCACATGTAGAGAATTTGCAAAGTAATGCTGCTGCCGCTGATTTAATGAATTTAAATGTTATATTTGAAGAAAATGATCAAAGAATACTAGGAGAGGTATTTGAATTAAATAGTAGAGAAATTAAAATAAGATTTTTAGGAGAATATATCAATGGTAAATATGTTAATGGGGTTTTAAGAAAACCATTATTAACTAGTAAAATAAGAATGATTAATAAAGATGAATTATTGGAATTAGTGGGAACTTATAATGAATCAAGTTTTGTTTTAGGGGAAAGTGCTATTTATAAAGGTTTTGAAATATGCCCTAATATTAATAGTTTATTTTCTAACCATTTAGCTATATTTGGTAATAGTGGTTCTGGTAAGTCTTGTGGGGTAGCTAGAATTATTCAAAATGTTTTTGATCCAAAATTTAATGTGCAATATAATGCTAATTTATTTATCTTTGATTCTTTTGGCGAATATAAAAATGCTTTTGGTAAATTAAATGAAATAAATCCTAATTATTGTTATAAGTTTATTACTACTAATCCTACTGATCAAGGAGATATTCCTTTAAGTATACCCGTAAATTTACTTAAATTGGATGATATTGCTTTATTGTTACAAGCTAGTAATCACTCACAATTGCCAATCATCGAACATACTATTAAACTAGCTAAGATATTTGCAACAGATAGCGAGGAAGCAAAAGATTATAAGAATCACTTAATTGCTAAAGCATTGCTAGCAGTATTATTTAGTAATGAAACTATTGCTAGTAAGAAAAATGAAATATTTACTATTATTGAGGTATGTAATACCCCAGAATTTAATTTCGATTCAGTTATACCAGGACTAGGTTATACAAGAACATTCAGTGAATGTTTTGAAATAGATTCTAATGGTAATTTTGGTGAATCAGTTTTAATTACTAATTATATTTTAAGTAAGATTAATGATGATTTGGAATCAATTAAAGAACCAGAGGTGGCCTCATACTCATTGAAGGACTTTGCGGCAGCTTTAGAATTTACTTTGATTAGTGAGGGATTCCAACATAATCAAAATTTACATGATGATTCAACTATTTTAAAAGTTCGACTTAATTCAATTATTAATAGTAAATTAAATAATTTCTTTAGTAGTGAATATGTAGCTTTACCAGATTATATTTCCTCTTTAGTCGCTAATGGGGCTAAAAAAGCGCAAATTATTAATATCAATTTAGAAGATGTTGATGATATATATGCTAAAGTATTTGTTAAGATATTTTCAAGAATGATTTTTGATTTTTCGAAAGGACGAGAAGAAAGAGCGACAATACCTTTTCATTTATTCTTAGAAGAAGCGCATAGATATATTCAAAAAGATAATGATACTTTCTTGCTAGGTTATAATATATTTGATCGTATTGCTAAAGAAGGTCGTAAGTATGGAGTAATACTCGATATAATTAGTCAAAGACCAGTAGAAATATCTGATACTGTTATTGCTCAATGTAATAATTTCTTAATATTTAAGATGACACACCCTCTAGATATTAAATA
>CALVYL010000006.1 GCA_944372215.1 uncultured Bacilli bacterium | reverse complement strand
GATACTGTTACACCTGCAACAGTTGAATATTTAAATCCTAAGTCTTTTAATTTATCAAGCATAATTGATGTTTCAGTTGTCTTATATCTTTTAAATACTTGGGCAATTAGTTGACCTAATGTTTTTTTGATAAATGGTTGTACTAATTCCATTTTAGCTATTTCTTCAGGAATATTGACTCCCATTGGTAAGAAATATTTATCAGGAGTTATTCCTTCAATATTTTCTTTTGTTCCTTCATTAACAAATGGATAAGTATCTGGTAAAATTTCATTAAATTTAATTTTACCAACTGTTGTAACTAAATATTTATCTTTTTGTTCATCAGTAAATAGTTTATGTTTAAACGATTTAACTGGAATAGCTATTCTGGTATGAAGAGTTATCTCTCTTCTTTCATATGCCATTAATGCTTCATTTGGATCTTTATAAACATGGCCTTCATTAGGTAGACCTGCGTATTCAATAGTTAGGTAACAATTACCTAAAACCATATCTTGGCTAGGTGTAACGATTGGTTTTCCATCCTTAGGATTTAGAATGTTATTAGCACCAAGCATAAGGATTCTTGCTTCAGCCTTTGCTTCTTCAGATAAAGGTACATGAACAGCCATTTGGTCACCATCAAAGTCAGCGTTAAATGCTGTACAAACAAGTGGGTGAAGACGAATAGCTTTACCACCAACTAGGACTGGTTCAAAAGCTTGAATACCAAGTCTATGTAGAGTTGGTGCCCGATTTAATAATACTGGGTATTCTGTAATAACATCTTCAACAATATCCCATACAGCTTCATCACGAGCATCGATTAACTTTTTAGCTCCCTTAATGTTATGAGCTAAACCACGTTCTACAATACCATTTATTACGTGTGGTTTAAATAACTCAATAGCCATTTCTTTAGGTAAACCACATTGATACATTTTTAAGTTTGGTCCAACAACGATAACAGAACGACCTGAATAGTCAACACGTTTACCTAATAAGTTTTGACGGAAACGACCTTGTTTACCTTTAAGCATGCTAGATAAACTTTTTAGTGGACGATTACTTGCAGCAGTTATGCTTCGACCACGACGACCATTATCAAATAACGAGTCAACAGCTTCTTGAAGCATACGTTTTTCATTTTGAACAATGATTGTTGGAGCTCCAAGTTCTAGTAATTTCTTCAAACGATTATTACGATTGATAATACGACGATATAAATCATTTAAGTCACTTGTAGCAAAACGACCACCATCAAGTTGAATCATGGGACGTAATTCTGGAGGTATTACTGGTAATACATCTAAAACCATCCATTCTGGTTTATTACCAGATTCTTGGAAAGCTACTAAGCAATCAAGTCTTTTTACCAAACGAATTCTTTTTTGGCCAGTAGTATTTTCAAGTTCTTCTCGCAAATCAGCAATTTCTTTATCTAAATCTACGCGTTTTAATAATTCTTTAATTGCTTCAGCACCCATACCAACTGTAAATGAATTACCGTATTTTTCATAATAAGCACGATATTCTTTATCGGATAAAGTTTGTTTTATTTCTAGTGGGGCTGTTCCAGGATCTATTACAACATAACTTACAAAGTATAAAACCTCTTCTAGGTCTCTTGGGGACATATCTAAAACTAAACCCATTTTAGATGGTACACCTTTAAAGAACCATATGTGAGAACATGGAGCAGCTAGTTCAATATGCCCCATTCTTTCACGTCTAACCTTAGATAAAGTTACCTCTACTCCACAACGATCACAAATAATATTTTTATATCTTAATCTTTTGTATTTACCACAGCTACATTCATAATCTTTAGTTGGACCAAAGATTTTTTCGCAGAACAAGCCATCACGTTCGGGTTTAAGCGTACGATAGTTAATTGTTTCGGGTTTTTTTACCTCACCATAAGACCATGAACGAATCTTTTCTGGTGATGCAATACTAACCTTTATCCCTTTAAATTTACTTACATCAATCATTTTTACTCACCTATATCCCCTTCATTATCAATATCTATATCACCTGGAAATTCCAAATCATCTAGGTCTTTATCTTCTTCGGCAAATTCATCAACTGGTTCTGGTTCGGGAACTGATTCTTCTTGATTGTCATCTTTGGTCAAATCAATTTCATCAATTCTAAATGATGTTGTATCATCTTCGTCTTCTTCGATTTCTTTAAATTCTAAGACATTATCATTTTGATCTACAATTTGAACATCTAACGCTAATGCTTGGAATTCTTTAACTAAAACACGGAATGATTCAGGAACACCAGCTTGATCAACTACTTTTCCTTTTACTAAAGCTTCATAAACTTTTACACGACCGGTGATATCATCGGCTTTTACTGTCAGGATTTCTTGTAGAACATGAGAAGCACCATAAGCATATAAAGCCCAAACTTCCATTTCTCCAAATCTTTGACCACCGAATTGAGCTTTTCCACCTAGAGGTTGTTGAGTAACAAGTGAATATGGTCCAGTTGCTCTGGCATGTAATTTATCATCAACCATATGATGTAGTTTAACCATATACATTACCCCAACGTTTATTCTATGATCAAATGGTTCTCCAGTACGACCATCGCGAAGCTCAACCTTACCATCTTCAGCCATACCAGCTGCTTTCATTTCTTCTAAAATATCTTCCCATGTTGCTCCATCAAATACTGGAGTTGCATAGTGAACACCTAATTTTTTACCTGCCATTCCTAGGTGAACCTCTAAAATTTGTCCAATGTTCATACGAGATGGAACCCCTAATGGGTTAAGCATAATATCTACTGGACGACCATCTGGCAAATATGGCATATCTTCTTCCGGTAAAATAAGGGAAATAACACCTTTATTACCATGACGACCAGACATTTTATCTCCAACTTGAATTTTTCTCTTTTGAATTATATATATTCTAATTACTTTAGATACTCCAGCACCTAATTCATCAGAATTTTCTTTTGTATATACTTTAACATCGTGAACAATACCACCAGCACCATGTTCAACACGTAATGATGTATCACGAACCTCTCTAGTTTTTTCACCAAATATTGCATGTAATAACTTTTCTTCACTAGTTAATTCTTGGACACCTTTTGGTGTTACTTTACCAACTAAGATATCGCCTTCTTTAACCTCTGTTCCTATACGTACTATACCTTCAGCATCAAGATTTTTACGAGCATCTTCCCCAACATTTGGAATATCTCTAGTAATTTCTTCAGGTCCTAATTTAGTATCGCGGCATTCAATATCATAGTGAGATATATGCAAAGATGTATAAACATCATCTTTAACTAATCTTTCATTTAAGATTACTGCATCTTCATAATTATATCCATTAAAGGTCATGAAGGCAACAGTCATGTTTTTACCTAATGCAAGTTCACCACCATCAGTTGATGGTCCATCAGCAATAACCTGACCAGCATGAACTTTATCACCAGCTTTTACTAGCGGATGGTGATTGATACAACTTGAGGCATTAGATCTTTCAAAATTAGCAAGGTTGTAGGTATCTGTTCCTTTAGCAACTTTAACTACAATCTTCAAACCATCAGCGTATTCTACTACTCCATCTGCTTTACATACAATGGTTGAACCTGAATCACGAGCAGCAATATATTCAACACCTGTACCAACAATTGGTGCTTCTGTTTCTAATAGTGGCACTGCTTGCCGTTGCATGTTAGCCCCCATCAAAGTACGATTAGCATCGTCGTATTCCAAGAATGGTATACAACTAGTTGTAATTGATACAACTTGACTTGGTGCTACGTCAATATAGTTAACATGCATTTTATCAACATATACAGTATCTCCATTTAGACGAGCAATAACCTCATCATCAACAATTTCGTTATTATCATTAATATTAATTGTTGCTTGAGAAATATAGTAATCCTTTTCTTCATCAGCAGTCATATAGATTATTTCATCAGTAACTTTGCCATCAATAACTTTTTTATATGGAGTCATGATAAAACCATATTCATTTATTTTAGCATAACCAGCAAGGGATGTAATAAGTCCAATGTTTTGTCCTTCGGGAGATTCAATTGGACAAATACGTCCATAGTGAGAGGCATTAACGTCACGAACATCCATACCTGCCCGATCTCTTGATAAACCACCAGGTCCTAAGCTTGATAACCGTCTTTTATCAGTAAGTTCAGCGATTGGGTTAATTTGATCCATGAACTTAGATAGTTGCGATGAACCAAAGAACTCTTTTAGGGCCGCAGTTACTGGACGTATATTAATTAATGTTTTGGGAGTAACTGTTTCAAGTTCTTGAGTAGTCATTCGTTCACGAATAACTCTTTCCATTCTCGCCATACCTATTCTAAATTGATTTTGAATTAATTCTCCGACTTGACGTACTCTTCTGTTTCCTAAGTTGTCGATTTCATCATCACTACCAATACCACTATGCAAGCCAATATAATAGTTAAGGGATGCATAAACATCAGGTATGGTAAGACGTCTTACATCAACTCTTGGATCAGTACCAATTATAGTAATAGTCTTCTTTTCATCTAATGGATCAACTACTTTAACTGTTTGAATATTTTTATAATCATCTAATTCTTCATTAATTTTGGCTTCACGAATATTTAAACCTTCGGCAAAAAGAGGTTTTAATGTTTCTAATAATTCTCTGTTTATAACGGTTCCCGCTTCAGCAACAACATCTTTACCATTTATAATTGGTTCTGCTAAAGTTAAGCCAGTTAATCTATCTAAAATATTTAATTTTTTATTAAATTTATAACGACCAACTTTAGCTAAGTCATAACGGAATCTATCAAAGAATCTTGTAATAAGTTGATTTTTTGATGAATCAAGTGTTGCTGGTTCACCAGGTCTTAATTTTTCATAAATTTCAATTAAAGCTTCATCAGTATTATTAGTATTATCTTTTTCTAAAGTATTAATAATATATTCATTATCTCCGAATAATTCAATAATTTCTTCATCAGTAGATAAACCTAAAGCTCTAAGTAATGTAGTTACAGTTACTTTTCTAGTTCTATCAATTCGAACATATAAAACATTACGAGCATCTGTTTCATATTCAAGCCAAGTACCTTTATTAGGTATTAATTCTCCAGTTATAATATGACGGCCGTTTTTGTCAATTTCTCTTTTAAAATAAACACTAGGACTACGAACAAGTTGAGAAACGATTACCCTTTCAGCCCCATTAATAATAAATGTTCCAGCATCAGTCATTAAAGGCATATCCCCTAGGAATATTGTTTGTTCTTTTACCTCACCAGTTTCATGCACATAAAGACGAGCCTCAACTTTAAGTGGTGCTGCATAGTTTACCATTCTTTCTTTAGCTTCTTTAATAGAATATCTTGGTTCATCAAAATAATAATTTCCAAATTCTAAAGAAATATTACCTGTAAAGCTTTCAACAGGAAATAAATCATCAAAGATTTCTTTGATGCCTTCATCCAAAAATTGTTGATAGCTTTTCTTTTGGATTTCTAATAAATCTTTCAACTCCAAAACGTTTTTCGTTCTCGAAAAACTCCTTCTTTCACGATAGTCACCAAATTTTTTAACTTTGTAAGCCACGATATCACCCCATACACAATTTTTTAGCAATTTCTATTTAAAAAAATAAATATACCACCAATTTAAAATTCTAAATCTTAAATGGCAATTTGTCAACTAATTTTTGCACGAAATACAAAAAAACCTTTACTTTTTTCTATTATTTCAATATTATAACACGCTTCTAATGCTTTTTTTGTCGATTTAGCACCTTGGTCTTTATTAATGACAAACCACAGTTCTCCATTTTCATCTAAATGATTTTTTGCCTCCATTAATATTTTTAATACTGTCTTCTTACCAGCCCTTATCGGGGGATTGGTAATTATATATTTATATTTATTTTTAACATTTTCATAAATATTACTTGCAAATACTCGGCAATTTGGTATTTCATTTAATTTAATATTTCGTTCACATAAATGAATTGCCCTTTTATTAATATCAACAATATCGACATTTGCCTCGGTTAATTTACATATAGTTATGCCAATAAAACCATAACCGCCGCCGACATCTAAAATAAACTCATTATTTAATTTATGATGTTCTTGGATAAATGTTTCTACTAATAACTTTGAAGCATAATCAATATTATTTTTAGAAAATACGCCATTGTCACTTAAAAAAGTAAATTTAATATTATTTAATTGATAGAATATTTCACGAATATTACTTTTTAGATTTTCGTTATTTGTAAAATAATGTTCCAATAAAAGTCCCCTTTTCTCCGACATATAATTAGTATACAATAAAATTTTATTTAAAGCAACTAATTTTGGAAAAAAAATTGCAGTAAAATCTGCAATTATTGTTGACAATTAACTAAAGGAAAATAAAACTCATAATTATCATCTTTTATTAATTCCATTTCATTACCATATATGCTTATAAATGTTTGACCATTTTTTTCAGTTTCATTATAATCATTTATATCATACTTTACTATTGTACAGGTTGGCTTACAAACATATAATTGGGAAACATCTTTAGTTTCATTTTCAACTAATTGAAAATACCCATCTTCAAAAAAAGGAACGACATATGTAGATTCTAATAAATTTATGTAATATTCTACATCCTCTCCGATATACTGTTGACATGTATTGCCACTAGAATCTTGATATGTTCCAATTGAAGAATATGTAGTTTTAGAAAACAATTCATTTATTAGATTAATATTGTTTAATAACATACTGATTTCATCTGCTTTTTGAATATTTTCATCTTGATTAGTATATCGAAAAATTATAAAACCAATAATTCCTCCGATTAATATTGCACTAGTTAAAATTATTATATATTTTTTCATTTCCAACAATTTCCTTTTCCATCCCATATAGATCCATCTGGGCAACAATAACAACAGTATGCCGCATCACCACATATACTATCACCATAAGTGTTTGTATTTGGATTACATTGTCCTCCAGAATATCCTGGATTGTCACTACATTGACCTTCATAATCCATTGGAACATACCAGCCTTCCCATCTTTTCATTTCATCATCATCTTCTTCATCTTCATCAATATAAGTACAAGTTGTACTAACTTCATCGTAATATTCTTTACCACCATAATAATAGTAACAGAAGCGATATTTGTGACCGTTGGGTTGACATTCTCCCCAGCTATCACAGCCTATACTGTATTCACAAGCATAAGGTGTTTTCAAATATTCTGTTTCACCAATACATTCATTATAACGAGAATTAACCTTAAACCCGTCTGCTGAACAATAATCATATTGATATGTGCCTTCATCACAACAATCTGGTGATTTTACATTTCCTAAAAGACGTATTGTATAATTACCCAAACTATCTACAGCTTTAGCATAAACGTAATAAGTTTTTCCACAAGTATAGCTAAATGTTCTATTAGTTGAGGTAATCCTTGATGCTGATGGAGTACTTTTACTGGTTGTTGTTAAATAATAAACAACAACTGGCAAATTTTTATCTGTAAATTCAGCAACAGTAACTGTTCCTAAATTAACTTTACCTCCAGATACATATTGAGGTCCTTCTCTATCAATATTATTAACATCTATTTTTTCACTACATCCAGCATTGCCAATAGCATCTTTAATACAAAAATAATATGTTCCGTTTTCTCCCACTTCTTTATTTTTGGTTGTAGTAGCTTTTGGCTCTCCAGAAATTCCAATCCAACTGCCATCATCTTCATCACCAGTTTGATTAAATTTATATGCTACTATACCTGAACCTTCATCTTCACCATATCCTGTTAGTGTTACATCTTTGTTTGTTGGTGTTGTAGGATATGCTGATATGGTAATATCACCATCAATTCCTCTATCTATATTATCTATTACAAAAGTCGTATCATCAGATAAAGTCGATACATTATTAACATTATCAATAGCACAAACTTGATATGTACCATTTTCTTTTATAACCTTTTGTAATTTATTATCTTCTACTTGAACATATTGATCTTTTTCAGTTGGACATTCACTAAGATTTTGATTGGCAAATACACCAATGCCATAAAGTCCTGAGCCATTACCATCGGTTGCAGTTATTGTAACTGTTTTTTCGGATGTCCAAGAATCATTATCTGATATATCTATCGGCGAAATTATTGGATTTTCTCTGTCTATATTAATCAACGCACTAGCAGTTCTCGAGACATTATTCCCATCTTCATCTTGATAATTTATTATGGCCGTATAGGGTATTTTACTTGCAACACCTTCAGCAACATCCACTGTAATCGTACTGCTAGTTTGAGTTGTTCCATAATGACTTTGCCATAAATAACTTATTTCACTACCTGCGGTAAATGGTTCGTTATTTTCTTGGTTTATTATTGCTAAATTAACACTTGTCCCATACCACTCACTGTTATTGGCAGGAAGATATGTGCCATTACTTTGTTCTACTCCAATTAAAATTAAATCATCACCTATTTGTTCGTAAAAATTACATATGCCATCTTCATCCATCAAATTTTTGCTAGGATCAAGATCTAATACTGATGTATATTCTCCTTCTTCATAACTAGTTCTTACTACAAAACAATTTAAGCTTTCATTAGTTACGGGATTATATATATCCGTTTCATCATCTGGTTCAACATAACCTGCTTGGATTAGGCCTTCCACATTTATTACAGTTATATTGGTATCGGCGGCATAATTTTGAGCTTGAGTTTCTATATATGCTTTTATATTATCTAATTCTTGATTTAGTGTTGCTTCTCTTACTCTAGTAAATACTGCCATTGATAGACCTGCTAATATTGCTAATATTGCTACTACTGCCATTAATTCTACCAATGTAAATCCTCTTTTTTTCATTACTACACCACCTATTTTCAAATTTATTATATAAAAAAAACAAACTATTGTAAAGAAAAATAGAAGAAAATTCTTCTATTTTAATCTAAACAATAAGATAAATTTGATCTTAATTTCCAAGGACCATCTACTGAATAAATGTGAGTACTGGTTTCATCAAATATTACAAACATACTTTCATCCCCACTACTTTCATAGCTTATATTGTCCAAATTGTATTTATTCACGTTATGACATACATTTGAACTTTTTTTGACATAATATATACCATTTAATTGGATATATTGATTGGCATCTTCAGGGTTTAACAATTCATCTAAGGATATGTTCAAATATGTTTCACTTATTAATACATTTATTGATTTATCCATATTAGTAATTGTCTCATCTGTTACATAATAATATCTTTCGCCATTTTCTTCAATGTATCCTTCACCAATTTCAACATCACCATAAAAGTAATAATAATATAAATAATCGTTATTTATTAATGTTTGGAAAGTAGCAGTTATATCTTCTGGTTCTTCGACATTACTAGGACTTTTATCATCTTTCGTTAATATCAGAATTACGATAGCTATTAATAATATTAATAGTGTAGCAATTATTATAATGTAAATTTTTCGATTTTTCAAAATAACACCTCTACTTTCTTACGTAATACTCTACTGTAATTGGATAACTATAATAGGTATAAGGTTTTTGACAAGAATAATCACAAGACATTGTATCCTCATTAAAATATCCTTCATCGCAACTATAACATCTTGAACCAACTAGTGTTTCTCCCCAACCACAACTATATTCTGTTTCGTAATCATCTCCATAACAATATGGGTCATAATCACCTTCCCACCAACATCTACCGTAGGCTTGGTGAGTACCACTATAGTATCCAGAACATGATTCGCCATTTTCTGGAGTGTCTGGAACATAATAATAGTCAATATCTCTTATACTATTATCTGGATCTCTATAATATCCTTCCCTATCACAATATGTGCTTCCTCCAGGACTACCACAATCTTGATATCTACCATTATTGCAGTTACATGCTATACTTTCTTTCACCCCTGAAATAACATAATAGTATTGATTATAACGATATCCTGCTGGATAATCCGCAGTTGCAGAGTGATAAGTTGTATAACGGCTATCACCAGCTAAGTGAGTACATGTACCTCCCGATAAACGACCACCTAAAGGACAATAATAACGGCTTGCACAAACCTCTTCTTCATCGGCTCTATAACTATTGAGATAACTATTTGAACTACAGATTCCATCTTCATATCCTGTTGAAGAGGTACCACCAGTTGCGGTAACATTTACTCTATTGCTTCCCATACTATAACTTGATACATAGCCATTACTAGTGCTTACACTAACTATTTGAACTATACCTGATGTTGATACATAACCATCAACCGGTCTTGTTCTATCCGAAATAGTTTTACTTGCCCTTCTAAGCACTACAATATTATTAACATTTAATCTAGCATAACTGGTATTTCCAGCCCTATCTCTAACCCAAAAATAATATGTTGTATTTTCATTTCTAGTAAAATCTATATCCGATAAATTATTAGTTGTTCCGTTGGGATTAGTTATCCAAGATGATGGTACGCTTGAACTTTCAGTTAACTGATATCCTGCAATCCCTGATGCATCTTCAGCTGATCCCGTTAATATTACTGAATAGGTAAAAGCGGTAGTATTGACATCTAAATCTACTGTTGGTGGTGTTCTATCTATGTTATTAACAGTAACAGGATCACTACATCCTTCATTACCAATGGCATCTTGGATACAAAAATAGTATGTTCCATTTTGAGTTACTGGTTGAGTTTGAGTTGTATTGGCTACTGGATTTCCAGGAATTGTATTCCATGTTCCATCGTTCACATTACCAGTTTGATTAAATTTATATGCTACTATTCCGGAATCCTCATCTTCACCATTTCCCGTTAATGTTACGGATTGATTAGTTGGGGCTGTAGGACTTGCTGATATGGTAGCATTACCAATAGTGCCATCAACATTATCTACTTGAAATTTATTGCTAGCAACTGATACATTTCCTACATTATCCATGGCACAGGCTTGGTACCAGCCTTCTGCTCTGGCTTCATAGGTATATACGCCATTATTTCCGCCGCTGATACTTTCATCATTATACCTATTTCTTGATGTAGGACAAGTTATGTTTGCACCATTTTCGGTTGTTGATTGAACATATATTCCATATAATCCGGATCCTTCGCTATCGGTGGCAGAAATTGTAACATTTTTATATTGCGCCCAAGTTTCATTATCTGGGTTTTCTACTGGAAATATTCTCGGATTTTCCTTGTCTATATTAATCAATGCACTAGCAGTTCTTGAAACATTATTCCCATCTTCATCATGATAATTAATTATGGCCGTATAGGGAATGTTACTTGCTACACCTTCAGCAACATCTGCTGTAATCGTACTACTAGTTTGAGTTGTTCCATAGTTACTTTGCCATAAATAACTTATTTCACTACCTGCGGTAAATGGTTCGTTATTTTCTTGATTTATTATTGCTAAATTAACACTTGTCCCATACCACTCACTGTTATTGGCAGGACGATATGTTCCATTACTTTGTTCTACTCCAATTAATATTAAATCATCACCTATTTGTTCGTAAAAATTACATATGCCATTTTCATCCATCAAATTATTGCTAGAATCAAGATCTAATACCGATGTATATTCTCCTTCTTCATAACTAGTTCTTACTACAAAACAATTTAAACTTTCATTAGTTACGGGATTATATATATCCGTTTCATCATCGGGTTCAACATAACCTGCTTGGATTAGGCCTTCCACATTTATTACCGTTATATTAGTATCGGCGGCATAATTTTGAGCTTGAGCTTCTATATACGATGCTATATTATTTAGTTCTTGATTTAGTACATCATCTCTTACTCTAGTAAATACTGCCATTGATAAACCCGCTACAATTGCTAATATTGCTACTACCGCCAGTAATTCTACTAACGTAAATCCTTTATTCTTCATTTAGACCTCCGTAATTACATAAATTAATATTTTTATCAAATTCGTTATTTGTAAAAATGTATTTATCGTTTTCACACACTAAAATATCAAAATCATCAAAGTTATAATTTCGAGCGATTATATTATTTTCTTCATCTCGTAATATTTCACCACCACTATTATCAATCATATCTTCAATATTTATTTTACCATCATTTAATAAATATCTCAATTCATAAATTGCATCTTCGGCATATTTAACATAAAATGTACTAATACCATACAGATAATAATTATCAGTTATATTAACTAAATTAGTATCATTATTTAAAGTAATTTCATATGTATAATCATTATATATATCACTTGGAATAGTATAAGCCTCTTGCAAGATAATTGTCCCATTATTATAACTTGTTACCCTTCCAATAACTGAGACATAATCATATATACGATATTTCGTTAAATCTTCATTTAAGTTTACTTGTAATTTATAGTCATTGTTAAAATTAACATAACCATTCAAAGAATTATCAACTGTTTCATATAATCCTAATTCTATTTGTTCACGACCACTGATTTTACTGATTTTGCCTGTTATTTTTACAAATTTATTTTTGTATTGATTATAACTTTCTTCTGCATTTAACAAAAAATCATTAACTGTTATTTCTTCTAATGAATCATTAGAACAAGCATATTTTTTTTCATAGCCGTAGTCTAAAATTAATTCATTATCACATTTATAAATACGATAAAAAAAGCTATTGTATGTACTTATTTTCTCATTAATCTTAATTTCATAAATATATATCGGTATCCTAGAAAATTTGATATATAAAAATATATCAATAGAATATGTTACGAAAATTAATAATAGTGGCAATATAATAATTAGATAAATATTTCTATTTGGATTAAATATACAACTAATGGTAATAATTAATATTCCCAAAATAACACTTATTAAGCGAAAAATGTTATAAGAGCTAAAAATAAAAGGGATTATTATTAATAATAAACCGATAATTAAAAAGAATAACATTTTTTTATTCATATATACTACCTCTATAATATTATACCCGATTTTAGGTAAGAAAAAAAGCTGATTTTCATCAACTTTTTTATTTTGCTTAACTTTTTGTTTGAAAAATTAATTTAAAGCATCTTTTAACTTGCTTCCAGCTTTAAATGATGCAACAGTCTTAGCAGGAATTTTAATTGTTTCTTTAGTTAATGGATTGATACCTTCACGAGCAGCTCTTTTTTTAGCTGAGAATGTTCCAAAACCAACTAATGAAACTTTTCCTTCCTTTTTAAGACCAGCAGTGATTCCTGCTAAAGTGGCATCTAATGCACGAGATGCATCAGCTTTAGTAAGTCCCGCCTCTTTTGCAATTAGTTCTACTAATTCAGTCTTTGACATGATTTCATACCTCCCATATATGTCATTTTTTGTAAAGCACATTGTCCTTACATATTAAGATTAGCAAAAATGCGGGACAAAATCAAGAAAAAATTGCAAAATGTCATGAAATTTTATGATTTTTCCTACTTTTTTACTAGCACTTGACATAAATAAGTGACATAAAAAGTCAAAAACTAATAATATTACCTTTCTACTTCCCAGAAACATAGAGTTTCTCCATAGACCAATTTCGGATACGCAATACCCTACTGTTAATTTTTGAACCTTTTCAAACTATTTTAAAATAGACTATTTATATATACTTTTAATCCTTCGAATAATATATTTAAACTGGCATTAATATCACGATCATGCTCTGCACCACAACTTGGACATGTCCAATTCCTTATTTTTAAATTTTTTAGTAATTTATTTTGATAACCACAACGCGAACATATTTGGCTGCTGGGATAATACCTATTTATTGTAATTAGCTTTTTATTTTGCCAGTTACATTTGTATCTCAACACTTTTTTAATTTCAGCGAGGGGAATTTTTATTAAGTGTTTGGCCATGCTCCTTTTTTGGTACATTTCTAAGATATCTAAATCCTCCATAACAATAATATCATTATAGTTAACTATCTTATTGGTTATCGCATGAATTAGAGATTTGTGAATATTTTTGAGTTTTAAATATAATCTTTGGATTTTTAATTTTAATTTATATCTATTTTTACTACCGGGTTGACACCGATTCAAACCTTTTTGTAAACCTTTTATTCTTTTATAGATATTAGTACATTCTAAACTATTTTCTATTTTTTCATTATAACTAGTTACTATTATATTTTTAATTCCTAAATCAAGTCCCACTATGCTTCGGGGAATGAATTCTGGTTTAACAATTTCTTCCGCAACAAGTAAGCTTATATAATATCTACCAGCGGTTCTTCTAATTACTGCACTTTTAATATTACCCTGTAAATTTGTTTTTTTCTTGTATCCCCGATATTTAATATTTTTTATTTTGGGAAGGGATATTAAATGATTTTTAAAATCTATTTTTATGCTTCGATATAATTTACCATTTAAATTACTTTCATAATAAGTCGTTTGATAAACATTATATTTATCTTTACTTTTAAAATTAACAATATCTATAAGTCCATTTTCATAGTTTGTTATTGTTCTATCAACATTTTTAATGCTGTTATATAAAGCATTTTTATCAATTTCATTTAACCATTTGTATTCTGTAAATAAATTGGGTAAATTTTTAATTTGTTCATAGTTTGTAATTTTTTTATTTAATCGTTCTTTTAATGAATAATTATAAATAAATCTTGAACAACCAATTGTTTTATCAATTAAAGTTGCTTGTTCTTTAGTAGGATATAATCTAAAAATATATCCTCTTAAAATTTTCTGGATCATATATTCCTCCTTGCACTTGCAATAATAACATAAGAAAAACAATTTGACAAATGAGCAATTTTAGTATTTTGAAGCCGTTTTTATTATTTTTTTTATTATTCTAGTTATTTTTTTGTCATTTTTAGCTTCAATTTAATAAATTCTGCAAAATTAAAAAAATAGTTATCGTTTAAATTACGATAGCTATTAAAGTATTAGAGCCTTTATTAACAATTTTAGAAACTGTTTCTTTTAATTTAAATCTGGTATTATCAGGCATCATATTAAGTTTAGCCTGTATTCCTTCTTGAACAATTGTTTCTAAGCTGCGACCAAAAATTTCACTTTTCCAAATGCTTGAAGAGTCTGTTTCATAATCCTTCATTAAATGATTGATTAACTCTTTAGATTGAATTTCGCTGCCTATAATTGGTTCAAAAGTTGATTCGACATCTACTTTTATCATATGAATGCTTGATGCTACTGCTTTTAATTTAACACCATACCTACTACCTTGTTTTACAAGTTCTGGTGTTGCTAACTTTAATTCCTTAAGAGATGGATAGACAATTCCATAACCCGTTGCATTAGTCATTTTGATAGCTTCTTTTATGGAATCCATTTCCTCTTTATTTTCGGTATATGATGCAAATATTTTTAGTAGTCCAGCCTTAGTTGTAACCATATCTCCCATTATAGATTTTAATGTTTCTGTGTAAAGTTCTGATGTTGATTCTAAATTAATGGTAATGGTTCCTGTTGATGCATCTAACTCACTAATATAAGCATTGGATATAAATTCTGAATCATTAAAGTGTTCTAAAATATAGTCAACATCTTTAATCTTTTCTACAGTGATTACACTTTCACGAATTTTATCTAAATATTCTTTTTTAATTGCGTGATCATTTGGTAAAACATGTACCCATTCAGGAATTGATACTTTAATATCCAATACCGGGAATTCATAAAGTGCTGTTTTTAGTATCTCCATTATTTCTTTTTCATTCATAAGTTCTGCACTTATTGGAATAACTGGAACCTCATATGTGGCACTTAAAGAATCTGCGAGTTCTCTAGTTTCCGTATTAGTAGGATGTATAGAATTTAATATTACTATAAATGGTTTACCAATACTTTTTAATTCACTAACTACTTTTTCTTCGGCTTCAATATAAGAATTTCTCTTTATTTCTCCAAAAGATCCATCAGTAGTTACCACAATTCCAATCGTTGCATGATCTTTAATTACTTTTTCTGTTCCAATTTCGGCAGCCTCTACAAAAGGAATAGCATCCTCAAACCATGGACTTTTTACCATCCTTGGATTTCCATCTTCATCCACAAAACCGTTGGCATCAGGAATAACATATCCTACACAATCCACCAATTTGATGCTTGTTTCGAATTCGCCGACTTTGATTGTGGCTCCATTACTAGGAACAAATTTTGGTTCAGTAGTCATAATAGTTTTACCTTGAGCGCTCTGAGGAATTTCATCTAAACAACGTTTTTTCTCGTATTCATCCGAAATACTAGGCACAACTAAATTTTCAATAAAACGTTTGATAAAAGTTGATTTTCCTGTTCGAACAGCTCCGACTACACCAAGATATATTTCGCCATTACCACGCTTTGCTATAGAAGATATTATTTTTTCTTTTTCCATAACTCACCATCTTTCGTTTATCTAATTAATGGTATGTTATTATTTTCAACTTTATGACACAAATATCTTAAAAGGCACAAGGAAAATATGTTTCTATTAAAACATCGTGTCAATAAAACATACTACTCCTTTTGCTCTTCTGCCGAGGCGATTCTATAATCACGTGCTATTCTTATTATAAAAATTTATAGAAACACTTTATTAAAATAAGATACAATGTAGAGAAAATACACTGTAAGGGAAATTATATTAAGAATAGCTTAATGATATAGAAACACCGTTCATACCATCATATTTGTTTTGGACCCCAGTTGCAAAATTTAAAACGTCTCCAAAACCATTATGAGATATGGTATAACTTTGTGATTCATCTAGGCTTACATCTGTAACTGCATGTTGATAAGTTCCATAAGCTGATGCCCACTTGGTTGTTGCTTGTACATTAGCTGTAATATCTGTTTCATAATAAGTAGCATTATTAACTAAATTCATCGATATACCAAAGCCGTCGTCTTCTTTTCTAATGTTGGTGCCGTTTGGTGAATATTCAACATAACCTAATGTTCCATCTTTTCTATATACTTGAGTACCATATTGTGTTCCATCTATTATTGTTGCGTCATCGACACGCAATGCTGTAACATCAAAAGATTGGGTAACAGGAACAATTAGCCATCTCGTATAAACTGTTAATTGATGGTAATTATTATTCATCTCAACATCTATTAAGGAAATTTTCTTATAAGTTGTTTGATAATTAGCATCTAAAGTGCTAACTTGAGAATTTTGTGCTATTTCTTCAGCCATGTCGGGATCTAACTCTTCATAGATGTAAGTATTATTAATTGTTTGCGTTATTTTATAAAGCTTTTCTGTAACTGTGACATCATTTTCGGTGTATATAGCTTTTTCGGCATCGCTCATAATAGATATTCGTTCTTCAGAAAATATGCTTCTTAATTTGTTGTAATCTGCATCGGTTGTTTCAGCTTTAACATTTCCTATAAAACACAAAGTTGTAAAAAATGATAATATTATAAAACTAACTGTTTTTATAATATTATTATTCACTAATTTGTTTTTTAAAATTTACCTCCTTTCTACTCCCAACCTAAGCATAACAAAAATATGTTTAAATTGGCAATAGAAAATTAATGGAGTTACAATTCCATTAAAATAGAGTTTCGAAAATTTTATCATATTCTGCGAGAATATAGTCAATTTCCGAAGTATAATTTTCACAATTTCCAACCATACAATTTAATTTACTTATGCTTACATAATAATTTATTTTAATAGCCAATTGTCCATCAACATTCAAATTAAATAAAATTCTATCACTTGAAACATAAAAATATGTTATATATTCATAATCATCTATTACATATCTCACAGTTAATGAATCAGCATCATCATTGTATTCTATTTCTTTTATACCATCTTGTTTAATATAGGTATTAGTATCTTCATTATATTCATAACCAATTGTTTGTAATTTTTCTTTATTAATAATTTTGGTATTATTTGGTTCAATATTAACTGCGGCTTCAGAATAATTAATTAAAGATATATTTTGATTCATTCGATAATTATAAGTTGGGATAACATTATTGCTAGCATAAATGGAACTATTATTGCTTGTTTCTGATTGATAAGTGGGATATGCTAATTTGTCATTGCTAAAGAATTCTTTAAATACTATATTAGCTTGGTAATTATGAATTTCATCATCTTCATCAATTATAGTAATTTTTAAATGTAAATTGTTTTGCATTGATCTCACAATATCTCTTTTTAATACGGTTGGATAATTATTTAATTCATCTATTACAATATCATCTAAATTATTAGCAGTATACAAAGTAATTCTATCGGCATTTACTAAAGTGTATAATTCTAAATTTACTGATTTTATATCATAATCTATTTTGGTAACTGATATGTTATCAATTACTAAAATGTTTCTTGTTTTGTTCTTAATAAAGTAACCACGATCTATAGTAATATTATCACTGCCATTATAATTAAGATAATAAACATTGATAGCATTATAATTATTTACCCAAAAGATAAATAACAAAATAAAGAGAATAGAAAATATAATCATTAGGATATGTGTCCATACGAAATTCCAACATTTAGCTAATAATTTTAAAATAGAATTTAGATAATCTTTAAATGTTTTCTTTTGCAAGACAAAAGCACTAGGTGATATACCTAATTCAGTACATATTTTAATAATACTGTTACTATCTGGTGTTGCTGTACCGGTTTCCCATGCGGATATAGTTCTATCGGATACACCTAGTTTTTCACCAAGTTCCTTTTGAGTTAGATTTTCTTCTTTTCTTATTTTAATTATTTGTGAGATAAGGGAATTAACACTTTTCTCATCTGAACGTACTCTAATTTTCTTTTTCCTATTTCTAGTTGCCATATTTTCACCTTAAACATTTTATCACATATTTTATAGTTTGTGAATTATTTTTTCCAAAATTTGGTAATTTTGATTTTGATTGACATTAAATTAGCAGTATTTTATAATATTTAAGAAGCAAAGGTGATTATTTTGACAACGGGAAAAGCCCATAATATATATAATAAGTATATTAATACTTTACTTAAAAATGAATTAGATACATCTTCTCCTTTACTAGAAGATTTATTTACTAAGAAAGATTATGAAATTTTATTAAAACCAGTATTGGATGTAATAAAAGAAAATCCTAATGCTAGCATTACTACTTTGAGATTAAAATTATTTCAAAGAAGTGGTTTAAAAGAAATTATGGATAATTTTGTTAATTTAACTAAAATTACTCCAGGGGTATTGCTAGATTTTGGGACATATAAAACTAGAGATACAGTTTTATGCGGTAAGAGACAAGAATATGTAATGGAAAATTGGGTGTTAGTACCCAAGGAACTGGATATGGAAGAAAATACTATATTTGATTTAGCATCTACCAGCAAATTATTTACGGCGGTTGCTATTCTTAAAATATATGAAATGGGATTAATCGATGTATTTGATCCTGTTAATAAGTATGTTCCGGAATTTAAAAATTTAGAAGATGTTACTGTATATGAATTACTTAAGTTTAGTGCTAATATTGGTACTGATAAAAGAATAGATAGCGCCAATAATCCAAAAGAAGCTGAAGCTATTTTATTTAGTGCTCATAAAAGATATAATCATTTAAATAATGCTTATACCGATATTGGGGCAATGATTTTAAGATATGTTGTAGAAAGAACTACTCATATGTCTTTTGTAGATTTTGTCAATGCCGAAATATTTGAAAAAGTAGGAATGAAAGATACTTATTTAAATGTTCCTAAAGAAAAATTATATAGGGTTGCTAATGAAAACTATTCTTCTGGTATTGACCATGACGGATCATATTTTACGAGAATTGATAATGTACCTGGAACTGTTCATGATACTAAAGCAATTGCTATGGGACATGCATTAGGAATCGCTCCAGGTCATGCCGGATTCTTTTCTACTAAAGATGATATGATTAGTTTTGCTAATGCTTTAATTAAAGGCGATATTATTAGTAAAAAATTAGTTATGACTATGGGAGATACTGCAACTGGTTTTCAAGAAGATATAGATCATTATACTTACTTTTATGGTTCTTTAGTTTATTTAAAACAAAAAGATCCAAAGTATCTATCTGTTTATGCTCCCCTTTCTGGTAAAGCTTTTATGTCTCCCGGTTTTGCAGGAACAACTTTAGTAGTTGATCCTGTAAATGAAATTTCTTTATTTATTGGTGCTAATAGATTACATAATAGAATTTATCAAATACATCCTGATCAAAGATATAAAATTAAGGTTGATGAACATAATAAAAAGACTTATCCAATGCCAGATGGTACAAAAAACGGTACTGAAAAAATAATAAGTATTGATTTTACAAGAGAAAAAGAGGTTATGGTAAGACTAGCTTTAGATTTAACATTACAATATCAATTATTAGAAAATATTTATCCGCAAGAAAAAGAAATGCATTTAGTTAGAGAACTTAACTAAATGCTATTTTTTTACACTTATATCATAATTGGCGGGGCCAATAATAACTTTGCCATCTAAATTAAATCTTGAGCCATGACATGGACAATCCCAGGTTTGTTCTTTTTCATTAAAAATTAATGTACATTTTAAATGAGGACATTTATTATATACTATGTGTTTATTTCCTGAATTATCAACATATATAGCTTTATCTTTAATAAATATTGGATTATTATGATAATATTCTTTATTTTTATTTAGTTTATTGCCAATTAAACTATATATATTACTAAATATATTATAACTATATTTTAATAAACTTTTATTTCTTTTAGGATCAAATAAATCTATATAATTATTCTTTTTATTATTTATTATATCTTTAATTATTAAACTAGCAGTTATACTATTGGTCATTCCCCAAGTATTAAATCCAGTGGCAATTATTAAATTATCTTTAATATATCCTATATATGGTAAATAATCAGGGGTTATAATATCATGATTACTCCATGTATAATCATCAATATTTTTATTAAAACAGATATTATGAGAATTAGTAACAGTAATTAAAGTATCTTTATTATATCTAATTGATAATAAATTATCATCTATATTAATTGCACTAAATAATTTGTTTTTATCTTTCTTTGTAGTTATATAAGATTTTTCTAAATTACCTTTTAAGGGCATGAGAAATGGTAATAAAAAATAAGGATAAAAACAGGCTAGTATCACAGTTTTTGTTTTAATTATGTTATTTTGGGTATAACAATAATATATTCCATTATTATATGAAATTTTAGTTATGTTAGAATTTTCATATATTTTATCTTTTAATTTATAGGCTAAGTGATTTATATACTTTAAAGGATGAAAAACATAAGTATTATCAACATATATAGCATAATTTACTAACATTTTATTGGGTAATATATTAGTAACCTGCGGATTTTCTCTGAAATATGTTAATATTTTTCGTTCTTTTTGAATTTTTTTAATGTTATTTAAATCTTTAGTATATAAATATGATTTTACTTTTTCTAAATCACAATCGATGTTTTCTTTATTAATAGTGTTTATTAAAGTTTTAATTGCTAACTTATTGCACTTATAATACATTTGAGCTTTTTCTAAAGAATTTATTTTAGAATAAATATTTTCTTGTAAAAATGTTATTTTAGCACTACTCCTGGCGGTTATGCCGCTGCCTATAGTGTTTTTTTCTACTAAAATTACATCTTTATCTTGTAATTGATATAAAATATTTAGACCTGTAATACCACCACCAATGATTAGATAATCACAAGTAATATCTTGATCTAATGATTTATATGTATGCATTTTAATATTTTGCCATAATGTTTTCATATAAATATTATGGTTAATATTACATAAAATAAACACACTTTTTGGTGTGTTTATCTATTTTTTTAATTTTTTTCCCTGTATATGATAAGCGATTATTAGTTGTAATCTGAGTGGAGCCAATCTTGTTAAGAATAAAGTTAATTTCATTTTAAGTGTGGGAACAATTAACATTTTCTTTTTAAACATTTTATCTATTCCTAGTTTAGCCACATATTTAGGACTAATTTCATTAATGGCAAACTCGCCATGAGCTACTTTATTAAAGTTAGTATTTACTGGTCCGGGACAAAGAGCGGAAATGCTAACATTGCTTTTCTTCTGCCTTAATTCTTCATTAATAGCTAAAGTAAGTTTTGTTATATAATTTTTAGTAGCATAATAAGTACTAAGACGAGGTCCTGCCATAAAACCAGCACTAGAGCAGACATTTAGTATATAACCGGAATCTTTATTTAAGAAATCTATCAAAAATAACTTAGTTAATATATGATAAGTGGTAACATTTAAATCAATCATTTCGAGTTCTCTATTTAAATCTGTTTCGTCGAATGTCCCAAATAAACCAAATCCAGCATTATTGACTAAGATATCAATATCATCCTTCTTAACCATATCATATAATTTAAAAACATTATCGCTGGTTATTAAATCCATAGCTATTATTTTAACATTGACCTTAACCTCTTTTTTTATTCTTTCTAAATTCTCTTTGTTTCTGGCAACAATTATTAAATCAATACCTAAACTCGCTAAATAATAAGCAATTTCTTTTCCTATACCGCTGGAGGCTCCAGTTACAAGGGCTTTCACTTAATCACCTTCTAATACACTTATAATATTTGGTTGAATTTGTTTTTTACGAGATACTATTTTTGGTAAAAACATACATTGATGAATACTTTTTAAACCAAAGGCATCTTTAATGATATCAGCAGCTTTTTCATTGTATAAAACATAAGAACCATTTTTAATAATATCAGTTATAAATATCGTTACAATACTATAATTTAGTTCAACCATTTCATTTAGTTTAGCAATATATTCATCCATATGATTTTCTATAGTATCAATATCCATAGTCATTATTTGACTAATTCCCAGTAGTTTATCTCCCACAACATATGATTTAAAGTCAGTTTTAATTAATTCTTCTGGAGATTTACCTTCAATTGAACTTGCGGCTTTAAGCATTTCGATACCATATGTATCAATATCTACTTTAGCAATACTTGCTAGCTTTACTGCTGCAAATCTATCATCTTCAGTTGTTGTTGGGCTAGTTAAAAGCAGAGTATCTGATAAAATTGCCGAAAGCATTAAACCCGCCATATTTTTTGGTATGGCCACACGCTCTTCTTTATACATGTCATAAATCATAGTTGAGGTACAACCTACTGGTTTACTCCGGAAATTAATTGGAAGGCTTGTTCCAATAGCTCCAAGATTATGATGGTCAATTATTTCTAAAATATTCGCTTCATCTAAACCATCAACAGATTGAGCAAAATTATTATGATCAACCAATATTACTTTTTGTTTTTCATAATCATTAGGTCCTGTTAGTCTAATTAAACCTAAACATTCACCCTTATTATTAATAACAGGATAATTAGAATGATTTACTCTATGAGCCATGTTTTTAAAATCGGTATAATAATCTTCATTATTAACTGTAACAGGACTTTTATTTAAGTTAATACTTTTAATAAAATTACTTAAAAGTATTTTATTAGCAATTTGAAAACTATCAAATTCCGATGCTATAATATTGACATTATTCTTTTCCGCTTTTTTAATTATCTTTTTATCCACATTAACATTAAGGGGTAAAATAATTAATTTAACTTTAGAATCAATAGCATAATTTAATACTTTATATCTATCCCCTACAATTAATATATCTCTTTCTGATAATCTAAATGAAGATTCAATAGTTTTACTTTGTAGTCCGGCGATTAAGATATCCCCAGAAATTAAATCATCACATTTAACGATTACTTTAGCATCTAATGTTTCAATAATATTATCAAGAGTTGTATTAACTATTTCTTTATTACCACTAATTAAATATTTAGCTATTTCTTTTAAAGTAACATAACCAGTTAATTTCTTTTTATCATCAATTAAAGGTATAGCTGTTAAGTTTTGTTTTTGCATTATATTAAAAGCATCATTAATTGATTCTTCTTCAAATATATAAGCTTTTTTATCATATTTAATATTTTTTATTCTAACTCTAACATCATTTAGATAACTTGGTACTGGTACCTTAAAATAATCTAATACAAATTTAGTTTCATTATTAATATTACCTAATACCTTTGGGGCTGTTTTACCTCCGAGTTCATTTTTCAAATAAGATAAAGCAATACTAGAGCACACACTATCAGTATCAGGATTTTTATGGCCAAAAATATAAGTTGTCAATATTCCACCTCTTTACTTTCTCAAATTGTATCATACTTTTTTGTTTTTTTAAATACCTTTCATTTCATAAATTATATTTCTAAGTTCAATTGCTCTTTCAAAATCCATTTTAGATGCTGCTTCCTTCATTTCTTCTTCAAGAGTAACCAACATTTTTTCTTTTTCTTTCTTACTTACTTTCTTTTTATCACTCTTAACTATTTCGTTTGTTACAATCTCTTTTATTTCTTTAACAATCGTTTTAGGTACAATACCATGTTCTTTATTATAACCCTCTTGTATTTCTCTTCTTCTTTTGGTTTCTTTAATTGCTTCATCCATAGCATCACTTATGGTATCGGCATACATAATAACTTTACCATTTTCGTTACGAGCACATCTACCAATTGTTTGAATTAAGCTTCTACTACTCCTTAAAAATCCTTGTTTATCGGCATCAAGGATACATATTAAACTTACCTCTGGTATATCTAATCCCTCACGAAGCAAGTTTATACCAACAACACAATCATAAGTGCCTAATCTTAAATCTTGAATTATTTTAAGGCGTTCTAATGTTTTAATTTCACTATGTAAATAAGCAACTTTTATATTTAATTCTTTTAAATAATTAGTTAACTCTTCACTCATTCTAATAGTAAGAGTTGTAATTAAAACTCTTTCATTTTTACTAATTCTATTTCTAATTTCGCTGATGATATCATCAATTTGGCCATCGGTTGGACGAACCTCAATAATTGGGTCAAGTAATCCTGTTGGCCGAATAATTTGTTCTGTGTATTTACCACTAGTTTTTTCTAGTTCATAATCTCCGGGAGTAGCTGAAACATAAATTGCTTGGTTAATGTGACTTTCAAATTCCGCAAATGTTAGGGGTCTATTATCAAGAGCACTAGGAAGACGAAAACCATAATCAACAAGGGTTTGTTTTCTTTGTCTATCCCCATTATACATACCGCGAACTTGAGGAAGCGTTACATGGGATTCATCAACAACAAGCAAGAAATCTTTAGGAAAGAAATCAATCAAACAGCTTGGTGTTTCCCCAGCTTCTCTTAGAGCTAAATGTCTTGAATAATTTTCTACCCCATTACAAAAGCCTGTTTCTTTAAGCATTTCGATATCATAATTAGTTCGCTCACGAAGCCTTTGTTCTTCGATTAATTTGTTTTCCTGTTTTAATTCTTCTAATCGGTTTTTTAGTTCTGCTTCAATACGAGATATGGCTATATCTATTTTATCTTTACTAGTAACAAAGTGGGAAGCTGGTGATATCGTAATACTTTTAACACTTTTTTCTATTGCTCCAGTTAATGGATCAAATAGTGATATTTCATCAACTACATCTTCATCTAAAGTAATTCTAATACCGAGTGACTTTTCATTAACAGGGATTATATCAATATTACCCCCACGAACACGAAATGTGCCCCGATGAAAATCTAATTCATTTCGCTCATAAGTCATATCAATTAATCTATTTAAAATAATATTACGAGATATACTTTGACCAACACTTAAAATAAGCATATTTTTTTCGTATTCTTCTTTTTCTCCAATACCATAAATACAAGAAACTGAAGCTACCACAATAACATCTTTAAAATTGATTAAAGCTGATGTTGCCGCATGGCGAAGCTCATCAATTTCATCATTAATAGATGCATCTTTTTCAATATAAGTATCACTACTAGGTACATATGCTTCGGGTTGATAATAATCGTAATAAGAGACAAAATATTCAACATGATTATTTGGAAAAAACTCTTTTAATTCGGCATAGAGTTGACCTGCCAAAGTTTTATTGTGAGCTAAAACTAGTGTTGGTTTATTAGTTTTAGCTATAACATTAGCAATAGTAAAAGTTTTACCTGTACCTGTTGCCCCAAGTAATACTTGTTCTTTAACACCTTTATTGATACCATCAACTAACTCATTTATTGCTTCGGGTTGATCCCCACTAGGTGCGAATTTGGAAACTAATTCAAACATATATACCCTCCCTTAAGACTAATATATTTTATCAAAAAAAGCAAAATATAACAAGCAAGTTTGCTTGTTTATATTATTAATTAATATTTTTTTAATATTCTTTATTTAGTTATAATCTTTAAATCATTTATTATTAAACTACCATTTAATTTATTGTTCTTTTTAAATATTGTATAACATATTTCGGTAATTTCTTCTAAAGAATCTGGATAATCACTTAAATTTATTTTTATTTTTTTATTATTTAATAATAATTCTTTTGATAAATTATTACCATTACTTAGTTTTATTTCAAAATTAAGTAAAATATTATCACTTGTATTAATATCAAGTTCTAAATAAGTTGTATCTTTATTATATTTTTCTAAATTAAGATAATTATTATGAAAATTATAATACATCATTACAAATGAATCTTTAGAATCATTTCTCTTAAAAGAATAATTAATATTTTCATTAATAACTAATTTACCACCATTTTCTATCTTTAATAAATCTTTACTTTTTAAAATTACTGGTTTAATAAATTCATCATAACTTATATTTAGATTTTCTTTTTTTATTTCTTCAACCTTGATACTTTCTTGACCACTTTTAGTATCCACAAAAGAGAAAATACAATATAATTTTTTATCATTTGCTGTAAGCAAACTATAAATAGCTTTATACCAAAAAGTTTCATTTAAAGAAAGAGTTAGGTTCCACAAAGAGTTTTTTAACATTATGGGCATATAGTATTCTTGAGGATTTAATATGTTCATTGAAATTTTAGAATCATATAAAACAAAAGTAGCTTTCATATCACAGATAGCTTTGCCTTTATTTTTAAATGATATTTTAATATTGTTTAAATCACATAGTATTTCTTTATTAAATTTGACATCATCAAGTCTCCAGAAAAGATTGATAGTAAGGAATGTCGTCATTAAAGCAACTGATATAATACCAATCATTGCTAAGATATTTTGAATTACAGCATCACCTTCTAGGGCGCCATAACCAATCGTATAAAGAAAATAAAGGCCTGTTTCACTAATTAGTTCAGCAGGAGTTATATCTCCAACAAATAGTTTGTATAAGCTAAATAAAAAACATATAACAAACATCAGGATAATAAATACTACTACTGTATTAATAATCTTTTTTAACTTTAACATAATTCCTACTTTCTAATAAAATGTTACCCATAGCATTCTTTTGAAATTTAGATAATTGAAGATTTTACTCATGAAACTATATTTTACTATGGGTAACAGTTATTTATTATAAACTATATTTTTTCATTTGCAAGCGATTCGACATTGTTCGACATAAATTATAATATTTTCTTTATATCTTGTTCACTTATAATACCTTCTCTTAATATATTTGTTTTGCCATTTTTTATTTCAACAACAGTTGATGCCAGTAAATTACTACTAATATTTCCTTTAATAAATACATCAACATAATATGCTAAATCATTTATGATAGCTGTAATATCACTATTATTATTTCTACCAGATATATTGGCACTAGATGTAGCTAAAGGATAATTAATACTTTTTAAAATACTTAAAGCTATTTCATGATCAGGTATTCTTACTCCCACAGTATCTTTACCTGCTGTAGCTAAGTCACTAATACAGTCTTTCTTTTTTAAGATTAAAGTTATTGACCCCGGCATAAATTTTTTAATTACTTTTTCTTCATCTGCACTAACATAAGCAATATCTTTAATTTTAGTAATATCACTAAGCATTAAACTAAAAGGTTTAGAATAATCCCTATTTTTAGCTTGATATAAACTATTTACTACATCTAATTTTAGAGCATTACCCGCTATCCCATAAACGGTTTCGGTGGGAAAAACTATTAATTTATCTTCATTTAAAGCTTTTGTTACATATTCTAGTTCGTCTTTTTTTATTTCTTTAGTCCAATCAAATACTTTCATGAGTATTTTCTCTCTTTCTAGTTAAAGAATCAGTAAATAATTCACTAAACATATTCTTGTATCTTTTAATAGTAGCATAGTCTTTTTGTTCATTAAAAAATACTAACAAATCAAACTTTTCTTCAGCACTTAAATTTCTAATTTCCTTTTCTTTATTAACTAATACTAAATTTAATAAATCTATTAATCTTATATCTTGTAATTTACTTATTAATAAATATAATTCCCGATAGTCTATTATAATAGCTAAAGCACATAGTTCTTTAATATAATTATATAAATATGTAGTTTCAAAATTAAGTAACTTAACATCAATTGCTAAAATTAATTCTGCTATTTCTTTACTAGCATTTTTTACTTTTAGGGCATTTAATAATGCTTCAACTAACTCTGGATAGTCCTTTAATTTTTCTAATTCTAAAAATTCCTTTATTAAACTATTATTACCATTAAGTATTAATGAACCCATAGCTTCAATGGGAGCATCAGGAATATACTTAGCATAATCGATAAAAAAGCTGTAGTCACAATTATCTGATAAAAATAAATAATTAAATATTTCTTCATCATGGCTTCGTTTAATGTATCTTACGTAACGATATACATATTCAGAATCTGTCTTTTCTAAAAAGGCTTTTTTAAACCTTTCATCTGGGCCTACAAAATCATAGCAATATTTATAAAGAGTATCATAAAGACTCCATTTAAGCATTTTTTCTTCTATTTTAGAATTATTAATACTAGGAATTACCTTCAAGAGTTCATAGATATCATCACAATTCATTGCACATATAATATCTATTAATGCATCATCTATAATAATTACTTGCGAATCTATTAAAGTTTTTAGCAATCCCCAATTTTTATCCTTTATAATTTGTTTTAAATAACATTTCATAACACTACCTCACTAAATTAATTATAGTTTATTAGTTTTTCTTTGTAAAGAAAAAAGAAACAAAATTATTACTGTTTCCTTAGCTTTTCAAGAACCTTAATACTTAAACCAGTATATTTTGCAGTCTTTTCTAAATTCATGCCATCTGCTAGCATCTTTTTAGCTGTTGCTATTTGATTGGCTTTAATTCCAGCTTTTTCGCCTTCTTCGCGAGCTTCTTCAACATCCAAGTCATATTGTGAGCCATAACCTTGATTTGATTCATCTGCTAAATATGCATCAATAAATTTTAATGCTTGTTCCATAAAGACATTTCCTCCTTCCGCAAGCTCTTTTAACTCTCCCATAGTTTTTCTGTTCATAAAATCCAGTATCTCTAATAATCTTTCATCTTCATTATACACTTTAGTTTCATTTGTGGGTTCTGTCCTAAAACCTGTGGGATAAGTGTAAAGTATATATAAAATTAATAAAAAAGACTATAAAAAAAGACAG
>CALVYL010000005.1 GCA_944372215.1 uncultured Bacilli bacterium | reverse complement strand
GATTTTGAAGAGTTTTTGTGGGCAATGGGAAGAAATACTCTTATGGATTTTATTCGGAGTCATTATAATGATAAACTGCCTTTAGGCCCAGCTATGCATCGCAAAATTATGGATTATTTTAAAGAATATATGATAGTTGGAGGAATGCCCCAAGCAGTTGAAGAATATATAAAAACTAAAAATTTTGAATCTGTAGATATAGTGAAGAGAAATATTATTAGTTTATATAGAGATGATATAAGAAAGCATGCTGATGAAATTAATTTGAAAGTGGAACAAATTTTTGATACAATACCATCTCAACTACAAAAGCATGAAAAAAAGTTTAATTTAGCAAGCTTAGATGAAAATGCCAGGTATAGAGAATTTGAGGGGGCCTTTTACTGGCTTAAAGATGCGGGATTAGTAAATATTGCCTATAATACAACTGAACCAAATATAGGCCTTGGTCAAAGATTAGATTCTAATGCTTTAAAATGCTATATGAGTGATACAGGATTATTATTATCAATGACCTTTAATGAAAAAGAAATAATAAGTGAAGGTATATATAAAAAAATACTTTTTGATAAACTAGCATTTAATAATGGAATGATTATGGAAAATATGGTTGCTCAATTATTGACGGCATCAGGAAATAAATTGTATTTCTTTTCTAAATATAATAAAGAAAATTCTAAAGATGCAATGGAAATTGATTTTCTAATATCTAAATCATCAATTACCTCAAAACACAACATAATTCCTATTGAAGTTAAATCCGGTAAAAACTATACTTATTCATCATTAAAAAAACTATATGATAAATATAATGATTATTTAGCCCAACCAATAATATTACATACAAGTGATTTAAAAATTGAAAATGACATTTTATATTTACCTATATATATGACCATGTTGTTAAATTAATAAAAAGAAAGTTACATAATAAAATATTGCTAGAAAGACATTAAAAAGGAAAGGAAAATAAAATGGAATATTGGGATATTTATGATGAATTTAAAAATAAGACTGGTAAAGTCTTAAAAATGGGAGATAAGCTAAATGATGATGAATATCATTTAGTTACTAATGCTTGGATTAAAAATAGTAAAGGAGAGTTTTTAATTACTCAAAGGTCTAGTACTAAAGCTCATCCTTTGATGTGGGAATGTACGGGTGGTTCAGCAGTTTTAGGAGAAGATACTTATATGGCAGCAATTAGAGAAGCCAAAGAAGAACTAGGAGTAGATATAAGTAAAGCTCCCTATAAGTTTATTGGTTCTACTAAAAGATATTATCCGAATTGTCCAGATATATTAGATGTCTATTTATTTGATTTTGATTGTGATATTAGTGATGTTTCAATTCAAGAAGAGGAAGTAAATGATGTCATGTGGGCCAGTATTGATAAAATAAAAGAGTTATTCGATAATAATATGTTTGAGGCTAATGCTTATTTCGAAGACATAGTTTTTGGTGGTAATAATGAATGAAAAGGAAATAAAATTACGAGAAGAATCTTTAAGAAAAGAAATGCAAAAGTTAAAATATGAACTTACCTTATCTTATCACAAAATGGGAACAGAAGAAGGAGATAAATTAGTAGCTGATTTAAAAAATAAATATAGATTGTTAAAGATAGAAAGAACAAAACTTGGTGAAGCAAAATTAAATAGTAAAAAAGGAAGATAACTATGAATAGTGCTAAATTTACAATGATTGATGAGAATTTTAAATGTGTTGTCTGTGGCAAAATGGTGGAAAAATTAGGCTATAGTGCCAGAGATCACTGTCCATATTGTTTATGTTCCTTGCATGTCGATATAAATCCTGGCGATAGATTATGTGCTTGTTTAGGAGTGCTTGAACCTATCGGAGTAGAAAAGGGTAGAAAAGACACTTTAAAAATAATCTATAAATGTAATAAGTGTGGAATGATTAAAAGAAATGTTGCAGCTAGAGATGATAACTTTGATAAGTTATTAGAAATAATGAAAGGTGTAAATGAGTATTGATGAATTAAAAAAGCTAAATTTTAAACCCAAAGTGTTACTTAAGGTTATAGAATCTAAAGAATTTATGCATTTAATAAATAAAGATTAGAAAGGATATTAATTATGAATATAGTAAAACCAGATTATAATAGGAGCGTTTTATCAATATCTTCATCGATTATGAAATATTATAATGTTGATAGTAATTATCAAAGTTTAAAGGAATTAGATGATATATTAAGCAAAAAATATCGAAATATTGTATATTTAATTATTGATGGTCTGGGATATAATATAATGCGTTCTACTTTAAGCAATGATTCTTTCTTAAATAAACATACATTAACAAGTGTTACAACAGTATTGCCTTCATCAACTGTACCAGCAACAACAGCCATTCATTCTGGCTTATCACCCTTAGAGAGCGGTTGGATAGGTTGGATGCAATATATAAAAGAAAATAATTGTATGCTTGAAATGTTTTCGGGAAGAGATTTTTACACTAGAAAAGTAATTGAAGATAACTCTTATAAAGAAGATTTAAAATATACTAGAATATATGATTTAATATGTTCTAAAAATAGTGATATTAATTTCCATTTGCTTTTTCCGGAGTTTGCGCCGAATGGTTCTAAAACATTTGAAGAATTATGTGGAAAAATCGAGTATGCTTGTAACAATAAAGAGCACAATTTAATATCAGCTTATTGGGATGAATTTGATACGACAATGCATGAATTTGGAGTAGGAAGTAAAGAAAGCTTTGATGTTTTAACAAACATTAATAAAAATTTAGAGGAATTAACTAAAAAGTTAGATGATACTTTAATAATTATTACTGCAGATCATGGTCAAGTTAATATAAAAGAAATATATTTAAATGATTATCCAGATATTGATGCTTGCCTAAAAATGCCACCATCTATAGAATTTAGATTTGTAACATTTTTTATTAAAGATGGTATGCATGAAGAATTTGTTAAATCTTTAGATAAACATTTCAAAGGTAAATATATTTTATATACTAAAGAAGAATTTTTAAATAGTGGTTTGCTAGGTATGGGAGTTAAACATAAAAGAATTGATGATTTCTTTGGTGATTATGTACTTATTAGCACATCAAATTTATCATTTAGTTATACTACTACTGGTAAGAAAGATAAGCCTATGGTTGCTAATCATGGGGGAATACTAGAAGATGAAATGTTAGTACCAGTTATTTGTATTGAGTGTAAATGACCTTTATTCTTTTTTTACTTTTTCAATCTTTATAGTATAACCAATTGGAGCAAGTATCTTAAGTAAACTAAGTATACTTGGAGATGAGTAGCCGGATTCTATCCTGGCTATTTTTTCTCGTGGAACATTAGAGTATTTAGAAAATAATTCTTGAGTTAAATTGTTTTCTTTCCGAAATTGAATAAATTCTTTAATAAATATTTCATTAAGTTCAAAAGCATCATAAATTGTTTCAATATAATTTTTATCATAATCCATTTGTATCACCTAACAATATTGTATCATATTTGATACAATATTAAAAATAATAGTTGAAATATTTAGATTTATGCTTTATATTTAGATTGAAAGATAATATTTTTTTATGAAGGAGAAGATAAAAATGGAACAAAATCAAGAAAAAAAATTAACTGGTTATCCCCATATTGATAGAATGTGGGAAAAGTATTATGATCCTGAGTTTTTGAAACAACCTCTTCCTGAAAATACATTGACAGGATATTTAAAAACTCAAACTAAAGGCTTTGATAATTATACGGCTTTTAATTATTATGGTAATAAAATATCATATGGCGAATTGTATGAAAATATTGATAATGCTTCTAAAGTTATAAGTTCATTAGGAGTTTCATATGATGACAAAGTAATGTATTTAATGCCTAATATTCCTGAAACAGCTTATTTATTTTATGGAACCTCACAAGTTGGAGGCATTTCAGATTATGTTGATCCAAGACCCGATAGTGTTGATTTAAATATTAGTGCTCAAAAATTATTGAAAATGGTTATACGTGAAAAAATTAAAATGATTGTTGCACTAGATCAATGTTATTTAGCGATGATTAAGCCCATTGAAAATGAATTAAAAGATTTGGGAATAGAAAATGTAGTTATTGTATCTGCTAAAGATTCAATGAAATTAGATACAAATGTTTTACCTCAAAATATGACTAAAGAAGAAATGAGTGCATTGCAACAAAAGCTAATGCAAATGAAAAAAATGGACGAAATGATAGCAATGGCTAAGAGTAATTCGCCATTAAATGTAATTAGTTATAAAGATTTAGTTGTGGATAATAAATTTACTACTTTTGAAAAAACGCCATATATTCCTAATAAAATTGATGCGATAACCCATACATCTGGTACAAGTAGTCCGATACCTAAACCAATTCCTTTAACTAATGACAATTTAAATAAATATGTTCATCAAACATATGGAGCTAATATGAATATGGGAGAAAAAGATAAAGGATTACATATTTTACCTTATTTTGCAGCTTTTGGCCTTGCCAATGTTTTACATGCAGGTTTGTGTCGCGGATGGGAATTAATTGAAATTCCAGAATTTTCTCCAGCAAATTTAGGAAAATTAATTGTACAACATCAACCACAAGTAATTATTGGTACACCAACATGGTTTATTAATATGATGGACGATCCAATTTTAAAAAATGCTGATTTGTCTTGTTTAAAAATGTTAACTTATGGCGGGGATTCAATGGAATACGATGATGAGATCAATTTAAATAAATTTTTACAAGAACATAATAGTAGCATTTCCGTAACTAAAGGTCATGGAATGAGCGAAACCAGTGGTTGTGCTTCTTATGCAACAAATGATTACAATGATATTGGTATTATGGGAATACCTATGCCTAAAACTATTTATGCAGTGGTAGATCCAGAAACAAAAGAATTAAAAAGATTCGGAAAAAATGATGAATATCTTGAAGGAGAATTAATAATTTCATCACCAGCAATAACTGGAGGAGTTTTAAATGGTGAGGTTATAGTTCCTCATGGTAATTATGATGGCTTGGATTTCATTTATACTAGAGATTTAGCTAGAATGGATCGTAATGGGAAACTTAAATTTTTAAGTAGACTTGACCGTTCATTTACAAGATATGATGGTTTTAAGGTTAAACCATATGAAATAGAAAATGTTTTAAAACAAGATGAAAGGATAAAGTCTTGTATTATATCACCATACTTTGATAGTAAAAATTATGGTTTAATGATTAAAGCTACAATAGTTTTAGAGGATGGAATAAGTTTATCAAATAATGAACAAGTTGATTTTGTTAGAGAATTAGTAGATAAATATTTTATTAAAAATCCTGATGTTTCCTCAAGACAATTACCTTCTAAGTTTATCATTAGAGATACTTTACCAGAAACTAAAAATGGCAAAGTAGACTTTAATTATTTGGCTAATGAAGAACTGACTGGTGAAGAAATAACAGTAGTTTTAGAAGAAACTAACCTATCTGTTGGAAATATTCAAATAATCCCGCCGGAAAAAGTGAAAACTTTAACAAGAAATAAATAAAACAAAAATCATTTAAATAAAACAAAAAATGTGATACAATTAAGATATAATTGAGGGTGTTGAAATATGAATTCTGGTTTTATTGTCTTAAATACTTTTTCTTTAATTATTGCATTAATATTAATTATAGTGTTTTTTAGCAAAGAAAGAGTTCATCATACTGAAGATAATATTTATGGTAATTTATTAAAATTAATATTTGTAACTAATTTAATTGGTTTAATTTTGGGATTAATGCTTGACGTTAACTGGGAATATAAAGATTTTATCATAGTTTGCGTTAATAAAGTTTATTTAATTTTACTAATAGTTTCATTGACTTTGTTTGCATATTATACATATTGTATTTCAAGGTATTTTAAAAATAATAGCAAAAAAGTCAATGGACTTTTTGTGTTTTTCGCAATTCTTAATTCTTTAATGGTAGCATTTTTACCTTTAGATGTTGATTCAATAGGAGATTCTTCTATGACCAGCGGAATGGCAATGAATTATACTTTGGCTGTATTTGGTCTAGTATATTTATTTTTGATGTTTTTGGTATTATCAGATTTAAAAAATCTAAAAAATAAAAAATTCATTCCTGTTATATTACTTATAATCGAAGCAATTACGATGATTATTTTACAAGCTCTTTATCCGGAACTTAATTATTTGGTAAATCCATCATGGGTTATTACATTGATGGTAATGTACTTTACAATTGAAAATCCTGATATAAAAATGATTGAACAACTAAATATTGCTAGAGATACAGCTGAAAAAGCTAATGAGGCTAAAACGGACTTTTTATCTAATATGTCTCATGAAATAAGAACCCCTCTAAATGCGATTGTAGGTTTTAGTAACCTCTTACTTGAAGATAAATCAGTTCCCAATTCTGCTAAAGATGAGGTTAGAGATATTGTTATGTCTGCAGATAACTTATTAGAAATTGTTAATGGGATTTTGGATATTTCAAAAATTGAAGCTAATAAATTAGAAATAGTTAATACCGAATATAGTTTTAAAAAAATGTGTGAAGAACTTGTTGCTTTATCTAAAGGAAGACTTGGTGACAAACCAATTGAATTTAAAACTAACTTTGATCCATCTATTCCTAATGTTTTATATGGGGATTCGAGTCGTATTAAACAAATATGTGTAAATATCTTGACTAATGCTATCAAATACACTAAAGAAGGCTGGATTGAATTTAAAATAAGTGGGGTTATTAAAAATGATGTATGTAGACTGATTATATCTGTTGAAGATACTGGTATTGGAATAAAAAAGGAAAATATAGATAAGTTGTTTAATAAATTTGAACGCCTTGATTTAGAGGAAAATGTCACTATCGAAGGAACAGGTTTAGGTTTAGCCATTACTAAAAAACTAGTAGAACTGATGAATGGTAAAATAGTTGTTCAAAGTGTTTTTGGTAAAGGATCTAAATTTACGGTAAGTATTGATCAAAGGATTGTTAAAAATCCAACAATTAAATTAGAAGAAACTCAAGATTTAAGTGAAAAAATAATAACCCATAATAAAAAAGTATTATTAGTTGATGATAATAAAATTAATTTAAAAGTAGCTGAGAGATTGTTAGAATCTTATGGTATTGACACTGAAAGTGTCGAAAGTGGATTCGCCGCTTTAGAAAAGATTCAAAATGGTGAAAAATATGATATGATATTATTAGATGATATGATGCCTAAGATGAGTGGAGTCGAAACTCTAAAAAAATTAAAAGAAATCCCAGGCTTTAATATCATTACCATTGCTCTTACCGCTAATGCCTTAACAGGTATGAAAGAAAAATATTTAAATGATGGTTTTGATGATTATTTAGCTAAACCAATAAATAAAGAAGAGTTAAATAGAGTAATTAATAAATATTTAAATGATGATTAAGGAGGATATTCATGAAAGATGTAAATTTATTAATTGAAAATGGCGCAAATGTCAAAAAAGCTTTAGAACTATTCGGAGATATGGAAACTTATGATGATACTTTAAGTACCTTTTTAAGTGAAGTACCTGATAAACTCCAAAAAATTAAAAATTATAAAGAAATTGGTGATATGGCTAACTATGCTATTCAAGTTCATTCTTTAAAAAGTGATGCTCGTTATTTTGGCTTTGAAAAACTAGCAGAAATAGCCTATGAACATGAACTTAAGAGTAAAGAAAATGATATGTACTTTGTTACAGAACATTTTGATGAACTCATGACTGAAGCAAATAGAATAGTAAATTTAGTTAAAAAATACATGGGTATTGGTTCCGTTTCCGAAGAATCATATAAAAAAGAAACCAATCATGATAAAGCGATACTAGTTGTAGATGATTCCAATATAATTAGAAACTTTATTTTGAAAATTTTTAAAGATGATTTTGAGGTCATAATTGCTAATGATGGCAAGGAAGCTATAGATATTATAAATAATCCCGAAAAAAATAGTAAAATAAAAGCAATGTTACTTGATTTAAATATGCCTAATGTTAATGGTTTTGAGGTATTAGATTATTTTAAAAGTAATGATTTATTCAAAAAATATCCAACCTCAATTATAACTGGTGTTGATGATAAAGAATCTATTGAAAAAGCTTATAAATATCCTATAATTGATATTTTACTTAAACCATTTAATGAAAGAGATGTAAAAAAAATATTAGAAAAAACTTTAAATAATATAATGTAATTATGGAGGATTTGTTAAATAAATTAGATATTAAGTACGATAGTTTTTCTCATAAACCTGTATTTAAGGCCCAAGAAGCAGAATTTATTAAAGAAGAAATAAAAGGAATAGGGTGTAAAAATTTATTTTTAAAGAGTAATAATGGTCAATATTATTTATACATTTTGGAAGATATTAAAAGAGCTGATCTTAAGGCTTTAGAAAAATTTTTGAATGCTAAAATTCATTTTGCCAGTTCAACTGCTTTAAATAATATATTAAAATTGCTACCCGGGGGAGTAACTCCTTTAGGTATAATAAATGATACTAATAACCAAGTCATTATTATTATTGATCACAATTTAGTAAATAAATTATTATTAATGCATACAGAAACTAACACTAAAACAATATCTATAAATTATAATGATTTAATTAAATATATAACATATTTACAACATCAATATTTAGTATTTTAAAAGTAGGTAATTAACATGAATAGATATAAAGTAGTAAAAATTGCTAGTGTATTTGGTATACTTGGCAATCTTTTTTTGCTCATTATCAAAGGAATTGTAGGGCTAATAACTAATAGTCAAGCAATGATTGCTGATAGTATTAATAGTGCAAGTGATATAATATCTTCAATTCTTACTTATATTGGTAATAAAATTGCTAGTAAACCTAAAGATGAAGATCACCATTTAGGTCATGGTAAAGCTGAATATATTTATTCTATGCTAATCAGCGTTTTGATAATGTTAGTAGCAATTACAGTATTTAAAGATTCTGTATTTGCTTTGTTTGATAACAATGTTTTTAATTTTTCAATTTGGTATATAATAGTTTGTATTATAACTATTATAATAAAACTATGTTTATTTTTATACACTAGTAATGTCGCCAAAAAGTATCATAATTTATTAATGTTGGCTAATTCTAAAGATCATCGTAATGATATGATTGTTACTTTTTTTACACTAGTATCTGGTATATTTATGTATTATGGCTTCAACTTTGTTGATAGTATAGTTGGTATAGGTATATCAATATTTATTTTGATTACAGGTATTAAAATATTTATTCAAAGTTATGATATTTTAATGGATAAGGCCATGAATAAGGAAACACAAAAAGAGGTTATGGATATAATCAAAAAATATAAAGAGGTAAAAAAAATACAACATTTTAATGCTACTCCAGTCGGTTACTTATATCAAGTATCCTTTACCATTTTTGTCGATGGCAATTTATCAACCTTTGCCTCTCATGAAATTGCTAATAGACTAGAAAAAGAAATAAGTGCTTTAGATGATATATATGTAACTATAATTCATGTAAATCCTATTTAAATTTTATCTTGAAATAATAGTTAAAATGTGATAATATAATAACCACTAAAGGGGGTTATTATGATTACAGATTTATTATACATAGCTAGTTATATTAAATATTTATATATAAAAATAGAATATTTAGAAAAAAATAAGCAAAAAAATCCATTAGAATATAATGAGCTAGTTGAAGAACTGAAAAAAGAAATAAAAGCTGAAAAAACTTTATTAAATATTAAAAATATTAATCGTACTCAAATTGCCGAAATGATTAAGGAGCTAAAGGAAATATATCCATTTTTAAAAAATGGTATTTCCATTACGCCCCAAACATTTAGGACTAAATTTCAAGTAGCTATAAGAGTTATGAATGAATTATTATCTATTGAAGCAATTTTGTTAAATAAAGAAGAATATGAACGAGGATTAGGACAATATTTAACAATTGATGAATTATCTTTAGCTTTAAGTCTTAATCCCCAAAGTAGTATGAAATATCACATTAGTTTTTTAGTGCCAGATATTGAACAAGCTTTATTACATAATAATTTTGAAATATCGCAATCACCAATGGTTTATAATGAAACTATTAAAACTATGTATGGTATTAGTGATGAATATCATGAAAAATATAAGGATAAAATTCTTTTATATCGCTTTAAATCTTTACTAGAAATTATTGTTATGGCTAGTGATAAGGAAATTTTACAAGATATAGAATATTATATTACTTTAAAGAATATTTTAATTGCCATATATTCCTTAGGTAGCATAAATTTATTACCAGTATTAGATGATATAATTAATAAATATATAAGCAATAATAGTGATACTTTATCCCAAAAAATATTAATAGATATTATAAACGATCAAAAGAAACACGAATATTTAAAAGTAACTTTTAGTTAAGTTGCTTTTTTATATAATAGAAAAGTTATACTTTTCCTAAATTTAAAAATAAAGATATAGGTAATAGTTATAAAACAAATAATATAAAAAGTATTTATAAAAAAAGAAATACCTTTGTTCATTTACATAAGCTAATATAAATATCGTGTTTAAGGGTTTAAAAAAAAATATAAATAGTTTATAATAAATATAAGAACAAAATAACTGAGAACTTTGTTCTTAGTATGAAAATAGGAGGAATGTAATTATATGTTTATTGGTGAAGAACCTATTCACATTAAAGTGGAAAATAAGGAAGATATTGCAAAGATTGTTTTAATGCCAGGCGATCCCTTAAGAGCAAAATATATAGCAGAAGAATTTTTAACTGATGCCAAACTTGTTACTAGTGTTCGCAATATGCTAGGATTTACTGGATATTATAATGGCCTTAAAGTTACAGTAATGGGCAGTGGCATGGGAATGCCTAGTATGAGTATTTATGCATTTGAATTGATTCACTTTTTTGGTGTCAAAAAAATAATTCGAATTGGCACTTGTGGAGCCGTAAGTCCAAAAGCTGGTGTTGGCGAAATCCTGTTAAGTGATAAAGTATATAGTGAGTCAAATTTTGCGTATACTTATAACGATTATAAGGACCATGTTGTTAAGGCTAGTGAAGAATTGAATAGAGTTATTAAAACTACTGCAGCTGAACTAGGTATAAGTGATAGAGTTCATGAAGGAATGCTTACGACAATGGATGTGTACGGACCATATATTGATTATGATCGGGTTTTAAATAGAATACCTAGTGAATATGACATTCTTGGAGAAGAAATGGAAGCATTTGCTTTAATTCATGTTGCCAACAGCCTGAATGCTGAGGCTACTGCTATGGCTACAGTTGCTGATTCTAAATTTTCCAACATTGTAATGTCAATTGAAGATAGACAAAAATCATTAAATGATATGATTAAATTAGCTTTAGAAGCTATAACAAAATAAAGAAAAAAGGGATGAGTTAAATGGAAAATATAAATGAGACAATATTTAGAGCATACGATATCAGGGGTGTATATCCAAGCGAAATAAATGAACAAACCGCTTATACAATAGGAAAAAGTTACGGATCGTATTTGCAAGAAAAGTATAACAAAAACACTTGTATTGTTTCGCATGATAATCGTCTTTCTAGTGAAGCATTATCTCAAAATTTAATTAAGGGAATAACTGCTAGTGGTTGTAATATAATTAATTATAATTTAACAACTACACCCATGAATTATTATGCCAGATATCTCAATCAAATGCCAGGTATTATGGTAACTGCCTCGCATAATCCGGCGAATGACAATGGTTTTAAATTTTCCTTTGATGGTATGATAAATGCTCGGGGAGAAATGATTGAAGATTTCAAAAAATATACTCTTGCTGGTAATTTTAAAAGCGGTTTAGGAAATATTAGCAATAGTAATATAGTCGATAAATACATTGAATATTTAAAATATTCTATTAAATATGGTAAAAACAAAAGAAAAATAGTGATTGACCCCGGCAACGGTGCGACAGCTTTAATTGTTCGTAAAGTATTTGATTCATCATTTTGTCATCCAATTTACATTAATGATATAATGGATGGTAATTTTCCTAATCATCATCCTGATCCCGCTGTGAAAGAAAATATGGTTCAATTACAAAAAGCGGTTAAAGATAATAAAGCTGATTTTGGTGTAGCTTATGATGGTGATGGTGATAGAATTGGTGTTGTCATGGATAATGGGGAGATATTGCCGATTGAGTATCTTATGATAATATTTATCAAAGATATGTATCCTCATGTACCTAAAAAGAGCTTTTTATACGATATAAAATGTTCTAAATCAGTTGATGATTATATTAGAACGCTCGGTGGTAGCCCAATAATGTATCGCACTGGAGCTAGCTATACGGAATATAAAGTTCACACTGATGATTTACCATTCGGTGGAGAATATTCAGGACACCTATATTTTCGCGATCGTGATGCCGATTGTGGTAGTGCTATTTATGCTACCTTACGTCTTTTAGAAATCATGAGCAAGACTAATGAGAAACTAAGTAAAATGATTAAAGATTTTCCCAAATATTATGCGACAGAAGAAATAAAAATACCTGTTAGTGATGAACAAAAATTTAATGTTGTTGAAAAAGTAAAAGAGTATGCTAAGTCCATGAATTATCCCATTAATGATATTGATGGCGTTAGAATAACTTATACTAATGGTTGGGCATTAGTTAGAGCTAGTAATACTGGTCCGAATGTCACATTTAGAGGAGAAGCTACTAGTGAAGCGGGAGTCAAAGCTTTAGAAAATATTTATATACCTCTAATAAAGAAAAATAGTGAAAATATTGATATGTTGTGATAAAATATGACTAACAGGGAGGTATAATAATGAAAAAAAAGCCCATAATGGAAATTGGAATTAGTGGTGTATTAATAATTATAACATCTGCTATAATGAATTATCCCATTAATATTACTACTTTAGAATTTTGGTTATTTATAATGCTAGCATTCTTTGAATGCATTGTGGTAATACTTATTAGTAGATTTGTAAAAAAGAAGAGGAAAAAGAAAAAAATAGATAAAAAATATTTAGAAAAAGCCAATCAAATTAAATTAATAGTAATATTTAGTTTAGTTATAATTTTAATTATTACTTTAAGTATCACTAAAAATATTTTAATTGATGTTTACGATGCTAAAAATGTATACCCAGAAAGTACTGATAATTTTGAATATTATATTTCAAATGATAATAAAAGTATATCCATACCAATACCAAGTTATTCGATTTATTTAGGTACTAATTGGGGGGAATTGATGCAGTTTAATAGCCCTAAAAATTCTAATCAATTAAAAAACGAAATTGAAAATATTTTAAATAGTGATGCATTCACCGTATATGAAACCGAATTTGGCAATTATTATTATAATAGTGAATATGATTATACTATTACTGGTTATGATATATATGAAGGTTTGGCCATGAATAGTTTTAATTATGTATTTTGTAATGGTAATTGCGTTGATTAAAGTTTTTAAATATTAATATGATAAATAGATTGCTATAAACACTATATATTCCTTATAATTACATTTTTATAAGTATTTTTTAAAAATGACATAAAACTAGTTGACATTTACTTGTAAAAGTAGTATTTTAATATAAATATTTTATTGAAAGGGAATAGTTTATGGCAAAAGAAGTAAATATATTTAATATTAATTTTGTTATTTATATATACTTTTCATTCTATATGATTTCTCTTTGTATGGTTATTTATAATGTGGTTATTAAAAACATGACAATGCTTTCTGAAGAAACTTGTCATGTTTTTCTTTTAGGGAGGTAGTATGATAACATTAAAAGATTTAATTGCAAATGTTATATTATATGATGATGCAAGAATTGAAGATGTAATAAAAGCTTATGATTATGCATCTGAACACCATTTGGGACAGTATAGACAAAGCGGAGAATCTTATATAACTCATCCACTTCATGTTGCTTATATCTTGTCGGAAATGCATGCTGATGTTGATACTATCTGCGCAGGACTTTTACACGATACTTTAGAGGATACAATAGCTACTAAAGAAGACATTGCTGAAAATTTCAATAAAACCGTGGCTAATTTAGTTGAAGGTGTTACTAAAATTAGTAAGTTAAATTTTTCTAGCAAAGAAGATCAAAATGTTGCTAACACTAGGAAAATAATTACAAGTATAACAGAAGATGTGAGAATAATTATAATTAAACTGGCTGACAGGTTACATAATATGAGAACATTACAATTTAAAAGTGAATTTAAACAAAAAGAAAATGCAATGGAAACAATGGATATTTTTGTTCCCCTTGCTTATTATATCGGTGCATATAGAATAAAATCAGAGTTGGAGGATTTGTCATTACAATATTTATATCCAGATAAATACAAAAGAATTGAAGAAATTAAATTTAAAATTGAAGAGGATAGTCAGAGTTGTCTACAGGAAATGCTTCAAACAATTAATGAAATTATGAGTAATAATAATATACCTCATGAAATAAAGGTTAGAACCAAAAATATTTATGGAATTTATAAAAGGTTAGAGACCGGTCATAAAATAGCTGACATTCACGATTTATTATCATTAAAAATAATGGTTGATAGTATAGCTAATTGTTATCAAACACTGGGATTAATTCATTCTAAATATCACCCGATAAATGATAAATTTAAAGATTATATTTATAACCCTAAAACAAATATGTATCAATCTCTTCATACAACTGTTTTTGGTAGTGATGAAAGATTGGTCCAAACGCAAATAAGAACATTTGAAATGGATAAAATAGCTTCTTTTGGTCTTACTGCTTATTGGGATATTAATAGAGGAAATGCTCGGGATATTATGCAAGATGATTTGAAAAATAAATATCAGTTTTTTAAATCACTTGTAGAAATTAATAGTGTTTTTGCTGATAATCAAGAATTTGTAAGACAAGTAAAATCGGAATTGTTTGCTGATAAAATATATGTATATACTACTAAAGGGGATATAATTGAATTGCCTATTGGGGCAACTGCTATTGATTTCGCCTATAAAATTCATACTGATTTAGGTAATACCATGGTTAGTGCTGTAGTAAATGATAGAGTAGTTGATCCAGTTTGTATTTTGCATAATAAAGATAGAGTGAGAATAATTACAGATATATTATCATTTGGGCCTAGAGAAGAGTGGTTAGATAAAGTGCAGACTACTAGAGCTAGAAGAAAAATAAAGGAATTTAGTAAAAAATGAAACAGTTAAATATAAATAAAATAAATTTTAATGAGACAGTCAAAATAAACTTGAGTATTACAGATTATAGAGAATTAACAAATAATATATCGTATTTACAAAAAAAGTATAAGAAAAATCTTGATTATTTATTTAATATTGATAAAAATGAATTAAAAAATTATTCATTTAAGGAGATGTTAAATCATATTACAAAATGTAAAAATATTGTTATCAGTATAATTAATGATGTTATTACTTTATATCAAACGAAGCTCGAAAAATTGGAATGTGTATTTATTTCTGGTAGTTATGCCCGGGGAACAAATAAATTAGCTAGTGATTTAGATTTACATTTTTTCTATAGCGCCCCATTAGATGATTATTTATATGAGGAAATTATCTGCTTTATAGTTGCAAAAATATTACGAAAAAGAAGAGATAGTATAGATCCAACATTTATTTTAAATTTTCATGATAATAAAGATAAAATTACTAAATTAATGGACAATAATATTTTAGAAATTCAATTGATAACTAAAAATGAAATTCTTAATTATACATATTCTAGTGCCAAAAAAAGACGATTTTATTTACAATATTTAAATTCCCGAAATCTTTCCGATTTAAAAGAATATTTAATAGAAAAAATAAAAATGGAAGATGAAGAATATACTCATTGTTTTGATGTAATTTATGGAAAGAAAGCTTTTGCTAAAATGTATAAACAAGTTTTTGCTGAAGAATGTAAATTGATTACTACAAATTATATTATTCAAAAAATCGATTCACTTATAAATGAGTTGCAAGAACAATATGAGTTAAAAAGTAATAAGATTTGTGATGTAAAACATTATTATCAAAGCCATCATTTTAATATTATATTTAAATATTTTTCAATTTTAAGATATATTTTAATAAACGATGGTAAACAAATTCAATATTTTAATTTGTTAGAAATTATGTCTCAATATCAACAAGAAGATGTATTTTATGAAATATATAAATATTTTTGGTTAGTAGAAAAATTGTCAAATTATTGTATTATCCAAAATATTCCTTATGGATTGCACAATGATAATGTTTTAAAATATAATTTTACAGAATTAGATATACAATGGTTACTAGTGGTTGATAAAATAAAAAAAGATTTAATAGAAAGAAGGAAGAAATATGGAAAAAATAATATTAACTTTACCTATGATGCCAGTTGATGGCGAAAATTATGGTAAATTTGTAACACCTATAATTTGTGAAGCTTTGCGTAATATATTAAATGGTAAATATTACCATTGCGTAAATTTGTTGGATTCATTTAATGACCGGAGTCAAATGCTAGATGGTTATATAAAATCTTTAAATAGCAATGGCATTAAATATGATGCACTATGGTATGATAATCAAAACAAAGATATTTTAATAAACAACATAGAAAAATTAGTACAACTTGGATATATAAGTGAGATGGTTTCCAGTGTTTATAAATGTGATTGTGGGGTAGTTGAAATTGAAGAAAGTAAAATCGCTACTTGCAATCCTAATAATTTGAAATTTACCTACAAAGATGGAGAAATGTATTGTAAAACTTGTGGTTCAAAATGCCAAAAGTATTCAGAAAAAATATTAGTTTTTACTCCAAATGGCATCAAAAGGGAAGCCATTGCTTTCTTACCAGATTATTTAAATAGAGATATTAAAACATATGAACAAACAGTATTAAACTCTTATTTAACTATTTCCAGAGATAGAAACACAGGAGTCCAATTTGATTTTAATGGTAGATGTTATAACATTGATATTGATTTTTTATGGGCAACATATCTTGCTAATTTTCCCAATACCGAAAAAGTAGTTGTTAGTGGTAATAAAATGGTTTATCAATTATTTTTAGTTGGAGTTTTAGAAAAATGTTTACAGAATGATTCAAAAACTGTTCTGTTAGGAACTCCTTACATTGATAACTTAAAACAAATTTCAGATAACCCTAATTTTTTGGAAAATAATACCTTTAGAAAGCTAGCAATTTTATTTAGTATGAAATGGAAAAATAAAAATATAAAAATAGATGATACTATTTTAAAATATTTGAAAAAATTGACCAATGCTGACTTAGAATTGTTATATTCAATAATTTGTAATGGAAATGGGATTAATACAAACTTAGTTGAAAGTGTAGATTATATTATTAAAAATCAATTTAATATGCAAAATAGTGTAAAAGTATTGAAAAGAGAAAGGAGATAAAAGTGTATAGTATTTTATTGAGTGATTACGAAAAAGGCTTGAATCTTGTTCAGGATAGATTAAAAAAAATTATTAAATCAAATTTTAAGGCAGTTATTATTGCATGGGCTTTTCCCACGGAGTTGGATTATGAGAAATTTGCAAACGAATTTTTTAATGAAAGAAGACAAAAAAAATACGTTGGATCTTTAATTAACTTAGGTGTAAATCCTAAAAATATAATGGTATTAAATTGTTATGATAAAAATAATTTAGCGAATTTTAAAACATATATAGATGAAAGTGACATTTTAGTTTTAACCGGAGGTAATCCAGAGATGTTGTATAGTAAAGTTGTTCAAGAAACAGAACTTCTTTATAATATAAAACATTATAAAGGTATAATTATAGGTTTTAGTGCTGGTGCAGATTTGCAATTGAAAAGGTATTTTATTACTGCTAAAAATAATTATTATAAATATTTTGCATTTTATGATGGGTTTGGGGTTTTAGATGATCCATTTTATTTAGATGTTCATTCTATAAGAAATAAATTATATTTTGATAAGCTTCAAAATGTAGCTAATGAAAAAAACAAAAATGTTTATGCTATATTTGATGATGGGGCAATTATTTATAATAGACTAACCAAAGAAATTGAGTTTTATGGCCAGGTAGAAAAATTTATTCCCAAAGTCAAAGATGATGCTAAATGAATTTATTAGAAAAACAATTAAAGTTCATTAATCGATCACCAAACAATATTATGCTTTCCATATGTACATCAAATAAAGAGGTTTTAAAAAACATTTTAATGTCCCAAAAAAATAAAAATAAATGCATATTAATTGAATCAACATCTAATCAGGTTAATCAATATGGTGGGTATACGGGATTAAATCCTTTAGAATTTAAAACTATGGTTTTAGAATTAGCTGAAAAGGTACATTATCCAGTTAAAAATATAATCTTTGGAGGTGATCATCTAGGTCCTCTTCCTTGGTGTGATAAAAAAGAATATATTGCCATGAAAAATGCTCAAGATTTAATAAAGTTGTGTATTGATGCAGGTTATGCAAAAATTCATATAGATTGTAGTATGAAATTGGAAGATGATATAATATTTGATAAGGACGTTATAGTTAAAAGGACTGTTGATTTAATACAATATTCAGAAAAAATAATAGAACAAAAAATGGCAGAAACGAAAGATTATATTCATCCATTTTATGTTTTGGGTAGTGAGGTTCCGTTTGCTGGTGGATATAAAAATAATACGAATAATTCAAAGACAAAAATAGATTTTGAAAATATTTATAAAGATATAGAATTGTATAAGAAAGAATTTGAAAAACGCCATATTCCAAAAAAATGGAAATATGTTATAGCTATTGTTGCCCAAACTGGTTTAAGTTTTGGAATTAATGATGTGCAAACATCAAAAATAGATACTATAGAAAAAAAATATGATTTCCATAATTTGTTTTTAGAAGCCCATTCTACAGATTATCAGAATAAAAAAAACTTAGAATTATTACGGGATAATAATTTTAAAATTTTAAAAATTGGACCTATATTAACACGTACTTATTTAAAAACTTTATTATTTTTACAGTATATTGAAAATATGTTACCTGTTGCTGATAAATCAAATTTAGATGTAATATTAAAAAATGAAATGCTAAAAAAGCCGGAGTATTTTAATCAATATTACAATAAAACGGATAAATATTTTGAAGCAGAATTATTATATTCTTTTTCTGATAGAACTAGATATTACTTAGAAAACCAAAATGTTCAGTCCGCTATTTACAAATTAAAAGAAAATTTAACAAATATGGAAATTCCTATATATTTGGTTGAAACTTTTTTTCCTCAACAATATTTAAAAATAAAGAAGGGATTACTAGATAATACAGTAGATAATATAATTATGGATAATATTGCTAGTGTATTAGAATTATATGAAAGTGTAAGTGAATGATTTATGGTTAGAAAAAAATTTAAAATGATTGCTGTAGATTTTGATGGTACATTATTAAATGATAAAAAACAATTAACCAAAAAAACAATCGAAATTTTGCGCAAAAAGAGGGAAGATGGTTACTATTTAATTGGTGCTACTGCTAGGACATTAAATAGCGTTAAATATAATGTTGATATTTCTTTATTTGACTATTTGTTACTAAATAATGGTTTAAATATATATGATGTTAAAAGTAATAAAATAATATTTACCGAATCATTATCTTATGATTTTTGTATAAAAATATTTGAAATATTAGAGCCCGCTGTATATAAAATTGATTTTTGCGGAATATATAATTATTATTTTTATAGTAAATTAAATGAAAGTAAAAATTCAGATTTTGAAATAAAAATCACAAAAATAGAAGATATAAAAAATATTAATATTGCTAGAATAAATGCTTTTTTTGATAATGTAAATTATCTCCAAGAAGCCGAAAAAATAATCAGTCGAAATTTTCAAAATCTCAATTGTATAACAATGAATAATAAACTTAAAAATATAAACCATTTAGTTATAATGCCATCGAAAACTAACAAATATAATTCTATAAGTTATCTTTGTAATAAATTAAATCTTCAACTTTCTCAAGTGATTTATTTTGGTGATAATTTAAATGATAAAGAAATAATAAAAAATGCAGGCTGTGGTATTGCGATGAAAAATGCTTCCCAAATAATTAAAGATAGTGCCAAATATATTACCGATTATGATAATAATGAAGATGGCGTTGCATTATTTTTAGAAAAAATTGATAAATTATTATGATTTTTGCCTTTATTAAAATGGATAATAGGTATTGACTAAAATAAAATAAAATATTATAATTAATACAGTTTTATTAAAAACGAAGAACGAGACATGTGTATTTTGGATAATTTTAAGAGAGTTCTTGTTAGGTGTGAGTAGAATATTTTAGAAAAAATACAAATCACTCGGGAGTTAAATAGCTGAAAGTTAGTAAGTTATTTCGTTAATCGCGTTAAGATAATTAAGAAAATTTAAGGGATGGTACCGTGCATTAGCACTCCTTTTGGTACTATCCCTTTTTTAGGGAGGAAATTATGGAAAAGTTTAAAAGTTTAGACAAAAGACCTTATTTTGAGGTAGAACAAGATATCTTGAAGAAATGGGGTGGAGTTCAAGGAATTTATGAAAAACAATTAGAAGCTCATAAAGATGATCCAACCTTTGTATTTTATGATGGACCAGCCTTTGCTAATGGTTTTCCGGGCTTACACCACATGATTGCTAAGAACCTTAAAGATATCATTTGTAAGTACCATGCTATGACTGGCCATAAAGTCATTCGTAAAATCGGTTGGGATACTCATGGCTTGCCAATTGAAAATCATGTTGAACAAAAGTTAGGTTTAAAAAGCAAAAAAGATATTGAAGCTTTAGGTATTGAAAAGTTTAACAAAGCTTGTCATGATAGTGTTATGGAAAACGAAGCAGCTTTTACTGATTTAACCAATAAAATGGGTCAATTCGTTGATGTTAAAAATCCTTATTTAACATATAAAAATGAATATATTGAAACAGAATGGTGGATTTTAAAACAATATTTTGAACAAGGTTTATTTTATGAAGGTACTAGAGTAACTCCATATTGCCCAAGATGTGGCACACCACTTGCTTCTCATGAGGTAGCTCAAGGTTATGAAGATACGGAAACTGATACTGTTATTGTTCCAATGAAATGTAAAGATAAAGACGCTTATTTCTTAGCCTGGACAACAACTCCATGGACACTACTTTCTAATGTAGCACTATGTGTAAATCCTAATGAAACTTACTGTTTATGTGAATCTCGCGGCAATAAATTCATTTTAGCAGAAGCTTTAGTAAATGCTGTTTTAGGTAGTGAAGCTAAAATACAGGAAACTTATAAAGGTAAAGATTTAGAATACATGGAATATGAGCAACTAATACCGGAATTAAAAGTCCCTGGCAAAGCCTTCTATGTTTGTTGTGATGAATATGTTACAGTTGATTCTGGTACTGGTGTAGTTCATATGGCACCAGCTTTCGGTGAAGATGATGCTCGTGTTGGTAAAATATATGACTTACCTTATGTAAATCCTGTTGGTAAAGATGGTTGTTTTACCGAAGGACCATGGCAAGGCATGCTAGTTTTTGATACTGATGATGGGGTAATTAAATATTTAAAAGAAAATGATAAATTATTTAAAAAGCAAAGAATTACGCACAACTATCCTCATTGTTGGAGATGCGGTTCTAAACTAATTTATTATACTTTACCAAGTTATTATATCGCTGTAACAAAATATAAAGATAAAATAATTGAAGAAAATAAAAAAGTAAATTGGTATCCGGCTTATGTTGGAGAAAAGCGCTTTGGTAACTGGCTAGAAAACTTAAAAGACTGGGCCGTATCAAGATCTCGTTATTGGGGATGCCCAATTCCTTATTATACTTGTTCTTGCGGACATACCGAAATGCTTGGTTCTATTGCAGAATTAAAAGAAAAAGCTATTGAAAATGTAGATATAGATAATCTTGATCTACATCGTCCTTATATTGATGAAATCCATATTAAATGTCCAAAGTGCGGTGAAGCTATGAGCAGAATTCCAGATGTTTTAGACTGCTGGTTTGACTCAGGTTCTATGCCTTTTGCACAATATCATTATCCATTTGAAAATAAAGAATTATTTGAATCGCAATTCCCAGCAGATTTTATCTGTGAAGGAATCGATCAAACTCGTGGCTGGTTCTATTCTTTAATAGTTATTTCGACATTTGTCAAAGGTGTATCCCCTTATAAAAATGTATTAGTAAATGACTTATTACTGGATGCTGAAGGCAAAAAAATGAGTAAAAGCCGCGGTAATATAGTTGAACCATTTACTACAATGAAAGAATATGGTGCTGATACCGTTAGGTTTTATCTTCCTTATGTCTCTCCAGTATGGATACCACTTAAATTTGATATTAATGGTCTAAAAGAGGTTCACTCTAAATTCTTTAATCCTTTAAGAAACACATATAATTTCTTTACAATGTATGCCAATATTGATAATATCGATATTAAGGATTGCAATATTCCAGTAGAAAATCGGGAAGAAATTGATCGTTGGCTAATCAGTAAATATAATAAATTACTAAAATATGTAACTGAATCATACGACGAATACGATTTAAATAAAGTAGTTAGAGCTCTAACAGACTTTGTATCAGATGAGTTATCTAATTGGTATATCAGAAGAAATAGAGATCGTTTCTGGGGTTCTGAACTTAATGATTCTAAAAAATCAGTATACATTACAACTTATGAGGTATTAGTAGGATTATCACAAATGATGGCTCCAGTTGTACCATTCTTATCTGAAGAAATCTATACTAATTTAACTGGTGAATATTCCGTTCATACATCTGATTTCCCTAAATATGATGAATCTTTAATCGATGAATTATTGGAAGAAAAGATGGATAAAGTTCGTGACTTAATCAGTATTGGTAGGTATGTAAGAGAAGAAAATAAGATTAGAGTTCGTCAACCGCTTGCAGAAATTTTACTTGATGGTAAAAACGAACAACTAATTGGCAATCTTACCGATTTAATTAAAGAAGAATTGAATGTTAAAAAAGTAACATTTATTGATGATACCCAAACTTATATGAACTTTACTGTTAGACCAAACTTTAAAGAGGTAGGTAAAACATTGGGTAAAGATTTAAAAGAATTCCAAGCAAAATTATTAGAATTATCCATTGACGATATTAATAAATTGCGCAAAAATGAGGAAATTACCATGAATATCGCTGGTAAAACATTAGAGGTTACCTCAACTATGGTAGATATTAGAATTGATGCTAAAACTGGATTTAATGTTGGTATGGAAAATAATGAATATGTTATTTTAAATACGCATTTAACGGATGAATTAATTAATGAAGGAATTGCTAGAGAATTAGTATCTAAAGTTCAACAAATGCGTAAAAATGCTAATCTTGAACTAACTGATAGAATAATTATTAGCTACAATGCTAGTGATAAGATAAAATCAGCAGTTGCTGCTTTTACGGATTACATCCAAAAAGAAACTTTAGCAGATGCAATTACAACTGATGTAACAGATGGTGAAGAATTTAGTGTTAATGAAGAAAAAGTATTAATTGCTATTTCTAAAAAATAATGTTAAAATGAATGTGTGTCCATGTAGCTCAGCTGGATAGAGTGTTACCCTCCGAAGGTAAAGGTCATGAGTTCGAATCTCATCATGGACACCATTTTTATTGTCTGAACAAATTTATTGTAATTGTACAAAAATGCTTGACAAAGTATTAAAAGTATGTTCTAAATTTGTGCTGAAAAATTTTCAATTTTATTAAAAAAACGATGTAAAACAGTGTAAATAACCGTAAATATTTACACTGTTTTTTTTGTGCCATTTTTTGGCTAACTTTAGGCAAAAAAACGGGGGTAACAAAAAAATATGAAAAATTTTTGCCTCAAAAAAAAGAAAATCGGGTAAAAATGTCTAATATATATTGCGAAGGGAGGAAAAAGATTGTGAAAATTGTTAGACAACGAGATTTTAAAGATTGCGGAGTATGTGCTTTGGCATCGATTGTTCAACATTATGGTGGTTATGTTTCACTCGAACGCATAAGACTTGATGTAAAAGCATCTAATGATGGGACAAGTGCCTTAAATTTAATTGAAGCTAGTAAAAAATACGGCTTTGATAGCGTAGGCATTAAAGTAAAATCATTAGATGATAAAAAAATAAAATTGCCAGCGATAGCACACATTAACTTAAAAAATGGCTTCCAACATTATGTTGTAATTTACAAAATTACCAAAAATAAAGTAATATTAATGGATCCAGCTAAAGGTAAGGTTGTAATGAACAAAAATGAATTTTATCAACAATGGAGCAAAATTCTTTTAATAATGTATCCGCGGATTAAAATAATTTCTTTCAAAAAAGAAAATAGCTTATTAAGTATATTTTTAAAAGTTTTGTTAGAAGAAAAAAAGTTGTTAATTTATATCATTCTCATGAGTATATTTATGATGATTTTTACTATAGCGGGTAGTTATTATTTTCAAGTAATGATTGATGGCATAACTGCTAATTATTATGAGAAATATCTAAGAATTTTTGTACTAATATTTGCTATTATAGTTATATTAAAGCTTATATTTACATATCTTAGAAATTACCTAGAAAATCACTTAAATAAAAATATTGATTGTCTATTAAATGCTTCGTTTTTAGAACATACCTTTAACCTCCCTTTAGATGTAATCGTTAGTAGAACTAGTGGAGAGATAGTAACTAGAGTTAATGAATTATCTAATATAAAAAGTTTGTTTACTGAAATATTTGTCTCATTCATTTTAGATTTTTTATTAATGTTTGCATCAGTGCCTTTGCTTATGAGTATAAGTAAGAATTTATTTTTGGCCCTTTTTCTTTGTCTAATCTTATACTTAATTATCGGTTTAATATCTAGCAAACTGATATTTAAAAAGGCATATCACAATATCGAGTTAGAAGCTAATTTTAATAATACTTTACTCGAAAATATTAATATGATAAATAGTATTAAAAATCTTAATCTAACTGATTCTTGTTTAAAAAGTATTGAAAAAAGTTTATGTAACTTTTTGTATGATAACTTTTTATTAAGTAACTTTTTAAATAAAGAACGAACACTTAAAAATTGGATAAGTGAGCTAGGCTTTTTTGTTATTAATACTTGGGGCTTTTATCTAATATTTCATAATGAATTAGAAATAACGGCATTAGTTACATTCAATACTTTATTAGGCTTTTTCTTAGATCCAATAAAAAATAGTATAGATAGTATACCAAAATATAATTTCTTAAAAGCAACTTATGAAAAAATAAATGATTTTTTAAGTAATAATAAAGAGATTAAAGGAAAAGCTACACTTTTAAAAGATAATAGTATTTGCTTAAAAAATGTAACTTATTCATATGATAATATTAATAATATTTTTACCAACTTTAATTTAGATATTCAAGGTGGGGAGTTTGTAGCAATAAAGGGCCCTAGTGGTAGTGGTAAATCAACAATTTGCCAAATGTTAGATAAATATATTACTGACTATAAGGGTGATATTTTAATAGGTTCTATTAATATCAAAGATCTTTCGTTAGCTACAATTCGGAAAAATATTTTATATGTCAATCAAAATGAAAATATATTAACTGACACTATTAGAAATAATATAATTCTTGATAGAAATGTATCAGAAAAACAATTTTTCCAAATATGTAAGTTATGTGCAATTGATGAAATAGTTAAGAAAAAGCCTTTAAGATATAATACCATTATTGGCAAAGATATTGGTAATATTTCGGGAGGTGAGATGCAAAGAATAATTTTAGCAAGAGCCTTGCTCAACAATTTTCAAATTCTCATACTCGATGAAGCTTTAAGTGAGGTTGATTACTTTTTGGAGGAAAAAATTATGAAAAATATTCGCGAAAAATTCAAAAATAAAACAATTATTTATATTACTCATAAAAACCATGATAATATTTTTGATAAAATTGTGTATGTAGGTGATACAAAATGAATTATGATGAGCTAATTCATATTAAATATAATGTTTACCGAATATTTATTGTTTTAGTAATAATAACTATTATTGCTAGCATTTATATTACAAGAATTGAGGTATATGATGTATATAATACCAAGGGTTACATTAAAAATTCCAATTTAATATTAAATATTCCCATAGAACACTCTGATACGATAACCAATGGCGAATATTTAATAATTGATGAGCAAAAATATGAATTTAAAATTGCTAACATAAGTGATGTATTATTGAGCAATAACATAAATTATCAAGAAATTGTTTTAAATATTGATAGTAATTTATCCGAAAATAGTATAGTAGATATATCTGTTTATCATGATAAAGAAAAAGTGGAAACTAAAATAAAAGAAATTGTACTAGGAGGTTAAGTGAATTTACAAAAAGAAGAATTAAGTAAAATTAGTGGTGGGTTTGGTTTTATAGGGACAATAGCTTTATTAGGCATTTCAATATTTATTAGTGGATTTCTCCATGGTTATACAAATCCAAGCTATTGTAAAAGTAGAAATTAAGGAGGTGAATATGTATTTAAGTAAAGAAGAGTTATTAAACACCAAAGGAGGATTTATTAATTCTTTATTGAATGTCTGTAAAGGAATTTTTAATTGGGGTGTTGCTTTGGGTAGCAGCATTCGTAGATTAATCTTTAATAGCATTTGCCCAATGTAGAAAGGAGGATAAAATGACTTTAAACAATACGGAATTACACGAAATTCAAGGTGGAGGTACTACCTTTTGGTTAGGTCTTGGCGGTGTAGTAGTATTTTTACTAGGAGTTTTTTGTGGTTTTTTTGAATAATAGTAAGGAGGTAATATGTATTTACAAAAAGAAGAATTAGTATCTATTGTTGGGGGAATATCTGGTTCACTTTTAAATGCCATCTCGGGTTTAGTTGAAACGATTTTTGAAATAGGCAAAACAGTGGGAAGGCAATTAAAAAGATTGTTTAGTTAAGAAAATGCTTGAAAAGGTATCATGCTGATGTTATAATAATCTATAGAAAAGCGAAGGGAGGTAAAAAAATGACCAAAGTAGTAGTAAAAAACGGTGACGTTGATTTAGCATTAAAAAAATTTAAGACAAAATTCGCCCGCAGCGGAGTCCCTTCTGAAATCAAAAAAAGAAAACACTATGAAAAGCCAGGTGTTCGTAGAAGAAATGAAATTAAAGAAGGAATTAAGAATTCACACAAAAGAAATAGAGGGTAGATTATGTTAGAAAAAATTAATAATGACTTAAAAACTGCTATGAAAGAGCATGATACTTTCAAGCTTTCCGTTTTACGAATGTTAAAAAGTTCAATGCAATTAGAACAAATCGCTAAAAAACATGAACTTGATGATAACGAAATATCTAATGTTATTAAAAAACAAGTTAAATTACGAAAAGATTCTATTGCAGAATATCAAAAATATGGTAAGGATGATTCGGTAAAAGATTTACAACATGAAATAGAAATATTATCTTCATATTTACCAGAAGAAATGAGTAAAGAAGAATTAGCAAAAATTGTCGATGATGTAATCGCCGAAATATCTCCAGAAAGCATTAAAGAAATGGGAAAAGTTATGAGAAAATTAAATGAAATATTAGCATCTAAAAATGCTGATATGGCATTAGTTAGCAGTTTAGTTAAGGAAAAATTGAGTAAATAATTAGTAGGGTATTGCGTATCCGAAATTGGCCTATGGAGAAGCTAAAAGTTTCTGTGAAGTAGGAATACAAATGGCGAAATCTCCTTTTGTTTTAAACTTAAGGGTCTATTTTGATAATAGGCTCTTATTTTTATATTCAAAAATATTTTATACTAGATTTCGTTATAATTAGCTAACTTTTATAGAAAATTATTGAAAAATGCTTGTAAAATGGCATAATATTTGATAGAATTTAAATTGCTGTAAATGCGAAATAAACATTGATATGAATTTTTTCTGCGAGTGCCTAAAAAGGTGTAGAAATTTAGAAATATCAAGAAGAAAAACAAAGGAGGGATTTATTTATGGCAGTAGTTTCTATGAGTTACTTATTAGAAGCAGGAGTTCATTTTGGTCATCAAACAAAAAGATGGAATCCAAAAATGAAAGAGTATATTTTTACTTCAAGGGATGATATTTATATCATTGATTTGGAAAAGACAAAGGATTGTTTAGAAAAGGCTTATGCTGAAATTAAAACAATTGCGGAAAATGGTGGAAAATTCTTATTTGTTGGAACCCGTAAACAAGCAGGAGATGTTTGTGTTGAAGAAGCAACAAGAAGTAATTCCTATTATGTTACAGAACGTTGGTTAGGTGGAACACTTACTAATTTTAGAACCATTAGAAGAAGAGTTAAAAGACTTGAAGAAATTGAAGAAATGGAAAAGAATGGTACATTTGATGTTTTACCTAAAAAAGAAGTTATTGGTTTAAAAAAGGAATATGACAAATTAAACAGAGTACTATGTGGTATAAGAAATATGGAAAAATTACCACAAGCATTAATAATTGTTGATCCTAAAAAAGAAATTAATGCAATCAGAGAAGCAAGAAAATTAAATATTCCCGTATTTGGTATTGTTGATACAAATTGTGATCCTGATGATGTGGATTTTGTTATTCCAGGCAACGATGATGCGGTTCGTTCAATTAAAGTCATGTTAGGTGTTTTAAATAATGCTATTTGTGAAGCAAATGGTTTAGAAATTGTTGATTACGTTACTGAAGATGAAAAGAAAGAAGAAAATTCTAAGGAAAAAAGCGAAGTAAAAAAGGATACTAAAAAAGAAGAAATAGAAGAAGTAAAAGTAGATGAAACTGTTTTAGAAGAAATCAAAGAAATGGAAAAAGTTGATGAATTAGAATCAAAAACTTTAGCAGAATTAAAAAAACTAGCTAAAGAAAATAAAATAAAAGGATATTCATCAATGAAAAAAGATGAATTAATTGAAATTTTGAGTAAATAAGGAGGATAAAAATGGAAATTACAGCAAGTATGGTTAAAGATTTGCGGGAATCTACTGGTGCAGGAATGATGGACTGTAAAAAGGCTTTAGCAGAAACTAACGGTAATATGGATGAAGCTATCAATTGGCTTCGTGAAAAAGGTATTGCTAAATCTGCTAAAAAAGAAAGTCGTATTGCTGCCGAAGGTCTAGCAAATATTTATATTGATGGCAACAAAGCTGTTATAGTTGAGGTTAATAGTGAAACTGACTTTGTAAGTAAAAATGAAGAATTCGTTAGTATGATAGATACAATTGGTGAAACTTTACTTAAAAGTGATGCAAAAACTGTAGATGAAGCTAAAGAACTTATGACTACTGATGGCACTATTGGTGAATTAATAGTTAATAAAACAGCTAAAATTGGTGAAAAATTATCTTTAAGAAGATTTGCAATAGTTAATAAAAGTGATGATGAATATTTTGGTTCATACATTCATATGGGTGGTAAAATTGCTGCACTAACAGTTATTAAAGGAGCAAATTCAGAAATCGCTAAAGATGTAGCAATGCAAGCTGCAGCCATGAAACCATTATATTGTTTTCCAAGTGATGTTCCTGCTGATGTAATAGATAATGAAAGAACTGTATTAAAGGAACAAGCAATGAATGAAGGAAAGCCAGCAGATATTGCTGAAAAGATGGTTGAAGGCCGTATTAAAAAGTTCTATAAAGAAATCTGTTTATCTGAACAAGCATTTATTAAAGATAGCGATTTATCAGTAGAAAAATATGTAACTAACAATGGTGGAGAAATTAAAAGTATGATTCGTTATGAGGTTGGTGAAGGTATGGCCAAGAGAAATGATAATTTTGCTGAAGAAGTAATGAATCAAGTGAAAGGAAACTAAAACCAAGCAATGGCTTGGTTTTTACTATAATTTGACAAATTTTTAATAAATATATTTATTAAAGTACGAAAATAATGGTATAATATTATTGATGTAATTATGGAAAAGATAAAAGTTAAACATGAAACGCTATTTGCAAGTAAATTGCAAATGGTAATATATTTATTTTTGTTTATTATATTAATTGGAGCATTTATTTATATTGGTATGCAAGATTATAACCCAGATTTACCTGATAATGAAAGATTTGCATCCGAATTTAATTTAGTTGGTGAAGATAATGTTTACGAATATATTAATGCAACAACAGCTTTAATGATAGCAAATGGTACTAAAGGTATTGTTTTATTTGGAACAATTAATAGTGAATGGGTAAATTATTATGCTAATATAGTTAATGATGTGGCTAAAGCTACTGGAATAGAAAAAATATATTATTATGACTTTGTTAAAAACAGGGAAGATAATAATGGCACATACGAAGCAATTGTTGAAAGATTATCTGATTATGTAACATATAATGATTATGGAGTGGCAGAAATATATGCTCCGTCACTTTTAGTTGTTTGCAATGACGAGGTAATACTGTTCGATACGGAAACTGCTTTTAGAAATGGCAATATAGCCCCAAGTGAATATTGGAATACATTTAATATTAATAGTAAAAAACAAGAATTGACTGTAATTTTTCAAGAATATTTAGAAAGTTGAGGTAGATAATGGATAATACAAAAAATATTATAGGCTTAATTATTTTTATATTTGTTTTATTATTCTTTATTGTTGGTGGTTATTTCTTAATGGATTATATGCAAAATAATCATAAAAACAATGAATCGAATAATGGTGTAACAGAATTAAAAGAAATAAGAATAGATTCTACTAAAGAATACGTTTATTTTGAAAATATTGAAGACATATTACATGAAGAACATATATCTGAACAAGATGTCATCATTAACATTAAAGGATTTGAAAATATAAATAATGAACTACATAATGAATTAGAATCTTTTACTAATGAATATGTAAATTTAGATAATGTCGAACTTGAAGAAGGCCAAACGTGTACTAACGAAGCAAATTTATATAGTTTTCCATATCGTGAATATACATATAATGTTTTCGGAGATTATATTAGTTTAGTAATAAATGATTTTACTTATAATTGTTTGAATGGTAGTGAAATTGAAAATATTAAAGGTTATATTATTAATAGAGAAACAGGAACAGCTTATACTGCTGAAGAATTATTAGAAATATTTGAAGTGACTGATGATGAGATTAGAACATTAGTTGAAGATAGATTACATGATACCCAAGTTTTAGATGGCGATGTTCAAGTAATTGATATTGATGGTACTATTGATAATGTTGTTAATGGGGAATATGGTGTTGAAAAAACTCTTAGTATTAGTAAAACTGGTGAATTAGAATTGAATTTTATTGTAATATCTAACAGAATCAATTATAATGATACTATAACAATTAGTTAAAAAGGAGAATTTATGGATTTAACAGAAAAAAAGATGGAGCAAACAATAACTAGTTTGCAAGAGAAATTAATAACAATTAGAGCAGGTCGAGCAAATCCAGCAATGCTTAATGGTATAATGGTTAGTTACTATGGTACTCCAACACCAATTCAGAGTGTTGCCAATATTACAGTACCAGAAGCTAAACAATTATTTATTAAGCCTTATGATAGATCGACACTTAAAGATATCGAAAGAGCTATTAATGAAGCTAATATTGGTATTACACCAACAAATAATGGGGAAATTATTATTTTAACAGTTCCCGATTTAACAGAAGATAGAAGAAGAGATTATGTAAAACAAGCTAAAGCTATTGGTGAAGAAGCAAAAGTGGCTTTAAGGAACATACGTCAAGATGCTAATAATCAGATAAAAAAGGAAGAATATCCTGAAGATGAAGAAAAATTGTATTTAGAAGAAATACAAGAACTAATTATTAAATATAATAAAATAGTAGATGAAGAAATAAAGAAAAAAGAAGAAGAATTAATGCAAGTTTGATTAGAAATTTTTTCAAAATTTTGCTATAATATTAGTGAAACGAGTAGCTATAAAATATGGCGTAATCCAGTTTTATAGCTACTTTTTTTATATTTATGTAGAATTCTACATAATTATATAATAGGAAAGTTATACTTTTTTAAATAAAACCATTGACACAGATTTAAGTCCTCGAAGTTTCACAACTCGACCTTAAATCTGTGTCAAAATGGGGGAGAATTAGCATTTGATAGAACTACTAATAAAGTAATATTATATAATAATAAATCAGATGGATGTTATATATATTTTGATATATATACAAAACCAGTAATAAATAGTATTAATTTAGTAGAAACAACAAATAATAGTATAACAATAAATATATCAACAACTACAGGAACTAATCCCATAACTAATTATTACTATATAATAAATAATAAT
>CALVYL010000004.1 GCA_944372215.1 uncultured Bacilli bacterium | reverse complement strand
AAAAGTTGAAGGAATAAATAATAAAATAAAGACATTAAGAAGACAACATTATGGTATCCCAGATGATGAATATTTCTACCTAAAAATAATTGATGTTAGTTATACTAAATAATTTATTTCCCACACCTTTTGGGACAGAACCATTTGTGTCAACCCGAACTATATACATTTGTTTTTTTAAATGGTTCTTTTAATGTTTCTAAATCTACTACTCCATATTTCTTAATAATTTTTTTATTTGTTCTTTTTCTTGGGACAAAATTAAAACACATTACTTTCTTATCATCAGTAAAATTATCTTTATTATTTTTCTCATATCTACTCGATGATACTCTATCTAGGTATGCCTCGCTCTTCTTATATTCTTTTAATCTAAATTGATTGTAAGCTTCAAACAATATGATATCACCCTTATCCGTCATAACTAGTATGTCTTGATAGAAATCTTGTTTTAATACACTATCTGCCATATCTAATTTTTGTGGTTCACTTTTTAAAACACAACCATATTTTAAATTGAGATGTAAATAATCATTTATTGCATCAAGTAAGTATTTTACTATCTCTTCATGCGAAAATATAAATTTAAATACTTGATCATCAAGCATAATAGGATATTTTCCACTCAAGATTTTATCGCGGCGGTTTTGTTTAATTTTAATTTTGTTGTTCATATTTTACCTCGTTTCTTGGTTTTATATCCTAACACAACCTAAAAATAATCGTCAAGAGTTTATTTTGTCTTGTTTTGTCGAATATTTAGAGCGTTTGGCAAAAATACTCGAAAACTACAAAAAAAGCAGATTTTTATTCTGCTTCATATCTTTTATTGTAACAACTCCCAAAATATTTTTTCTTTAAATTTGTTTTGACTTGAATCAATAAAATGTATTTCTAATTTGGCAAATTCATAATTTAGATTATATTTTTTTAAAACGCGTAATAATTCTTTAGTTACTCCTTTGGCACCATCATAAAATGTTACATTACTCAATACCTTTTTAATTTCCGTTTTTATTAAAGGATAATGAGTACAACCCAAAACCACATTATCAATATTTTTATATTGGCCTAAAATTTTGTTTAAATATTCACTAACATTACCATTATTTTCAATTAATTCTGCGAGTCCTATACAAGGAAGTAAAATAGTATTATGATTATCATATTTATGATATAACTCTAAAAATTTCTCACTTTCAATTGTACCTCGAGTGGCCATAACTAAAGTTTTACCTTGAGGATTATAATCATGAACCATTTTATAAGCCGGCTCAGTGGCGATGAATAAAATTTGGGGATACTTTTTTCTTAAATAGCTTACCCCAATACTACTCGCCGTATTACAAGCTATAACAATTATGAGGCAACCCATATCTATTAATTTAGTAACAATATTATCAAGGATAGTTAGTATTTCTTCTTTACTTTTATCACCATAGGGATTATTAATTGAATCACTATAATATATAAAATGTCCTTTAGGAATACTTTTTAGTATTTCTCTAAATATTGTAACTCCGCCGATACCAGAATCAAATATGCCAATCATTGCTATCCCTTATAATATTCTATTTTTTTATTTAAATAATCTAGTATAGCATTTTTAGATTTAATTTCTGCTTCTAATAAATTTTTATGTTTTTCTAAAAGTTCTATTCTTTTATCAATAGTTTCATCACCTTGACTAGCAAGAGCAATAAATTCTTTGATATCTTCCAAACTTAAACCAGCATTTTTCATACATATTATAAATTCAATTCGGTCTAAATCCTTTTCACTATATTCTCTAATACCTGATACTTTTTTTACACTATCAATTAAACCAAATGATTCATAATATCTTAAGGTATCAGTGGTTAAACCATATTTTTTGGCAACTTCACTTATTTTCAAAATAATCACCTCTACATAATAATACTACTTAAAGCCTACTTTAAGTCAAATATTACCTTCCTTTTTTTAAAAACGCCTCACTTAAATCTATAGCTAAATTATTATTAGTAACAATTTTTAAATAATAATTAAAAGTATTATTATCTGTTTCTATATAACCATTATTATTTAAATCATTTAAGTAATCATCATTAAATTGTCTATATGTTAAATCAATTAGATAGTATTTATTTCCATCATATACCAATAGAAATTGATGTTCAAAGGAATAGCCTAAATCTAAAGTATTTATAATATGGACTAAAATATGTTTACTTTTTAATATTTCAAACAAAGCACTACTATAAATTAAACAAGTTTGATTATAATCGAGGCCCTGTAATTTTTCTTTTACTTTTTCAATTGCCTCTTTTATTACCTCTTCAATGTTTTGATTTTTTATATTTAATATATTCATCTTTTTCTTCTCCGATGGCGTTTTCTTCTTTTAGTTTTCCAAATTATTACTACAATAAATAGAAATATTACAGCAATGATACCCATTAAATAAAAATTATAATATTCTATGTCACTATCTAAATAAACATCACTTTCATAAAGTAGTGTTTCATCGTCATAAACTTTTATTGTACCTAATTTACTCCCCTTTTTAGTATTATATTTAATTTCTTCTACACCAGCATATTCATATGTTAAATCATCTATAGTGTCATTTTGTAAATACATAGATATGTCTTCATTAGCTTTAATTTCATATTCTTTAGTTTTACTAGAATTTATTGGAATAGAATCGATAACTAAAGCATCATTCAATATTGTTTGATAGCTATAATTATTCGAATAGTAATCATATATTGTAATAGAATCTAAAACGGCACTATAATTATTATCCAAACTAGAATCTAAGACCACTAATAAATAAGGAACATCATTTAAAGTGGTAATACTTGCTAGACATCTGCCTGCACTTTTTGTAAATCCACTTTTAGAACCAGCAATTAAATTAATATCTAAGATATCTTTATAAGGCATGAGGGTACTTTGGAGAGTTAAACCACTAGTTGTTGTATATTCTTTGGTTGTAAATATTTTTTTAAATTCTGGATTATTAAGGGCATACTCAAGCATTTTAGCAACGTCTTTAGCAGTTGAATAATTAGTATCGCTATCTCTACCTACGGGATTAGAAAAACTTGTATTAGCCATGCCAATACTTTGGGCTAAAGCATTCATTTCTTCAACAAAATCAGTAAATCCTAAAGTATTATTAACCACGGCATTTACAGCATCAGCTCCCGATGGTAAGAGTATACCATATAATAAATCTTCATAAGTTACTGTATCCCCAACCCCGAAACCAGCCTTAGAATAACCAGATGTATAGGCAAAATCATCTTCGGTAATTACCACTGTATCTGATAAATCAGCAATATTATTTATTGCTACTAAAGCAGTCATGATTTTAGTAATACTAGCAATGCTTACCTTCTCTTCACTGTTTTTTTCATAAATGATACTATCATCATTTAAATTATAAAGAATAACATTTTCAGCAGTTATTGAAAACTCTTCTGCAGAAACATTAATAGAATAAAAAGAAATAATTAAAAGAATAAGACTAACTACTCTTTTAATTAGTATATTCATAAATAGTTCCTTCAGGAGTATCCTTTAAAACTATTCCACGATGCAATAACTCATCTCTTATTTTATCAGCAGTAGTATAATCTTTATTCTTTTTAGCTATATTTCTTTCTTCTATTTTTTTAAGTATTTCTTCATCATGTTCCGTATTATCATCAATATCTTTAATTAGTTCTAAGCTAAGTACTTGATCCCAGTTGTAAACTAAATGATATTTTGTTGATGCATCAACCTCACTTTTAAGCAAGTCATATAAAACTGTTATCGCATTGGCGGTATTTAAATCATCTTCTAAGCATTCTTTAAATAATTTATCCCATTTAGCAAATTCTTCCTTATTATAATGTTCACTAAATTTTAAAGCTTTAGTTTTATTTAAAAGTTTTTTATAAGCATTTTCGGCCCCATCTAAAGATGCATAAGAAAATGTTAGTTGTTTACGGTAATGACTCATTAAGCACATATATCTAAAACTTAAGGGATTATAGCCCTTTTCTTGTAAAAGGCTTACCGTTAGTATAGCTCCATGACTTTTACTCATTTTACCGGTTTCATCGTTTAAATGTTCGTTATGAAACCAATATTTACACCATTTATGACCTAAGTAAGATTCACTTTGTGCAATTTCATTAGTATGATGCGGAAATATATTATCTACACCGCCGCCGTGGATGTCTAGGTATTCTCCAAGATATTTAATGCTAATACCAGAACATTCTATGTGCCAACCTGGATAGCCTAGACCCCAAGGACTATCCCATTTTAATTCTTGATCTTCAAATTTAGATTTGGTAAACCATAAAACAAAATCATTTTGATTGTGTTTATTTTGATCTTCCTCGACACCTTCGCGGACTCCAACAACCATTTCATCAACTTTATGATTAGTAAGTTGATAGTAATCATCTAATCTAGTTGTATCAAAATAAATATTACCACCAGAAGAGTAAGCATAGCCATCATCTAGTAATTTAGTAATTATTTTAATGTATTCCTCAATATTAGCTGTTGCTGGACTCACAATATCAGGCATTCTGTTGTTTAAAGCTTCAAAATCTTTAAAAAAGGCATCAGTATAAAATCTAGCAATATCCATAACTGTTTTATTTTCTTTTTTGGCACTAGCAACCATTTTATCATCACCTGAATCTGAATCACTAGATAAGTGTCCTACATCAGTAATATTCATAACCCTAGTAACATTATATCCTAAGTATCTTAATGTTTTATCTAAAATGTCATGACCAATATAATTTCGCATGTTGCCGATGTGGGCATAATGATATACTGTAGGCCCACAGGTATAAAAACTAACTTTATCTTTGTTCCATGGAACAAATTCTTCTACTTTTCTACTTAATGTATTATATATTTTCATAATTATCCCTCATTTACTTTAATTGTGGCGCTCTTGCCATCATCACTTACATCAATAAGTTCAATTTTAAATTCTAAACTTATTTTATCAATTGTGATTCTTTGAGGATCGAGCTCACCTAATTCAATATATGTTATTTTCTTACTATTAAATACCAAAAACTTTGCGGTAAATTGTCCTTCTCTTAAACAATCGCTTTCCAAACATCGTTCATCTTTAATGCTAATTAACTTTACAGTTACAGCATCAGAAACATTAACCTGATCCCAAATATTTAAAGTTATTTCTCTGTCAAAAAAGCTATTTAATTTTTCACCATCAATAAATAATTTATAAATTCCAAAACCAATTAACCAAATTATAACTAAAATAATTACTATATTAATTAGTTTCTTCATAATCTACCTATTATTGTATCTTTACCAATTAAATATAGAGTATCAGCAAGTTCGGGTCCATGCATAAAACCACTAGCTTTGATTCTTATTGGCATATATAAAAGTTTACCCTTAGCTCCAGTTTTTTCTTTAACATTGTTTATGGCTATATTAATGTTTTCTATGTTCCAATCAATAATATTTTTTATTTCTTCTTTAAAAGCTTCTAGTACTTTAGGTATTATTTCATCACTTTCTAAAAATTCTAACTCTTCTTTATCAATTGTTATGGAATCAACAAAGAAATTACTAGTTACATCATCTATTTCTTTACCATAATTTAAATGATCTTTATAAATAAGTAATAATTTATCTACCCATTCTTCACTCTTAGAAGATGTATCTCTCGTAAAGTAATTCTTAACCCAATTTAAATATTTATCATCATCCATTTTTTTAATATATTGATGATTAAACCATTCTAGTTTTTTTTCATCATATTGACTACTTGATTTACTAATTCTTGTTTCATCAAAGTTTTTAATAAGTTCATCCATACTAAATACTTCCCCGTTTATAGAAGGACTCCAGCCTAGTAATACTAAATAATTTACTATAGCTTCTGGTAAGAATCCTTGGTCATATAAATCCATAAATGAGGCATCACCATTTCTTTTAGATAATTTGGTACCATCACTACCAAGAACCATAGCAACATGAATATATGTCGGTTTTTCCCAACCAAAGTCTTCATATAACAAATTGTATTTAGCGGTTTGATCTAAATATTCTTTACCACGGATAACATGAGTAATACCCATTAAATGATCATCTACAACATTAGCAAAGTTATAAGTTGGAAAACCATCACTTTTAAGTAAAATTTGATCTTCCAAAATACTATTATCTATTTTAATCTTACCATATATTACATCTTCCACAATAGTTTGGCCAACTTTTGGCATCTTTTGTCTTATAACATAAGGCATACCTTTAGCTAAATTCTCTGCTATTTTTTCTTTACTTAGTTTTGAACATCTACCATCATACATAAATGGTTTATTACGAGACTCAGCTATTTTTCTTCTTTCATTAAGTTCTTCTTCCGTACAAAAACAATAGTAGGCTTTACCCTTTTCTACTAATTCTTCCGCATAGTTTTTATAGATATCTTTTCTTTCACTTTGAATATATGGGCCAACACTACCCTCATTCATTGGACCTTCATCTATTTTAAAACCACACAATTCTAAAGTTTTATAAATAAATTCTATTGCCCCGTCGACTTTTCTGGCTTGATCAGTATCTTCAATCCTTAAAATAAAATCACCATTATATTTACGAGCTAATAAATACTCAAATATAGCTGTTCTTAAATTACCAATATGCATATATCCGGTAGGACTTGGAGCAAATCTAGTTCTTACTTTCATAATTAATCACTTCCACTACCATTTTATCATAAAAACTAATTTATTGCATTAAAAAATAGGAATATTACATTCCTATTATGTAGGGATCACTACTAGTTCCAGATCCGCTGACATATGTAACATCTGAGGTTAGGTAAAAACAAGGACGAATCGCATAGTAAATCATGCTCACGCCAATGTCGAAGACACCGCCATTACTGTCCACATAGTACGCAATCGTAGTGCCACTCGAATAGCGGGAAACAGTCCATTCGTAAAGCCCCATGTACATCCAGTTATTACTAGTAATTGACGAACTTCTATAAGAACCTATGTATGTTGTCCAAGAGCTTGGATTTGCGGCAAATCCATAATCGGATACATACATTAATCCTATTTTTCCTGTCCAGGTTGTTCCTGTACTTTCTGCTGCATACCATGTTGCTGGCGTTGCATTTATTGTGTTATATCCATTAACATACCATGTGGCATCCGCTATTTGATTCCGGTAAGTTGAACTTATACTATTCAAAAATGTTGTATTTAAATTTGTTGTATTTAAATTAGATTCACGCCATGTATTTGTATCTGTATCATTATTCCATTGATATCTATTTATTGTTGTTAAGTTTCCTGTATAATTTCCATAACTACTTGCACTATATGTATATGAGCTATATGCTCCTCCTGTTCCTAATAAATTACTATTATATTTATAATTGCAATTATTGTTAAAATGAGAAAATTATAACTAGGTGATTACTCATGATAACAGAAAGACTACGAGATATAAGGGAAGAAAAAGACTTAAGACAAATTGATGTAGCTAGAATACTTAATGTATCTCAAGCAAATTATTCAAGGTGGGAAAATGGAACAGAATTAATACCTTTAAAAAAACTTACAATATTTTGTAATTATTTTAATGTATCTATGGATTACGTTATCGGAATAACTAGAAATAATACTAGTACAGGAATACACGAATTAAATAGCAAAACTGTTGGCAATAATTTAAAAAAATTTAGAAAAGAACATAGCATTACTCAAGTAGAACTTGCGAATTTTTTAAATACAACCCACTCTACAATTAGCGCTTATGAATCAAGCGAAACTACACTACTTACAGCTTTTGCTATTCAGATTGTTAAGAAATATCATATATCATTAGATTGGTTATGTGGTAGAACAAAATAAATATATAAAAATATTGATAAACTTTTATGATTGGATTTTAGGAAGAATATAATTTTTGATGTCGAATTTTTAAAACTTTTGCCGAGTCCTGTCGATTTGCTTGAAAATATAAAAATAGCAGTTATAATAGATAATTGTTACCTGTATTTAGGCGGCGCCGTGTTATCCAACTTTTCTTCTCCTTCTTTTGGGGGTGAGGAAGGTTATTCCGTAAAGGAGGATGATGCAATGAACGAAGATATTTTTCTTCAAGTAATTATAATTCTGGTTATCATTATTTATGGTAACCAAAAAAAAGGCGCTGATAAATAGCGCCAAACAAACTTTTAGGCGTTACCTGAATACAGGTAACACTTACATATATAATATACCAAAATTTTAAATAAATTACAATAATTATCCTATATATTTTGAATAACTTAATTCTGGAAGATAAGAAAAAATTATGTTTTTTAAATAATTGGCTTTTTCATTTAATCTTGGATATCCCGAAAAATCATATCCTAAGCATATATATTCAAATATTCTGGCTCTATCTTCAACTGCTGAACTACGAGCATAATTATCCACAAAATAAATATTGTTACGATTGACATTATTACCTAATACATCACCAAAGTAATTACTACTATAATTATTGGGATAAGTAAAGCCATAATAATTTAAGCTATTCCAATTAGAAAAGTAAATATTATTTAAATTTAAATATTCTTCAATAGCATGCATGGTTTCATGAAAAGCAATTTTTACTACGGATTCATTACTAGTAACATCTAAAATAATTATATATTTATTATCTTGAACAAAAAATAATCCAACAATATCAGCATTATTACCATAATCATCATTACTAGAAATATCATTTGCTAAATAAATATTTAACCCATTCATATTATTTTCATAAAATCTATTGAAAAATTCTTGATTAAACACTTTAAAATAATTACCTAAAGAATTCAATGTTTCAGTTACTGTATAATTATTATAGTCCAAATCAATATCATAACTACCACTGTTTAAATTTATATCATCTATTAAATTAATTGTTACATTATAATATTCTTGATAATAATCGATTTGATCATTTATTATTTTAACATCTTCATTAGTTATTTCGTCATAACTTATTTTAGCTAAACTTTCTTCAGTCGATAGAAAATAAGTATCAAAATCAAAAAATAAAGAATAACATAAAATAACAGTAAATATAACAATTATATAACTAATTAAACTAATTTTCTTCTCCATATGTAATCACTTGGGCTATATTTTACCATAAATCAAAAAAAATTGCAAAATATGACTTTCTCTTAGCCAATTTTGCAATTTGGTCAAATTATAAATTAAATTTTAAACACAAGTGTATCCGCCATCAATTGGTAGTATAACACCAGTTACATAGCTAGCTTCTTCGCTTCCTAAAAATATTGCCCCAGCATTAAGTTCACCCTCATGGCCATATCTGCCAACTGGTATTGTTGATTTCATATATTGAGTAAATGAGTCAGTTATTAGTGTTTCATGAGTAAGTTCGGTATCAAAATAACCTGGGCATATAGCATTACAAGTAATACCATATTTAGCAAGTTCTGCTGCTACCGCTCTGGTAAAGTTTACTACTCCTCCTTTACTTGTGTGATATGCAACTGTATCCATGGCCATATTACCAACCATACCATACATAGAGGCAATATTGATAATTCTACCATAATTATTTTTCTTCATGATACTCGCAAATGCTCTAGTTACATAGAAGACACTATTCATATCAGTATCTATAGTAAACTCCCATTCTTCATCTGTCATATTAAGTACTCCATTATTTTTAGCACTACCAGCACAATTAACGAGTACATCTACCTTACCGTATTTTTCTTCAACAGCTGCAGCTGCGGCATTTACATCTGCTACATTTGTAACATCACATTTCACTGGGAATGCTTCAACCCCCATACTTTCTAATTCTTTAGCAAAGTCTTCTAGTCTTTCTAATCTTCTGGCCATTAAAACTAAGGTTGCACCTTGTCCTGCAAAACCTTTAGCCATTTGTTTACCTAGACCAGATGAAGCTCCAGTTATTACTACTACTTTTCCTTTATAATCAAACATAATTTTTCCCTCCTTAATTTGTTAAAGAGCAAGCATTTACTTGCCCTTTAATTATTTTGTAACATTTTTTAGAATAACAGTTTTAGTATGAGACATTTCTTTTAAGGTTGTCATTATACCTTCGTTGCCAATTCCTGAATATTTCCAACCACCGAAAGGTTGTTCAAATGATCTGAAGAAACTGGCACCATTAATGACAAATCCTCCACATTCCATTTGTTCACTTACCTTAATAGCTTTATTGAAATCTCTAGTTACTATAGCACCAGATAAGCCATAAATTGATTGGTTGGCAATTTCAACAGCTTCCTCAATAGTATCAAAACCAATAACAGGAATAACTGGACCAAAGATTTCCATATCTTTAGCTACATCCATATCTTTTGTAACATTATCTAGGATTGTTGGTTCATAGAAAGCACCTTTTCTGCGACCTCCATAAACTAGTTTAGCCCCTGCTTCAATTGTTTTATTTACTTGTTTTTCTACCTCAATTGCGGCATCTTCACTAATTAGACAACCAATATCAGTATCCATTTCACTAGTCATACCAACTTTTAAAGTTTTAATTTTGGCAATCATTTTATTAATAAATTCGTCTTTAACAGAGTTTTCTACTAAGAATCTTTTACTAGCACAACATACTTGACCAGTATTATAAAGTCTTCCCCAAACAGTTTCGGAAACGGCAAGGTCGATATCACCATCTGCACAAATTATGAAAGCATCGTTTCCACCAAGTTCAAGACTATTATGAGCACAATGTTCGGCACAATTTTTAGCGGCATCAATACCTGCAGCAGTAGAACCAGTTAAACTTACCATATCAACTAACTTACTACTTGTAAGAGTTGTTCCCACTACTGAACCAGAGCCATGAACTACGGAGATAACTCCCGCAGGAACTCCTGCTTCAACAAGTAATTCAACATATCTAGTTAAAGTAAGTGGATTAGCACTAGCAGGCTTTAAAATTACTGAATTACCCATTAAAAGTGCTGGTGGTACTTTATTGATAAAAATATCACTTGGAAAATTAAATGGAATAATAGCCACTACTACTCCTAGAGGTTGTTGAATAGTATATTGAATTGTATTTTCTTGACCTTTTTCCGTACCTCTATAAATAATATTACCATATTCATGCTTAACTTTTTCGACATAAGCTGGAACACCAATCTGAATGTTAGCTATTTCATTATAAGCTTCTTTAATTGGTTTACCAGTTTCGTCTGACAATAATTTTGCCAGTTCATCTTTGTTCTTTTCCACTAAAGCGGCGAACTTTGTTAGTATTTCACATCTAGCTACTACGGATAAATTTTCCCAATCTTTTTGATGGTCATGGGCATATTTTATTGCTTCTTCTACATCTTCTTTAGTAAGAGATGGAACTGTATCAACAAGTTCATTTGTTGCGGGATTCATTACCTCAATTACTTTGCCATCACTTGAATCTCTCCAAGTATTTCCTATTAAACTTTTCATTTTCTCTCCTTTTTATTCTTTATTTTTTACTTTCCAAAAGCAGTATATGATAGGGATAAGCCACCAACTGTGTTAGATGAATGATCTCCTCTACCATATTCACCGAAAGTGAATACCATTAAGAATTCTTTATCAGGAATAGCTTTCTTAACTTCAGGATAAATTTTATCTTCAATATTAGCTAAAGCTAAACCTAAACGACGACCTCCACAATGAACTAAGAAATAACTATTAGCTTCTTCACCCATCAAATCATTTAATTTTTCGATTGTTTCAGCGTTAGCTTTAAGAATTCCTTCTGGAGTATTTGTAAGTTGAATTACAGCAGTATTTACTGCTAAATCCGCACCAATATTCATTGATAAGTCATTATTACCAGCCATTGGATGACGAACTGCTATAACTTTACCGATTGGATCTTTTACCCCAAGGGGAGCACAAATTGTTGCTGTAAGTAAGTTACCTCCCATTATGTCTTCAACCTTTTGATTTGTCCATTCCGCATATTTCTTGAGTGCTGGTTCATGATCAATTTCTACTAATGTTCTACTACCATTAATTTTAGTTATGATACCAGCATTTTCAGTTTCATGATATGCTCCGGTATAAATGTTAGCCATCTTACCATCAGTATAGAATATTGCTATAACACAACCATCAGCAAAAGATTCGCCATCATTTAAAATACTCCATTTACCTTCAACTGTATTATCAGCAGCAGAACCACCAAATACAGGAACATCACCAATAACATCCCCAATTCCTTTTAAATATTCTTCTTCATTGGCTGGACTTGCACACATAAAGAAGAAATCTGGTTCTTTGTCTTCTCCCTTACGTTTAGATATTGCTTCTTTAGCAATACGTCGTCCTATTTCTCTTGGAGATTCATCTGTTTTTTTAGATCCAGCAACAACTACCTCGGCATCCCCACCAAAAAGCATCATGCCAGAATATCCGGTTTCTTTATTTAAGTATCCGTCTTGAGTACATAATGCCGCTGATGATGTACAACCGATTATTGGCACATCACCTAAAACGCTTTTTGCTCCTTTCATAAGTTCATTTTGGTCTTGAACACAACTAGTAAATAATAAACCAACTTGTGGATTTTCTACTGTTTTTGCCATAGTTGCTGTTTCAACACCAGATGCATATGCATCAACATTTTCACTATAACCAACTTTGGTTTTCATTTTATTATCCCTCCTTAACCATGTTTAGTTTGCTACTTTATAGCTAATTTTATTATAAAATAAGGAAAATTAACGCGTCAATAAATTAACAAACGTTTTACGTTTTGTTTACATGTTTTTCACTTTATAATTTTGTTATTAGATGATATAATTAATATAAGGAAGATTTATATGAATAAAAAATATTTAATTATAAGTATCATAACAATTATAATTTTATGTATATGTTTGACACCAATAGCTTTTCAAAATGACACTTTTTATACCATCAAAATAGGTGATTATATTCTCCATCATGGTATTGATATGCAAGATCATTTTTCAATACACACTTTACCATATACTTATCCCCACTGGTTATATGATTGTATTATTTACTTAATTTATACCATTTCGGGTTTATTCTCTTTATATATTTTTAATATTTTATGTTTTATTGTTATAATACTTTTAATATTTTACTTTAATTATAAAAACAATACAAGTAAATTTGTATCTTTAATTTTTGCTATATTGAGTATTTTAACATTAAGTTCATATATAGCTACCAGAGCTCAAGTTATCAGTTATATAATTTTTATTTTAGAATATATATTTATAACTAATTATTTAAATAATCCTAATAAAAAATATCTTATTGGCTTAGTTATTTTATCATGCTTATTATGTAATATGCATGTTGCTGTTTGGCCATTTTACTTTATTATTTTTCTACCTTTTTTAGTTGAAAAAATTATAGCTAAATTATTTAAAAAGCCTAAATTATTTAAATGTATCGAAATAAATAATTATTCACATATTAAATATTTATTTATAACTATGCTTATATGTATAATACCAGGATTTTTAACCCCAATCGGAGATACACCATTTACTTATTTAATCAACACATTCCAAGGTAGTAGTCAACAATTTATTCAAGAACATTTGCCACCAGATTTATTGGAACAAATTGTTTTAGGAACATATTCCCTAGCCATTATTGTTTTAATTATTTTAGGAAAAATAAAATTACATCATTTATTTTTAATTATGGGCTTAACTATTATGGCATTTACATCTAATCGTCATATAGCTTTATACACTATTTTTGTTTTTCCAATTATAGCTATATTAATCGATAATATTTTTAATAAATATAAAATAAATGTTGATAAATATATATTAAAATATAGTTTTTCTAATATTGGTATAGGTATTATTTGTTGTATATTACTAATAATTTTAGTTTTAACTATAAATAATAATAAAGATAAAGTTTTTGTTGAGCCAGATTTTTATCCAGTTGAAGCTACTAAATTTATAAAAGAAAATTTAGATTATGAAAACATTCGCTTGCTTAATGAATATAATTATGGTAGTTATTTAATATTTAATGATATTCCTGTATTTATTGATTCTAGGGCTGATCTTTATACCATTGAATTTAATAATACTAAAGATATATTAACTGAATATATGAATAATAATTTTTATCAAATAATTAAAGATTATGATATTACACATATAATTGCTAGTAAGGAAAATAATTTATATAATTATGCTAGAGCATTATATGATTTTCAATTAATATATGAAGATGAATATTTTGTTATATTTGCAAAAATAACCATTTAAAATGGTTATTTTTTTAACATTAAATGGCGTCCTCGAGAGGAATCGAACCTCCACTCTAACCCTTAGGAGGGGCTTGTTTTATCCATTAAACTACGAGGACCCATAAATATATTATCACAAAAAAGTTATTTATCCAACAACTTATTTGTAAGTTCTAGTATTTTTCGGGTTGATTCATTTTTAGTGTTTTTGGCTAAATTGTTCTGCCATTTGCTAATTAGTGAGGGATTATTTAATGTTTTTTTAACAATGCGACACATACCCCAAGCCGTAATTACTTTAGCCCCATATTTTTTATTAACTATATATTTGGCATTATATTTTTCAGGCCCGCCATTGCCGGGGATTAAAATCATTGGAACTCGCATGTCAATACATTCAGTTAAAGTTGCTCCCCCTGGTTTGGTAATAACGATATCACTAATGTTAAGCAAACTATAAACATCATTAACAAAACCTAGAACGGTTACATTACTCAAATGTTCTTGAACTACTAACCTTCGACATTTTTCTTCTAATTCTTTATTTTTGCCACTAACAAATAGCAAATTAATTGGATAGTTTTTCTTTATTAAAGCTTTGAAATAATCATAATTGGCTATTGAACCTGCTGATCCTCCCCCGAAGAAAAGATAAGTTTTTTTAGTAGAATCAACATTATATTTTAAATATATTTCTTCTTTGGGAGCAACATTATCCATCTTTTTTCTATCAAAAGGAAGACCAAAAGCATAAATCTTGGCAGTATCTACCCCTTTTTTAATCATAACATTTTTAACAATATCATTAGCAACGATAAAAGCATCTTGATTTTGATGATCTTTATACCAATAGTTATGGGTAACAAAATCAGTTACCACTGTTACAATTTTAGCTTGAGTTAAACCTAATTTATTATAATAAGATGTAATATTAGAACCAGCAAAGTGAGTTGATATTACGATATCTGGGTTAAACTCAACAATCTCAGTGCGTAGTTTATCATTATCAAATAACCTTTTCATATTTTTCATCTGATTTAAACAAGCAACTTTATTATTGGCAATATCATAAATAAAATTAAAAGTTTTATGAAATCTTTTCTTGATAATTAAATCAAAAGCTTTAATTGTAAATTTGCCAAGAAAATTAGAATATTTAGCAATATCTAATATTTTTATCTCATAATCACTATTCTCAACAAAATAATTATAAATATTTTGAGCCATCGATTTATGACCAGAACCATATGGAGCATAGGTTATTAAAACTTTCTTTTTCATGATTCTCACTCCACTTTAATTATACTATAATCCCCGAAATTATTCTACTCTAATCTTATTCACTAATGGCATAAGTTATGATATCTGTTTGATTATTTACTCGGTTAGGAGTTGTATTAATAAATAAAACAATTCCTATGATAACTAAATAAAATAATAATACTCCACTATACTTTTTTAAAATTTCTAACATTTTAATTACCTCTTTTCTAAAAATAATTTATCACGAAAATTTGTTCGTGTCAATTAAAAATATAAACATTTGTTTGACATTTTACATAATATATTGTAAAATTATATTGGAGGTACAAAGTGAAAGAAATATTAACTAAAAGACAAGAAGAAATATTAACATTTATAAAAAAATACAGTGCGGAGCACGGCTATCCACCAGCAATAAGAGATATTTGTGCTGGTGTTGGTCTAAGTAGTCCTGCTACTGTATTTGTACATGTTAAAAATTTAGAAAACAAAGGATATTTAAAAACGGCAAACAATAAATTCAGAACCATTGAATTACTAGTTGACAATGAATATATAGAAAAAAATGAAGATGTAGTCAAAGTTCCTTTACTGGGAAAAATTACTGCTGGTAATCCTATTACAGCTATCGAACAACCAGATGAATTTTTTGATTTACCACAAGCGTTAATTCCTAAAAATGGTGATTGCTTTGTTTTACATGTCAGTGGCACATCAATGATTAACAAAGGCATTTATGATAATGATTATGTTATTGTCAAAAGACAAAATAATGCTAATAATGGCGATATTGTTGTTGCTATGACTGATGAAGATGAGGTAACTTTAAAAACATTTTATAAAGAAAAAGATCATATTAGATTACAACCGGAAAATGATACAATAGCTCCTTTGATTTTTGATAATATTACTATATTAGGTAAAGCTATAGGTTTATATCGAAACATTTAGAAAAAAATGAACTTTATCAAAAGTTCATTTTTTATTTAACAAAAAATACTATGTAACTCAAAAATACGATAAGCAATATTAACACTATCCAGCCATTAGTTTTATCTCTTACTTTACTCTTGTTTTCTATTCCTATAGCCATAGATGCTAAATAACCACCGATTAGACCACCAATATGAGCGGCATTATCAATACCACTAACTAAAAATCCTAATAATAAATTAAGAACAATTACAGGAATAATTTGATTTTTGATAGCTTCACTTAAATATAAACGATAATGATAACCAAAATAAAGTAAAGCTCCCATTAAACCAAATATTGCTCCACTAGCACCAACAGATACGACATTTGTCCCACTAAAAACTAAAGACAATAAATTACCTACTATTGCACTAATTATATAGATAAACACAAACTTAAATCTACCAATAAAGGTTTCAACTTGCGAACCTATAATAATTAGTGAATACATATTAACTAACAAATGCATTATATTAACATGTAAAAACGCTGCTGTTATAAGGCGCCATAATTCGAGATTTTGAACGCCACCGATAATATTACCACCGAGATATACTAAAGTTGTCGGACTAATACTTAAAAATCCCCCACTAACATTTATTACTCCGGAGACAATATACATTATTACACATAATAATATAATTAACTTGGTCATAATAATTCTTTTAGGTGAAAATACCTTTTCAAATAATTTGTTATCTTTATAAGTTTTTTCATTAATATCATGAGTAACATTAATAATTAAATCTAAACCATCTTTAGTATCTATTAAATTATTTTCAATATCAGGAAATATTTCCTTTAACTCTTTATTTTTCTTAATATCATTAATAGAATTTATGTTGATTGTTTCTATATGATTATATAGTCTTGGTTCAACTTTTTTGTCCAAATCTAAACATATATTTAAAGCATTCATTTTCCAAGATAAAGTTTTTTTCTTTATTTGTTTTATTATATGTTGTACTTTAAATAAATCAAATTTATATTGTTCTTCATTGATAATTGAATTACAATTTATTCTAATAACTCGATATGGTCCATCTAAATTTTCTAACCAAATTTCATCTTTTACTCCTTGAACATTTATCGGAGAATAATTTTCTTTAGTTACAAAATAATGGACTAAGCTCATCATAATTTGTTCATTTTTTCTTATTATTATCGAAGGCATAAAATCACTCCTCGCATTTTATTTTACAATAAATCATATATTTAGTAAAGAGGTGATAATTTTGTTTTTCTATATTCTTTACATTATTGCATTAATTTGTCTCTTATTTCCTATCCTTAAAATTATCAATTATTATCTATTAAATGAAAATATTATTTTCTTACTCCTTACTAATTATATATTAAATATTACCACAGCTCTATTTTTTGGCTATTATCACAATTACTTATTTGCTTTGGTTTTCTCTCTAATTCTTTTAATATTTGCAGGCCTTTTAATTAAAGAATTTAAAAATATTTTAGGATTTTATCAAATATTATCTGTACCTTATCTTTTAATAGTATCTTACTTTTTTGTCTACACTTTAATTTTGTTCCTCCAAGGTATTTAGATAATCTTGAAATTCCTCCGGCAAAGGGCACCTGAATTCAAGTTCTTTCTTGGTGATAGGATGAATAAATTTTAAATATTCAGAATGTAAAAATTGGCCAAATGGGGTACTTTCTTTTTGGTTATAGACCGGATCATTATGAATAGGATAACCAATATAGGCCATATGAACCCTGATTTGATGGGTTCTTCCCGTTTCTAATAATAATCTTATTAAAGTATTATGCTTATATCTTTTAATAACTGTAAAATGGGTAATAGCTTTTTTGCCCCCGGCAGCAACCGTCATTACCTGAAAGTTATCTTTACTCCTTTTAATTGGAGCATCAATTGTTCCTTTGGAAACCTCAATTAGGCCATCAACTAAAGCTATATATTCTCTATGAATATTGTGTTTTTTAAATTCTTCGGCAAGTATTTCATGAGTTTTATTCTCTTTAGCAATCAACATTAAACCTGAGGTATCTTTATCCAGCCTATGAACAATACCTGGTCTTTCGGCATCACCAATATCACTAAGATGTTTAGTATAATACATTAAACCATTTACTAAGCTATTATTTTTATTGCCATTTCCAGGATGAACTACCAAACCGCTAGGTTTATTAATAACCATTAAATATTCATCTTCATAAACTATATTTAAAGGCATTTTTGTTGCAGATACATTAGTATCTTGAACAAAGCCATCTTTAATTTCTATAGTATCTCCTGATAATGGTTTATAACTACCTTTAACTTTTTTACCATTTACTAAAATATAATCATTGTTTAACATCTTCGTAATAGTTTCCCTACTATAATCTGTTACACTGGCTAAATATTTATCTATTCTTACCTTTTCATCTTCATTTACTACTATTTTCATTTTCTTCTCCTTTAATTATGGCCAAAATTAGTAAAATAAATCCTATGACTATAGCACTATCCGCTAAATTAAATATGGGAAAATCATAATTAAATAGTACAAATCTTAAATAATCTATCACATGTCCATATACTATTCTATCGATTAAATTACCAATTAAGCCTCCATAAATTAACCCGAAAGCTAAAGTATTTCTAAAATTTATTTTAAATTTATTTTGATATTTTAACAATAATAAAAATGCAATAATAGCTATAATTATTAAAATACTTGTACCATTACTTAATATAGACCAAGCGGCTCCTGTATTATAAACTTTTTGCAAACTAAAAAAATTGGGAATAATAACAATACTAGTAGAAAGTAAATTGTCGATTAATATTTTAATTAATTGATCAATCACAATAATAATTGTAGCTATAATTAAACTTTTCTTTTTCATGACTCTACTATATCATATTTTTCATTTATTTACTAGTATAACATCTTCACCAATTTTTACAATATCTTTAAAATTAAAATTCATTTCACTATTTTTTAAAACTTTGCGAAAAAACTTTTTTTCTTCAGCAACAAAACCTAAAATATGACCATCACTATTTATTTCTACATCAACAATTCTCCCTAAATTAAGGCCACTTTTAATACTAATTATATCTTTATTTTGTAATTCACTTAAATACATACAACCACCATTTAATTATATGTTATTTAATCTGTTTTTTTAAATTGAGCAAAGCGCTTTTTTCTAACCTTGATACTTGAGCTTGACTAATTCCTAAGTTTTGAGCAATTTCCATCTGGGTTTTACCAACAATAAAGCGCTCTAATAATATATCTTTTTCCCGTTTTTTCAACTTAAGTAAGGCTCTTCTTAAAGATATCAATAAATCTTTGTCACTGTTTTTATCTTTAGTATCAGCAATTTGATCAAATAAATAAATTGTATCTCCCCCATCATTATAAATGGGTTCAAATATGCTAGTTGGTTCTCTTAGAGCATCAAGAGCAAAGGCAATTTTATATTCTTCAATTCCTAACTGACTCGCAATTAAAGCTGATGGGGGTTCTATACCGTGTTCTTTAATATAATCATCTTTAAACTTAATTATTTGATACGCTAAATCTTTAATGCTGCGACTAACTCGCATTTGGGTATTATCACGAATGTAACGCTTGATTTCTCCCACAATCAGAGGTACCGCATAGGTGCTTAATTTAAGGCCATAAGATAAATCAAAATTGTCAATTGCTTTAATTAACCCTATAACCCCAACTTGAAACAAGTCATCCATGTTAATATCACTACGATTAAATTTTTTTAATATACTTAACACTAATTTTAAATTTCCATTAATAAGTTCGGTTTTAGCATCAATATCGCCATCTTTAAGTCTTACAAATAAGTTAGTCATTTCTTCATTTGTAAGCACCTTAATTTCACTAGTATTTAATCCTGTTATATCTACTTTATATCTTGCCATAAAAAATTCCTTTCAAAAATATTTTGTTTGAAAGGAATCATTTTTATACAATTATAAATAATATTTTACCAACAATTCATTAGCTCTTTTAAATATTTCTTCACGATATTCTTTAGAATTATAGACAACTGGTGTTTCATATTCAAATAATTCATCCATTAATATATCAGGATTATCTTCTAAACATTTAGCTTGATAATACTGGTAGGACAATATTTGAGCTACAGCTTCAATTACTATTTTTTTCCTTAAATCAATCTTATTTCGCATGTTTTCATATAATTTTTTAAATTTATTAAATTCGTCGGCAGAAAGCAGTATTTCATCACTTTTTTTATTTAAATTATTAAAACTATCTAAAATTCTTTCGCCATATGGTAAAGTTTTAATTATTTTAGTAATCTTTTTATTTTCTATAACAATTATTAAATTAATCATCCAATAATCAAATTCTGGTTTAATTAGAAAGCCATCTTCAATTTTCTGAAGATATTTAGATTCTATTTTTATTATATCTAAGCCATTGGTTACTATAATCATTTTTGCCTCCCTTTTAATAATAGCATATTTTCTCGTATTTTCCCACAATTTTGTGGAAATAATATGATTAATGAGAAAATAACATTAGTGATAAATATGAAAATAAAAAGATTAAGAGATATTCGTGAAGAAAAAGAAATGACTCAGGAAGATGTTGCTAACATCCTTAAAGTAAATCGTTCCACCTATACCGGTTGGGAAACAGGTAGAGATACAATTCCTCTAGTAAGATTAAATGTCATATGCCGATGTTTTAATGTTTCCTTTGATTACATTATGGGCTTAAGTAATGAAGATAAGCACTATGAAGAAATTACAATTAATGCTAAGATAATTGGTAAAAATCTTAAAAAATTTCGAAAAGATAGAGACTTACCACAGAAAGAATTATTTAACTATTTAAATACTACCTCATCAACTTGGTCCGCCTACGAAACAGGAAAAGTTATTATTAAAACTGATTTTTTATATACCATTTGTCAAAAATATAATTTATCTGTTGATGAAATGTTAAGTAGCAAGGATTAACGCATAATTTGCTTTAATTTCCTTACTACTTTTTTTTCAATTCTGGAAATATAACTTTGGGAAATTCCTAACATTTCTGCGACCTCCTTTTGTGTATATTCCAAAGTATTATTGAGACCATATCTTAAAGTCATTATTTCTTTATCTCTATCCGGCAAATTTTCTATTTCTTTACTCAAAAATTCTTTATCTACTTTTTTCTCATATTCATTGGGTACTAAATCAATATCTGTACCTAATATATCTTCTAAATGTAACTCATTACCTTCACTATCAAAGTTCAATGCATCTTCTAAGGAAACTTCACTTCTCTTTCTCTTATTTTTTCTTAAAAACATTAATATTTCATTACTAATACACCTAGAAGCATAAGTAGCTAACTTTATATTTTTATCAATTTTATAAGTATTAATTCCTTTAATTAAGCCAATTGAACCAATACTGACTAAATCTTCAATATCATAAGTGGTATTTTCATATTTTTTAGCTAAAAACACTACTAACCTTAAATTATGTTCAATTAATTTATTCCTTGCTTCCATATCACCTTGCCTGGCTTTAATTAAATACTCCAATTCCTTATCTCGATCTAATGGTGGTGGCAACTTATCAGTTGCTCCAACAAATAAGACATCATTATACTTAGCTATTATTTTTTCAATTAATTTTCTAAACATATATCCTCCATTATTTTATAATTAAGTAGACAATTCATACTAATTTTATTCATTCCTTCAGGAATTATTCCTACTAAATAATTTTCGAGTATACAATTATTTATTTTTAAATATCTAATACTAAAACACTCTACTATTCCACTATATCCTACAACTTTATAGGGTACATATATAGGACTTTTATTATTAATGTATGGCACTAATAACTTTTTAGATAATAATATGACATATTTACGAGTTATGGGATCTCTAAGCTTATTTCCGGTATCTAAAAATCCATTACAATCTAAAATTTTCCCATTTTTAAAACAAATACTAACATTCACATTGTACTTTAATGTACTTTTATATCTTTTTTGTTCTTTAATATATAAATAAAGTATAATCGGAGCAATAATTAATAATACAATATAATTAATACTAAAACCATCAAAATAAAATATTAATCCTTCATTTTTATAACTAAATTCTAAACTTAAAAAATATAAAAAACCACCAAGAATCACACTCGTCATATATAAATAGGTAAAATTATCAGCCATATATTTAAGGCTTTTATATCCAAATGATATTAATAACATTAATATACTTATAATTATTTTAAATATAAATAATACAATATCATTAAGAGGAATAAATAGTATCACTAGAGATACAGCTCCAAGTAAAGCTGCAATAAATAATTTTCTAAATTTCACATGTCTTTTCAGTGTTATATCCACCGTCATAAGTAACAATAAATCATAGCTAAAATTAAGTAAAAAAACTAAATCTAAATATATTTTCATGATTAATCACTTAATAAGTATACATCAAAAAAGCAACAAAACTTGTTGCTTTATGTCGAAGATGTTAATATTTTAAACTATTTTATAGGGTAAATTAATTGATCCAGCACCACTATAATAGGCAATAGTTGATTTAAGATAAAAGAATAATCACGTACAATTAATCTACAACATTGTCAGCACTTTTTACAAAAGAAATATAGATAATAGTTGATAAGTATGGCATTGCCACATCTTTTTGATTAACCGATTGATTTGGTAGATATTATCGACCAAATTACATTTAAATACGAAATGACAATTAACTTTTTCCGCATTAATATAACAATTTATTTACTTTCATTAAATTATTAAATATTCTTTAGCAAAATAGTTATATCTATTACCTATTTTAATTTTGTACTCATTAGCAATGTAACAAAATGAATTACCTAATTCTTTTAAAAAATTATCTAAATCTTCAAGAATAATTCTTTGTAGTACTTTTTCAGAAATTATCTCTTTATTAGTAGTATTTTTAATGGCAATAGGATTTTTAATAAAATCTGTTACCACTGGAATAGTATTATTTATCAATTTATCTTTAGTAGTATCATCTAATCTTTCATATTCTTTATTTTTTATTTTTTCTCTTAATTGTCTAACCGACAAATTTTGTTCAATACAAATTTTTATATAGTAATTAATTTTATTAACATCTTCAAACCAAATTAATTCACAATAATGAGTATAACTTAAAAGGTCCGTCACTGACGGACTTTTTGAAGCAAATAAATAAAATTGTCTCATATATTTAAGTCTAGTGTTAGAATATCCTCTTCCAAGTTCTTTAGTTAATTTCTTAGAATAGTCTTTAATAATACCTTCACCATAATGTTTACCAGCTTCACTTAATAATTTTCCAACATTATAATAAGTAGTTAAATCACTTTTGTTCTTACTATAATCTTTTACTTTTTTAGTTATTTCATTATTTATTAATTCATTTTTTATTTCACTATAATAATTCATAATCCCTCCTTTATATTTCTATATATTCTCTAGCAAGTATTCTATCATCACTGCAATATTCCATTATAAACTTATTATCTTTCTTACATATGATAATTCCAATTGTTTTATCTTGATTTATTTTTCTTAGGGTTTTATCAATATAGTTCATATATATTTCTATTTGACCAATATGTTCTTTTTTAAATTCAGTTACTTTTAGTTCAACAACAACATAACAATTGAATTCAATATTATATAAAAGTAAATCTATATAGTTATATTTATTACCTATTTTAATTTTGTATTCATTTCTTATAAAAGTAAAACCAGTACCCAATTCATCTAAAAAGCTAGGAATATTCTCAAGTATAACTTTTTGTAATATTTTTTCTGAAATTATTTCTTTGCTAGTATTATTTTTAATAGCAATTGGATTTTTAATAAAATCTGTTACTACTGGAGTAGTATTATTTGTTAATTTATCTTTAGTAGTATCATCTAATCTTTCATATTCTTTATTTTTTATTTTTTCTCTTAATTGTCTAACTGAAAGATTTTGTTGTTCTGTAATCATTATGTAATAATTAATTTCATCTATATTATCAATTGATAGCAATTCAACATAATGACTCCAAGATAATAGTGCAGACACTGTCTGCATTTTTTCTCGCAATTTAAAAAGTCGTAACATTAACCATAAATTTCTTTTGCTATATCCTTTACCTAATTCATTAGTTAATCTTTTAGAGTATTCATTAATTATCCCATCACTATAATGCTTACCAGCTTCACTTAATAATTTTCCAACATTATAATAAGTAGTTAAATCACTTTTGTTCTTACTATAATCTTTTACTTTTTTAGTTATTTCATTATTTATTAATTCATTTTTAATTTCGCTATAATAATTCATAATTCCACCATCTTTCATAAAATTGTTGTGATTTTTCTATACTAGCACATATAAAAATATAATGCAAATTAGCAATTTTAAAAATTAAAGCCGTTTTAACAAAAAAAATTATAAAATTTTGGAAAAAAACAAACAAATAGGCTTTAATTTTTAAAATTGGAAAAATTTTGTTTTTTTCTACAAACTATTCTCATAAAAGAGGAATAGCTAAATTAGACAATTGAACATCCTAAATATATCCATAAATACTGGTTTTTTTTAAAAAAAATAGCAAAACAATTTGCTAAGAATATGATATGTAAATATAAAAGGTGCGCCTCTGCGCACCTTAATTGTTTTTAATAATTATCGCTTCTTAAGAATGGTGGAATTTCGTATTCATCATCCATTTCTTGTTGTTTAGGTCTTCTTTTAGGAATATCATCTGAGAATAATGCTTCTTCACCAGTTTGTTCATCAAATCCCGTAGCAATAACTGTAACAATAACCTCATCAGTTAAATTTTCATTTTTGATAGCCCCGAAGATGATATTAATATCAGAGTTTGCTGCTTCTCTAACCGTTTCAACAGCATCTTCAATTTCAAATAAAGTAAGATTTTTACCACCAGTTACATTGACAATTGCATTTGTTGCCCCTTCAATGGTTGCTTCCAGTAAGCTATTGGCAACTGCTTGACGAGCCGCTTCGATAGCTCTATTTTCACCAGCATTACAACCAATACCAATGATTGCTGTACCACTTTTTTCCATAACTGTCTTAACATCTGCAAAGTCTAGGTTAATAACTCCAGTAACAGCAATTAAGTCTGATATTGATTGTACCCCACGGTGAAGCACATTATCAACTTCTTTAAACGCATCATCAAAGCTAGTAGTTTTATCAATGATATCTCGAAGTTTATCATTAGGGATAATGATTAGTGAGTCAACATGACCTCTTAGTTCTTCAAGGCCCACTAAAGCGTTTTCCATTCTTCTTTTTCCTTCAAATCTAAATGGTTTAGTAACAATACCTACAGTTAAAGCTCCAAGTTCTTGCGCAATTTCGGCGATAATTGGAGCAGCACCAGTACCTGTACCACCACCAAGACCACAAGCAACGAAGACCATATCAGCTCCTTGCAATGCATCTTCAAGTTCGTTTTTACTTTCTAGGGCAGCAGCTCTACCAACCTCAGGATTAGCTCCAGCTCCTCTTCCTCCAGTAATGTTTTTACCAATTTGAATTTTATTTTGGCAAAGTGAACTATTTAGAACTTGTAAATCGGTATTTACTACATAAAATTCGACGCTTTTTACTCCTTCTTCAATCATGCGGTTTACGGCGTTACATCCACCACCACCAACACCTACTACTTTAATTTTAGCTATTTGATCCATCTGTAATCCATTCATAAACTAAACTCCTCTTCTAATTATCAAAAAAGTAACCAAATAATTTTCCTAATATAGAATTATCATTTATATTTACTTTTTTATGTATTCCACTTAATTCTTCTTGTTCTTCGATATTAAATATTGAAAAATCCCTATTTCTTAGTCTTAATCTACTATCATAGTATTTAATTAAGCCTACACTAGTTGCATATTTATTGCATCTTGCACCAATTTCTAAAACATTACCTACAGTAGCATCTTTAAAAATATAATTTACTATATCTTTAAATTCTGTAGTTTCTGTAACTCCCCCTGTTATAATTATATAACTAATTTGCTTTTTTGTTAAGAGATTTATTTGTTTTTTTGCTAAATTTAATATTTCTTCTAATCTACTCATAACAATTTCACTAGCACTATACTGATTTATTTTAATTTTATCGCCATTTTTATCTTCAACAATCACTGATTCACTAGCCTGAGCCATATTTTTATCAGCAAGAGCAATATTTTCTTTAATATAAAGTGAATCTTTTCTATTTATCTTATAAACATAACCGAGATCATAATCAATATTATCTCCCCCGATATCAATAATCTCACTTGCAGTAATAATACCTTTATTAAATATCGAAACGGTTGTTTTACTAGCCCCAATATTAATTACTGCCCCAACTTCACTACTATTTTTATTATCTTTAAATTCATAGTAATCACCCAATGCTCCAATGGTAACATCTACAACACTAACACCAATTTTCTCTAAACACCTAATTATTGGAGTAACATTTTTCTTGGGGACTGTTACAACTACCGCTTTAACCTTTAATTTTTCGGCTTTCATGCCAACTGGTAAGTCAGTTACTACTGTATCATTTACCAAAAATTTGGTAGGAAGTATCGTTACTAATTCTTGATTATCCAAAACCTTGTTATAAACGGCAGCTTGCAAGCTTCTAATTAAATCATTGCTAGTTATAACTTTTTCAGGATTAGTAACGGAAGTATAACCTTCACTTAAGAAACAATCAATTCCATTAGAGGGCACACTAACAATTACTTTTTTTATTGGTAACCCTATTTGTTCTTCACCCTTTTTAAATACATCTTCTAAAGCTTCAATTGCACTTTCAGGGTTAACTATAAAACCTTTTTTAATGCCTCTTGCTGGAGTATCAACACATGCCAAAATATTTAGTTTGTTTTTAACTATTTCTCCAACTACAAGTTTTATTGTATGACTACCAATATCTAAACTAGCAATTATCTTGCGCATAACCCACTCCTATATTTACTATCTAATTATAACTAAAAACTTCAATTATTACAAGTATTTACTTCATAATTATATATCTATCAACTAAATCAAATATCGCAACAACTACTAAAAAGGCTCCCGCAAGTTTAGTAATAGCTACTGCACTACCAAATGGATTAATAACAAGTAAAAGTCCTAAAATTATGGTTAAAATACCCATAACTAAAGCTCCACCCCATCTAGTTGTAATCTTTTTTAAATTAAAACTAAACACTGTTTTTAAAATTCCATTAATTACCAAATATAATCCTAGGCAAATAGTAACTAAACTTATAACTGATGAAGGATTAATAATAACAATAATACCTAAGGCACTATATAAAATACCTGATACTAAACTTGAAGTAAATTTATATTCTTTAATTCTAATATATTTGATTATGCCAATAATACCAAATATTAAAAGACAACCTCCAACAACAAAGCCAATAATATTATTTAAAGTACTAGGAAGAAGTAATAACACTAAACCAATTAAAGCTAGAATTAAAGTTTTACTTATATCATCATTATTACTAATTTTTACTTCTGCTTGCACATCTATTGTTTTTTCTTCTAAAGTTGCTTCAACTTTTTCTTTTTTCTTTTTCATTTTTTACCTCCATCATAATTATATTATAAGTTGATAAATTTTGCAATTTTGACAAAACATATTTTTATGTAATATAATATTAATGTAAAAACAAAATAATAAATGGAGGTAATATTATTTTGTTTAGCGCCAGGCCTTTGGGTGACGAGGTTAACTATTATCGAAATATTCGGCGGATGTAGTTACGGTTAGTATAGTCGTTAGATATATTAAAAAAAACAAAATCAAAATTGTAACAAAAAATATATCATATACATGTTTTTTGTATGGAGGAAATTTTATGTGTGGAATTGTTGGGTATATAGGTACATCTAAAGCTATACCCATAGTTTATAGTGGCCTTGAGTCACTAGAATATCGCGGATATGATTCCGCGGGTATTGCCTATATTTCAAATAAGACAGTACATATTGTTAAGGAAAAAGGCAAATTAATTAATTTAAAAGAAAAATTAGATTTTGATGCCAATACTAATGTTGCTATTGGTCATACGCGTTGGGCAACTCATGGAGTGGCTAATAAAATTAATGCTCATCCCCACTCTGTTGGTAAGTTTGCAGTTGTCCACAATGGAATCATTGAAAACTATATTAGTTTAAAAAACGATTTAATAAACAACGGTTATAAGTTTAAAAGTGATACAGATACCGAGGTAATTGCAGCTTTACTCGATTATTATTATAAAGAAAATAAAAATATATTAACAACTATTAATAAAGCAGCCAAATTATTAAAAGGATCTTTTGCTTTAGGTATAATTTGCAGTGATGATCATGATGCAATTTATGCTCTTAAAAATTCATCACCCCTAATTATTGCTAAGAGCAAATCTGGTAACTTTTTAGCATCTGATGTACCAGCAATACTTAAATATACCAATAAATACATGTTATTAGATGATACTGATATGGCTAAAATTACTAAAGATACCATAACTATTTATGATGCCAATTTAAATATCGTAAATAAAGAAACACTAACATTTACAGGTTCAAAAAACACCGCTGAAAAAAATGGTTATGAACACTTTATGTTAAAAGAAATAAATGAACAAGATAAAGTATTTACTAATACAATTAATACCTATTTTGATGGCACCATAGATTCTCTAAAAAAGAATTTTGGTTTCTTAAAAGATTTTAAAAAGATTGATATTGTTGCTTGTGGTTCAGCTTATCACACCGGAGTTATTGCTAAACACTTAATTGAAGATTATGCTAATATCCCCGTATATACTGAAGTTGCTAGTGAATATCGTTATCAAAAAAATTTCTATGACAAAGATACTTTAGTAATATTAGTATCGCAATCTGGAGAAACCGCTGATACTCTTGCAGCCTTAAGAAAAGCCAAAAGTGATGGCGTTAAAACTTTGGCAATAGTAAATGTTGTTGGTAGCAGTGTTGCTAGAGAATCAGACTATTGCATTTATACTAAAGCAGGTATTGAGGTTTCTGTGGCCACCACTAAAGCTTATGTATCACAACTGACAGTATTTAGTTTAATAACTATGTATTTAGGATATATTAATAAAGTAATTAAAAAGGATGAATTAGAAAATATTTTTAAAGATATTAAAAAAATGCCTAAATTAATTAAAGAGGAAATAAATAATTATCAAGCATATTATGCTATTGCTGATAAAATATATAAAAATAAACAAATCTTCTTTATTGGCAGAGGCCTAGATTATGCTAACTCCCTTGAAGGCTCATTAAAACTAAAAGAAATATCTTATATTAATAGTGTTGCCTACCAAGCGGGAGAACTTAAACATGGCACAATTTCTTTAATTGAAGAAAATACTCCTGTTATTGCAATTGCTACTAATAAAAGTTTAGTTGATAAAACAATAAGTAATATCAAAGAGGTAAAGGCGCGTGGAGCTTATGTAATTTATGAAAGTTTTATAGAACCAGTTGATAAATTCTATAATGAATTTATTAAAATACCAGAGGTTCATCCAATACTTGAAAATATTCTGACAATTATACCACTGCAACTACTAGCTTATAAAGTTGCTAAAAATAATAACTGCGATATTGATAAACCAAGAAATTTAGCAAAATCAGTTACAGTTGAATAAGTATAAAATTCTAATCTAAACATATACTATAATTGACAAACTTATTAGTTTGTTGTATACTATAGTTACATTGATTGACTTGTGAAGGAAACAAGCTGGGTTCCCAAATGGGAGTAGAAATCATTAGTGATTTTTAGGATTCCCTTGCTCCTGGGGTCAATCATTTTTTATTTTCAGAAATTGCAATTTTTATTATATTTGGATTAGTCTCTATGTTACTAACAATGAAATTAACAGTATTCATTGAAAATAATTTTCTAGGGTTCTTATCTATCAAAACTGGATAACAGAACTCTAAATTATCATACAATTTATAATATTTACATAATTGTTGATATTGATATGCATTTAATTTAATAGAAATACCTCTTTTCTTTAATAAATCATTAATTTTACTTATAGCTTTATTCTGATTAAAAGGATATTGAATATTTATATCCTTAGGCTCTTTTATTAAAACAATTGGATTTTCTCCGTCTTTAGCAATTCTAAAGGTAAATTCTGCTTTTTCTTCGTCTTTTACTATTTTTGCATTAATATTGATATCAATTGCCAATTTTTCATTTCTATTTCCCTCTAAAATTAATTCGGATTCTTTTTTCATCTTTAAATATTTGTCAACTATATTTTTACCATATTTTCCCAATAAATCAGTTTCTTTAAAATCAAGTACATTTGTGATTAATGTCATAAAAGAGCCATTTATTTTATTCGTTATGTCTATATTAAAAAAGGATAATAATTTTTGTGAATAATTAAGTACACATGACTGAAAAAAAGCTGTAAACAATTGTTCCATCTCTTTTATTATAAAATGAGTAGAAGTATTTCTTAATTCAATAATTATTTCCAAATTTTTTCGTACCGGATCGTTTTCATTAGTAAACACCTTTTTTACACATTCAGATAATGATAAAGTTCTGTTTTCCTTATTTGGATAATAAATAGAACTATTACCTTTAGTTTTTATCATATATGCTTTTAATAATAATTCTCATGCATTACAAATAAAATATGTAAAACCTTCAGCTCGATAGTTAATTGTAGGTTTGTTAAAAAGTTCAATACTAACCAAAAAAGCTTCTTGACTTTTTTCTAATAAATTGTCGATTAAATTATTATTCATTTTTCATCCTTTCTATATACAATAAATTTAAAATTATGTTTTTGTTTAATATTATATTATGAATATTGTAAAAAATCAAATCTTTTTATAACTTTTTACCGCATTAATTACGGAAAATGTTTGACATTAAACATATATTTATTATATAATATATTCGCAAGTTTATTTAGGCAGTGTTGTACTAAATTATAATGTGTTTAAACCGTTTGGAATAAAGTATCTAGGACTGCCCTAGAAAAATTAATTTAAACTCCCTATAATATTGGTACAATCCATAAATACTTTTGCAAAAAATATATTAGAAAGGAGTAGTTATGGCAAGATATACTGGACCAGCTAATAAAAAGTCAAGAAGATTAGGTTTTTCAACACTTGAAAATGGTAAAGATTTAGCTAGAAGACCTTATGCACCAGGACAACATGGTAAAGACCATCGTCGTAAATTAAGTGAATATGGTATTCAAATGCAAGAAAAACAAAAAGTAAGAATCCTTTATGGCTTAAACGAAAAACAATTTAGAAAGACTTTTGATAAAGCTTCTAAGATGAAAGGTAAAGCTGGGGAAAATTTATTAATCTTACTTGAATCAAGACTTGATAATATGGTTTATCGCCTAGGAATGGCAAGAACAAGAAGAAGTGCTAGACAAATTGTTAATCATGGTCATATTTTAGTAAATGGTAAAAAAGTAGATATCCCTTCATACACTACAAAAGTTGGAGATATCATTTCTGTTAAAGAAAATTCTTTAAACCATCCTGCTATAATTGATGCAATTGAACAAAATGCTACAGTTCCTGCTTACTTAGAAATGGATAAGAAAAAATTATCAGGCAAGTATGTAAGAGTTCCTGAAAGAAGTGAACTTAATTCAGAAATCAATGAACAATTAATCGTTGAATTTTACAACAGATAAAAACCAAGAATTAACCTTCTTGGTTTTCTTTTGGCAAAAACACATTAACTGCTACATTATCATTATTAATATGTCTCATTACACCCTCTAAAGTTTCCCTATCTAAATTACTAACTCGTGCCTTTAAATCAGTAATTATTTTACCATTATTAATTATATCATTTTGAATCTTCATATTAACATTTTCAATATCTTCATAATCTAAAATCATTGTAGCAATAGTAGCATTTTTCTTTCTTGTTAAATCTTTTTCATTAACATTTAAATCATCTAATTTTTCTTTTATTTTATTGATAACTTCTTTTGGATAATTGGTATTAGCATTAATAGTAACTACCATATATTCATCATATTTATCAACATAATAACTTGTACTAGTAATTAAGCCTTTACTAATTAATTCTTCACGAAAATCACTAGTTGCTCCAAAATTGATATTCATAATTAAATTAATTGCCATTTTTAAATCACCTAAATCAATATCTTTAAATTTATTAATAGGAATCTTTAAACTATATTTAATCTGTGGATCGTTTATCCCTACTCTTATTTCTTGATATTCAATTGTTACTTTTTTAGGTTCTGATTCTGTTATAATGGTAGGTTCACTATATTTTTTAAATGTTTTTTTATCCATATTATCATCAATAATTCTAACCATTTCATAAGGATTAATATTACCTGTAATAGTTAAAAACATATTTTTAGGATGATAAAAATTATTATAAACATTTAATATATCATTAATGTTTATTTCTTTTATATCTTCTTTAGTACCAGTAATTACCTCTCTAAAATTACTTTTTTGTAAAACACTTTTTAAGTTATCAAAAAATATTACAGAATAAGGATCATCTTCAGTCATATTAGCTTCTTCAATTATTATACCTTTTTCTTTAGTAATCATTTTTTTAGTGAAATATGGATTATACACATAATCAAGTAATAAATTTAGAACTTTATCTAGATTTTTTGTAGCATAAACGATATAACTGGTATATTCAAATGTTGTAAAAGCATTAGAATCTGCCCCTAATTTATAAAATTCATCATGAGCAACAGTACTAGCGTCCATATTAAATTTAATATGTTCTAAAAAATGGGCTACACCATTGGGTACTTCAAAAATCTTTTTACCAACTTTAAATTTAGTATGAATTGAACCATATTTAACTGATAAAGACATAAATGTTGATGTAACTCTCTCATTTACCCACATATATACTTTTAAACCACTTTTAGTTGTATGTTCATAAATACGCTCATTTAAACCCTCTAAAATTATTTCTTTCATTCGATATTTTCCTTTCCTTTAAGCACATATATGGTATTTAATTTTAACTTTTTAGAAACATTTACCACATCTTCTTTAGTTAATTTGGCTAAACTTTTCTTTCTCTCATCTATTAGTGGCAAATTATCAAATTCATGAAAAACATAATTATTAAGTAAAGATGAATTATTATCACTTGTTAAATCTAAAGCTAAACTAATACTTTTTTTAGCGTCTTCTAAATCACTATCTAAAAAATCCCCAGTTTGCATTTCTTTTAAACATTTCTTAACCATAGATACCGCTCTTTTAACATTAGCAGTATCAAGTGATATATGAATAGCTAGTAACTCATCATATTTTAAATAAAGAGTACTTATGTTATAACATAAACTATTTTCTTCTCTTATTCTTTTATATAATTTGCTAGTTAACCCACCACTACCAAAAATATAATTAAATACTTGCATTGTTACATGTCTCTCTACCTCTGGCAGCTCTCCAATATTATAAATCATTACTAAATTCGCTTGTAAGTTTTCACTTACATCTTCTTTAGTAGTTACCTTTTTCTTAAATTTATTATCTACTCTTAAAACTAGTTTATTTGAATTTATATAGCGATGTTTAAAATATTTTTGAATTAATGAAACTATATTATCACAATCAACATCACCGATAATAAATATATCACAAGTATTATCTTTAAATAATTTTTTATAATATTTATATAAACTCCCCGGAGTGATACCCTCTAACTCTTCTACTGACCCCATTAAAGGATAAGCAGTAACACTCATCGCATCCATTGCTTCAATAGCTTTTCTCATGCTTGATTTAAAAGGATTTTCATCAATACTTTTTATTTCTCTTTTTAATCTTTCTTTAACAAAATTAAATTCTTTTAAATCAAATTCTTCATTAGTAGCATTAGGACTTGCCATCATTTCAAAAATAAATTTAATAACATTTTCTAGGTAAGTATCATCATCAATAAATTTGGGATCAATAAAATCCGCCATGAAATTGGAACTTAAAATGCTTCCAGTCTTAACAGTAGTACCATAAACTACTAATTTATATAATTCTTCAAGTTTTATAATTACATCTTTTCTTTTTTGATAATTCTTACTTGATTCCATTAACATATCTACTAAAAAAGCATAATTAACTAATTCTTCTTTGACAATATTTTTACGAAATATTATTTCCATATGTACTGTTTTAAATCTATCAGTTTTAATTGTATGGATATTATAAGAATTACACTTATAAGTTTTATAAACCATTAAATCACCTACTCAAATTTAGTATGTGCCAAATTTAAATAATTATTATACTCTCTTAAGGTGTAATCATCTGTCATGCCGGCGATATAATCAATTACAATTCGGGCATTACTATTAATTTTTTTATATTCATCACTCATATTCGCTAAATAAGATTTAATTATATTAGAATCAGTATTATTATTTTCTAAATCCGCCATATATTTATTAAATAAAGTATTTAGCATTAATTTTAATTTGTCTTTTTCCTCATTGGTATAAGCTTTATAATAAATATTTTCATAATTAAATTTCTTTAATTCTACAATTGATTTAAATACATTATCACTTAATTTAATATAATCTTTACCTATACTATTATTTATTATATCCATTACTATTGTATTTACTATTTCTCTATTGCTTGTACCTAAATTTTCTTTAATACTTAAAGGAATATCGGAAAAATCAATTAATCCCATTCTTTTAGCATCTTCAATATCTCTGCCTAAATAAGCAATTAAATCACTAATTCTAACAACAGACCCTTCAAGTGTCATAGGGCGAAGCTTCTTTATAGCATTTCTATCTTTATAACATGATTCATATTCCTTCAAAAATTCTTCTTTACTCTTTTTCTTAACCTCATACATTTGGCTAGCAAATTCCCCATTATGACACATTATTGCATCAAGCGTTTGGAGCGTTATATTTAGACCCTTGCCATAGTTTTCAATATACATAAGTAATCTTACACTATGGACATTATGATTAAAATAACCTTCATTATTTTCTACACTTATTTCATTTAATATTGCTTCACCCACATGACCAAAAGGGGTATGACCAAGGTCATGGCCTAATGCTGCAGCCTCAATTAAGTCTTCATTTAAACCAAGGGCTCTGCCAATAGTTCTAGCAATTTTAGAAACATACTGAATATGAATCATTCTTTTAGTTAAGTGATCATTTTCTTTAAAAGAAAACACTTGAGTTTTATCAGAATATCTCACAAAAGCGAGAGTATAAATTATTCTATCTATATCTCTAAAAAAAGGTGTACGAAAATCATCTTTGTTTTCATGTAAATATATGGCATCACTATCTGGGCATGCATATTTACTTAATATTTTATTATGATTTAACATATTTTCTTTATAATCCATAAATACCTCCCTAAATATTATACCATAAACTAGCGATTCAAAAAATTACAATGTTTACATAACTCTTCACACCGTTTATGATTCTTAAAATTAACTAACATTTCTTGATATCTCATACTATTTATTATATCATCTATATTACTTTCAAAAATACTACCTAAATTAATAATACCTTTGCTATCTAGGCAACAAGGTACAACTGTTCCATCAACTAATATAGCAATGTGATCTTTTAAAGCATAACAAGTTCCTATTTCATTATAGTAGTTGTTAGAAAAATCCGGCCACAGAAATTCACTATCAAAATCGATATAAGTATTTTTTGCAAGTTTTGTGTGTCCATTAATAGTTGTATTATAATAATCTTCAAGTATTTTTATAATATCTTCCCTGTAAGGATTATTTACCCAAATCCGATAATTGATGTAAGTATACTCTTTTAAAATATTAGTTGTTTCTAATATATCACTTAAGTATTCATTTAAGGTTTTATTATATTTAGCATCAAAACTATGTAATGAAATATTTAATTGACGAATATTTTTATTATTACTTATTTTATTAATTAAATAACCATTAGTAGTAATATTAACAAAATAATATTGACTCGCAAGATTAATAAACTCATTAATATATGGGTGCATTAGTGGTTCTCCCATTACATGCAAATATAAATATTTTGTGTATGGTTTTAACTTTTCTAAAATAACTTGAAAATTATCTTTACTCATAAAACTAGATTCTCTTTTATTATGAATACAAAAAGAACATTTTAAATTACAAATATTAGTGATTTCAACATAAACTTTTTTATACATAATCCTATTATATCACAAAGTTTTCACTAATAAATTATTTATTTTACAATAATTTTAAGTTATAATAATATTGTAAAGAAAAGAATTGAGGGATGCTTATGGCATTTATCGAAGTAAAGAATTTAACCAAAATATATCAAATGGGAGAAGTAACAATTAAAGCATTAGATAATGTTTCGTTTTCTATTGATGAAGGTGAACTGGTTGTAGTTCTTGGCCCTAGCGGCGCCGGTAAAACAACTATTTTAAACATTCTCGGAGGTATGGATTCGCCATCTAGTGGAGAAATCATTATTGATGGAACCGATATTTCTAAATTTAATCGTAAAGAACTAACTAAATATCGGAGGTATGATATTGGTTTTGTTTTTCAATTTTATAATTTAGTTGGTAATCTAACTGCTTTAGAAAATGTTTCGCTGGCTAATCAAATTTGTAAAAATCCCAAAGATAGCAAAGAAACTTTAGCTAGTGTAGGTTTGAAAGATAGAATGGATCATTTTCCTGCCCAACTTTCTGGTGGTGAACAACAAAGAGTATCAATTGCGAGAGCCTTAGCCAAAAATCCAAAGCTTTTGCTTTGTGATGAACCAACTGGAGCCCTAGATAGTAAAACCGGCAAAATGATTATTAAATTATTACAAGACACTTGTCACAAAACTAAAACAACAACAATTATTATTACGCACAATGCTATAATTGCACAAATTGCCGATAAAGTTATCCGTGTTAAAAACGGAACAATTGAAGATATTATTATTCATAAAAAACCTAAAAGTGTTGAGGAGATTGATTGGTAATGTTCATGTTTAAAAATGTTTTGCGAAAAATCAAACATTCTTTAGGTCGTTTTATAACTTTAATTTTAATTATTGCTATTGGAGCAGCATTTTTCGCCGGAGTTAGAGAAACATCATCCGATATGATTCGAACTATGGATGAATATTATGATGAAACTAAGTTAATGGACTATCGCATTGTTAGTACCATGGGCTTAACGGAAGATGACTTAACTGCTCTTAAAAATTTGAATAATGCCGAGGCTGTTGATGCCAACTATACTTATGAAACTGTAATTGATGGCGATGCTACTAAAATATATGGAATAACTGAAAATATCAACAATGTTACTTTAATTGATGGCAGAATGCCCGAAGAAGATAATGAATGTTTAGTTTTAGATGGCTCATATAATATCGGTGATACTATAATAATCGAAGATGAAAATTATGGGGATTATTTAAAAAATAATACTTATCAAGTAGTTGGTACTGTAAATAGTAGTATGTATATTTATTCTAATCTTGGCATATCTACTGTTTCTGATGGCAAACTTGATAATGTTATATATATAAACAAAGAAAATTTCAATATGGAGTATTACACTGAAATTTATCTAATTGCTAAAGGTAGTACTGATGCAACAAGTTATCGTGATGATTATGATGAAGAAACAAATAAGTTATTAACAGAACTTGAAGAACTGGCACCAATTAGAGAAACAATTAGATACGAAGAAATTAAAACTGCTGCCATGGAAGAAATCTATGATGCTCGTGAAGAAATAAATAATTTAAGAGCAGAAAATGAAGAGAAATTTAGTGATGCTAAAGAAGAATTAGATAATGGTCAAGCCCAAATTAACTCTGGCTATGCCCAAATAAATAATGCTTTAGAAGAATTAGAAACAAGAAGAACTCAAGTATTAAATGAATTAGATACTAATGAAGCTACTATTAATACTAATTTAGCTACTATTAATGCTTCTCTAACAAATTTTGGTATTACCACTAGTAGCATAGATGAGTCAATAAGTGCTTTAAATAACGAAATTACTAACCTAAATAATTTACTGGCAACACTTGATGAAACTAATCCACAATACCAAATAACTAGGGAAACTATTAATAATTTAAATACTTTATTATCTAGTTTAACGGAAATAAAAAATGGTTTTACGGAAATTACTAATGCTCGCACAGAATTTAATAATACATATAACGAAACATTAAATACTCTAAATTCTAATAGAGCTGCTTTAGATGAACAACAAAGAACTTTAAATGAAAGTTTAGAAGAATACAATGCTAATTATGCAGAATTTGAACAAGAAATTAATCAAGGACTAGCTGAAATTGCTGATGCTGAAGCTGAAATTGCAACCCTCGAAAAACCAGAATGGTATTTATTTGACCGGGAAGATAATTCGGGATATACAACATTCTTAGAATCAGCTACTAAAATTGATTCAATTGCTGCAGTATTTCCAATATTTTTTATTGCTGTTGCCTTCCTAATGTGTCTAAATACCATGACCAGAATGATTGAAGAAGAAAGAACAGAAATTGGTATTTTCACATCCCTTGGAATTGGTAAATTCAAAATAATATTCAGTTATATTTTCTATGTTCTCCTAGCGACTTTACTTGGTTTATTAATTGGTTTAACTATTGGTTATACAGTAATACCTCATGTACTATATAATGTTTATACTCAAGCTTATGTAATTCCAGGATTAAAAACTTATGCAAATATTCCAATATGTATAAGTATAATTGAGGTTTGTATCATTACCATGTCTCTAGTTACCTTTATTGCTGTAGCTGTTAAATTTAAAAATAGTCCTGCTGATCTGCTAAGACCAGCTAGTCCTAAAAATGGTCGTAAGGTATTACTGGAAAAAATAAACTTTATTTGGAAAAGAATATCATTTTCTTGGAAAGTTACAATTAGAAATTTATTTAGATACAAAAAAAGAATCATTATGACTCTAATTGGTATATCTGGTTGTACTGCCCTACTTTTAACAGGCTTTGGTATAAAAGATAGCATTTCTAAAATTGTTGATATACAGTATGGGGAAATAGAAAAATACGACTCTATGTTATTCCTAAATGAAAGTGTTACTGAAGAAAATACCGAAATAAATAATTTACTTGCAAATAATAATATTGAAAATCCTTTATATGCTCACATGGAAACATTAACTTTTGCTGCCAATAACAAAAACATTGATGTTTACTCCATTGCCTTTATGGATAATGATATTAGTAATTATTATGACTTAAAAGATTTAGATGTCAATCCTTTATCTTTAGATGATGAAGGAGCAATAATTACTGAAAAAATTGCTGATATATTAGATGTTTCGGTTGGTGATACCATAACTCTCCGAGACAATAACAATGAAATATATGTAATAAAAATTTCTGGAATTAGTAGAAATTATATTAATAATTATGTTTATATGAATACTAACTATTACAATTTAGTTTTTGGAGATATTTCCTACAACACAATTATTGCTAACATCAATGATTTAGGTGATACTCTTCTTGCAAGTAATTATTTTAGCAATATTCAATATACAGAAGATAGTGTATCAATGCTTCAAGATATTTTTGATAGTATGAACCATATAGTTTTCTTAATAATTGGCTTCTCATCAGTTCTGGCTATTACAGTATTATATAACTTAACCACTATTAACATTTCAGAAAGAACTAGAGAAATAGCTACATTAAAAGTCCTTGGTTTTAATGATAAAGAAATATCGATGTATGTTTATAGAGAAACAATTATTCTAACTATCATTGGTATATTAATAGGTTTAGTTCTAGGTATTGGTCTAAATGCCTTTGTTCTAACAGTTGCAGAGACTGATGAAATAATATTCATTAAACAAATACATTATTTAAGTTATATTTTAACAGTTGTAATTATGGTTATATTTACTATAATTGTTCAAATAATTACTAACTTTATTCTTAAAAAAGTAAATATGATTGATTCATTAAAATCAGTAGAATAGAAAAAAGGTCTTGCGACCTTTTTTATTCTGCATCTTTTTTATCTTCTTTTTTGTCTTTAGATTTTACAAAACCATAATGTTCTCTAATCTTTTGTTCAAGTTCATCACGAAGTTGAGTATTTTCTTTTAAATAAGCCTTAACATTTTCTTTACCTTGACCTATTTTTTCACCGTTATAAGAATACCATGCTCCGCTTTTATCAAGAATTGCTAAATCACTAGCAATATCAATAATTTCTCCTTCTTTAGAAATACCTTCACCATACATAATATCTACAGTAGCAGTCTTAAATGGTGGAGCAACTTTATTTTTAACTACTTTAATATTGGTTTTATTACCAATTATTTGGTCTCCCATTTTAATTTGTTCACCTTTTCTAACATCAAGACGAATTGTTGAGTAAAATTTAAGTGCTCTACCACCTGGTGTAGTTTCAGGATTACCAAACATTACTCCAACTTTTTCGCGTAATTGATTAATAAATATCGCAGTTGTTTTAGTTTTATTCATGGTACCTGATAATTTTCTTAAAGCTTGTGACATAAGTCTTGCTTGCAAACCAACATGAGAATCTCCCATTTCACCATCAATTTCCGCTTGGGGTACTAAAGCTGCAACTGAGTCAATTACAATTAAATTAACAGCTTCACTTTTAACTAAAGCATCACAAATTTCTAAAGCTTGTTCTCCAGTATCTGGTTGACTTAATAATAGTTCATTTATATCAACACCTAAATTTTTAGCATATACGGGATCTAGAGCATGTTCAGCATCAATAAATGCTGCTCTACCTCCAGCTTTTTGAACTTCTGCTATAGCTTGCAATGCAACTGTTGTTTTACCACTTGATTCCGGTCCATATATTTCTATAATTCTTCCCTTCGGATAACCTCCAACACCTAAAGCAATATCAATAGCAAGTGAACCACTAGAGACCACATCTACTTCAATGTGTTCATTATCCCCTAATTTCATAATAGCACCAGCTCCAAACTGCTTTTCAATATCTGCTAGAACTTGTTCTAGTGCCTTATCTTTATTCTTTTCATCTTTAACTGATTTCATTATTCCTCCTAATACACTCTGATACAAATTAATTGTAATATACTTTAAAAAAAATGTCAATATTTTTTTACAAATATTTGTTCGTTTTTTAAAATTAAATACAAATTATAATAAAAATATATTTGTTCAGTGCAGTTCAGTGCAGTTCAGTGCAGTTCAGTGCAGTTCAGTGCAGTTCAGTGCAGTTCAGTGCAGTTCAGTGCAGTTCAGTGCAGTTCAGTGCAGTTCAGTGCAGTTCAGTGCAGTTCAGTGCAGTTC
>CALVYL010000003.1 GCA_944372215.1 uncultured Bacilli bacterium | reverse complement strand
TCATTGTTTTATCAGCTCCATCATTTATAAAAGAATTAATAATTTCTTTAAATGTTTCCATATTTTCATCCATTATACTTAATTCTTTTTTGCTAAATTTTCCTAAAACAAAATCTATAGTATCTCCCACATGTTCATTTCTAATGCCTACTTTAAGCCTTAGAAAATCTTCACTATTTAAAGCTTTAATAATTGATTTTATGCCATTATGTCCACCACTACTACTATGTTTTTTTAATTTATATTTTCCAACTGGTTCATCTAAATCATCTTGAATAACTAAGATATCATCAATATCTATATTAAAATAATCAACATACTTTCTTACGGCAATTCCGGAATTATTCACATAAGTCAAAGGCTTTATAAAATATACAGTTTCTCCATTAATTTCCATCTTTTTATAAAGGGCTTCAAACTTTTCTTGATATTTTATTTTACCCAAAAAATTGTCGATTATCATAAAACCGACGTTATGTCTTGTATTATCGTATTCCCGACCAAAATTACCAATACCTACAATTAATTTCATTATACCCTCTCAAAAATATGTTGATAAGTACTATACTTACTAACATCTATTACTTTTATCTTCATTCCTTTTTTACTATTTTTAATACATTTAACCAGAATCATCGAAATATCACTACTTTTAGTTTGAACTAATATAAGTTCTTTAACATTTATATTATATTTTACAGCTAAAGTAATTATTTCATCTAATCTTTCTGCCCGGTGCGACATATATAATATACCATTATTTTTTAAATAATCAAAACTAATTTTAAATATTTGTTCTAAATTTATTTTTATTTCATGTCTCGCAATAGCTTTTATTTCCTCTTTATTATGTAAACTGCTATTCTTTTTAAAATAAGGAGGATTACATACAATTATATCAAAATATTCTTTATTAAAATATTTAGCAATATTATTAACATCATCATTTATTACTTTTATTTGCTTTTCTAATTTATTTAACTCAACCGATTGGTTTGCTAAATTAGCAATTTCTTGTTGAATTTCAAATGCCACAATCCTACTTTTAGTCTTTGTTGATATTATTAAGGGAACTGCTGCATTCCCACTACACATATCAAGGATATTTAAATTATCTTTAACTTGCGTATATTCTGCTAGCAATATTGAATCTAACGAAAATTTGAAACCATCGGTCGCTTGATAAATGTAGCGGTTTTTATAATCAAATAAATCATTTTTTACTATCATCATCAATATAATAATCCTCAATTGAATTTTCTATCATTACTTGACACTTGCGATTTAATATATCGATACTTACAACCTCACCTTCGCCCATCGGTGTTTTGATAATATCACCAACCTGTGGTAAATCTTTAAGGTTATCGACATAATTACTATTTTCATAGGCTAGACAACATAAAAGTCTCCCACAAGCGCCATTAATTTTACTGGGATTTAAAGCTAAATTTTGATCTTTAGCCATAGATATTGATATTGTTTCCATTTGATTTAAAAATCTCCGACAACAAAGTTCTCCACCACAAATGCCTATACCCCCAATTTCGCGGGCTTTATCACGAGCCCCAATTTGTCTTAATTCAATTCTAGTATGATATACTCCAGCAAGTTTACGAGCAAGTTCTCTAAAATCTACTCTTTCATCAGCGATAAAATTAAATAATAACTGAGTTCTTTCAAAAGTAAATTGAGCATTTAAAACCTTCATTTTTAAGCCTAATTCTTCAACAAATCTGCGACATTTTTTCAAAGCAAATTCAGCATCTTTTAAATTATTCAAATATTGATTTGTATCTTCTTCTGTAGCTTTTCTAATTATATTTTTTAAATTTTCACTATTCTCTTTATCATCATAAACGGCATTAATTTTGGCATATTGTAATCCTTTATCTGTTTCTACAATTACATAATCATCTTTTTTAAATTCATCATTTCCCTGAAAACTATATGTTTTGTGTCCATCTTTAAATATTACCCCATAAACCTTCATTTTATATCTCCATTTCTATCACAAATTTATCTAATAATAACTCGATACTAGCATTACTATTTAAATCATCTAAAAACTTATTTAATAGATTTATTCTATTTAATACATCTTTATAACTTAAAAAACTTAAATAATCAATATTTAATTTACTAAAAGAATTACTTAAATTTAATTTATTTTTTAATAATTCTTCATAAATTATTACCAAAATTTGAAAAATCTTTTTTATATCTTCCCTTTCGGTATAAAAATTTAGTAATTCACTCTTATTATACATTATTCTCAGGTTTTTTTCTACCTCTATTTTTTTAAGATAATTTTTAGCAACATCTAAATAAGATTTATTAATATCATTATCTATACTATCAATATTTAATTCATGAACATCATAAAATATATTAATTATTTCACATCTACTTTTAATAGTATTTATCACATTATTAACATTATTAGTAATAAAAAATCCTATAATATTATCCTCAGGTTCTTCTAAAAATTTTAACATAGTATTTGCTGAAGATGAATTTAGGGCCTCAGCATTCTTAATTACATATATATTTTCTTTAGTATAAATAGGTTTAGTACTAAATTTTCTTTTTAACTCTAATATTTGTTCTTTTTTAATATTTTTTCCATCAGATTCAATAACAATAAGTGATGGTAAATAATTTTGATCTATTAAATTACAAATATTGCATTTTGTACAATTTTCTTTATATTCTTCATTACAATCTATTTGTTTAATAGCTAATTTTAAATCTCTAAAGCAATAATCAATATTGTTTGTAACAAGCAAATAAGCATGAGATAATTTATTCTCATGATATAAGTTAACTAATTTTTCAAATTGTTCTATTGCCATATTTACTCCCTATAATAAGACAAAATATATAGCAATCAAAGCCAACAATCCACACATTCCCAGCGCCGACACTACCCCAATTGTGATAATATTTATGGGAATAAATATTTTTAATCCGGAAACTAATAAATTAAATGCATAAACTAAGCATATAGCTAAGATTATTTTTTTTATTACAGTTATAATTACCTTTTTCATACTATAATATATGTCTTATTTTTTTTATTATTCTGATATTTTTTTCCTATCTTCTAATGCTTTATCTAATGTGATAATATCTAAATAATCTATTTCTGCTCCCATTGGTATACCATAAGAAAGTCTTGATATTACTACATCTTTATTTTCAAATATTTTCTTAATATATAACGTTGTTGTTTCTCCTTCAACAGTTGATTTTAAAGCTAAAATAAGCTCTGGTTTTTCGGCTTGTTCCACTCTTTTAACTAAAGATGCTAAATTAATATTATCTGGGCCAATATTATCGGCAGGAGAAATCAATCCGTTTAATACGTGATAAACTCCGCGGTAATTTCCAGCTTTTTCAAATGAAAAAACACTTTTATAATCTTCAATCACACAGATTAAGTTATGATCTCTACTTTCATCCTTACAAATATCACAAATTTCCCATTCGGTTAAATGACCACAAATTTTACATTTGTGAATTTTATTTTTAACATCTTCCAAAGAAGCCGCAAAATTATCGATGTCTTCTTCTTTAAAATTAAGAGTTGCTAAAGCCAGTCTCTCAGCATTTTTTTCGCCGATTCCTGGTAGTTTTTTATAATAATTAATTAAATTTTCTAACGATTTTGGATATACCATGCTACATCAATCCACCAAGACTAGCATAACTACCCAATTCTTTTTCTGTTTCTTTATCAATTTTACTAAAGGCATCTTTAATAGCAATCATAATCATATCTTCTAACATTTCTTTATCATCATTATCAATGACACCTCCTTTTAAAATTTTAAAAGATTTAATTTCTCTTTTGCCATTAAAACTTATTTCTACCCATTCGCTCTTACCACTAAATTCCATAGCATCAATAGCTTCTTTTTTCTTGGTAATTTCTCTTTGCATTTTTTGAGCTTGTTGCATAATTTGTTGCATATTCATAAAAATCACTCCTATTCTATTTCTACTTTTTCTATATCAAATACATCTCCTATTATAGCATTAATATCTTCATTAGTAGAGGTATTTTCAATATTTTCTTCAATATATTCATATTTATGTTTATTTTTCAAATTTTTTATATACTTTTCTTTTTCTAAATTCCATTTATCTTCATCTAAAAATATCAAAGTATAATTATCATTTATAAATTCATTAAATAAATTTCGTATATCATCAAGTTTATCATTTATTTCTTTATCTTTATGTCTAATCGTCGTCATAATGATGGCATATTTATTAGATGCTGTAACTACTTTGGTATCACTTACTAATCCTTTAAGTAATGCTGAACTCAAACTGAGAATAAAATTATTCCATTTTTCCTGAATTGTTGCCAAATACGTTTTAGATGCTTCAACAAAACAATTATTAATTCTTATATCAACAAGTTTATCAAAACTACTTTGTTCTGTTTGTTTCTTTTCAGTAATTTTTTCTTCAGTTTTATTTGTTTTTTCGTCATGATTTACAACAGGTTGTGTCTCTTCTATTTTATTAATTTCTTTGTTAATAACTTTAGTATTATCCACTGAAACATATTCTAACAATAATATTTTTATTAATAAGTATGGTTCAATATTAATATTTATCTTATTCATCAAATCATTTAATTCTAAAACTATTTTTTTACAATCATCATATTTTAAATTACCACTACCACCATTATTTAAGATATCTATTGCTTTTTTAGCTAATTCCATAACTAATTTTTTTATAACTACTTTATAATTTAAATTACTTTCTTGAAAATTAGTTATTATTTTATCGATTAATTGGTAATTATTATCATCTAATGCTTTAACTAATTCTTCAATATTTTTATTAGATATACTACCTATTTCTTTAATAACTAAATCAGCTGTAATGGTTGTAGCATTTTTAGAAACTTGATCTAAAACGCTAAGGGCATCACGCAGACCACCTTCAGAAAGTATTGCTATTTCTTTTAATCCATCTATTTCATAAGCGATATTCTCTTTTTGGCAGATATCTTCTAATTGTTTTAAAATATCTTCTTCACTAATTTTTTTAAAATCAAATCTTTGACAACGCGATAAAATAGTTATAGGAACACTTTCAATATTGGTAGTTGCCAAAATAAAGACTACATGAGCTGGAGGTTCTTCAAGGGTTAAAAGTAAAGCATTAAAAGCGTTTTGACTAAGCATATGAACCTCATCAATAATATACACTTTATATTTTAATGAGGTGGGCATTATCTTGACATTATTAATTAATTCTCTAATTTCCTCAACCCCGTTATTAGAAGCCGCATCGATTTCAATAATATCGGGATTGTCATTAAAAGCCAAACAATTTTCACACTGACCACAAGCCAAACCGTCTTTATTATTTAAACAATTTATTGCCTTAGCTAATATTCTAGCGGTTGAGGTTTTTCCCGTTCCTCTAGGGCCCGAAAATAAATAGGCGTGAGCAATTTTGTTGTCAATAATTGAATTTTTCAAAATATCTACTATTGGTTTTTGGCCAATTAAAGCATCAAAGCTATCCGGACGATATTTTCTGTATAAAACTCTATAACTCATTAGGTGCCTCCATATATAAAAATTATACCACAAATATTACTTTTTTTCTCGTAAATTCTTAAAAAAACTTTGTAAAATACTTAAATAATCTTCAGTTAAATGACCATCTTCTGATTTTTCTATAATTGTTTGATCATATTCGCGTTTATTTGGTAATTTTTCCAATAAATAATATACTTTTTTAATTCGCGATTGTTTTATTATTTCCATACACATATTACAAGGTTTCAAAGTAACATATAACTCACAATTACTTAAATTCCAATTATTAAGTACTTTACTGGCTCTTATTATTGCATTTATCTCAGCATGTCCCATAATATTTTGTTTTTTTTCACGGGTATTGTAACCTTTACCAACAATAACATTATCTTTAACAACTATTGCACCGATAGGAACATCCTTACTTTTTAGAGATTTTTTAGCCAATTTTATAGTTTCTTCAAAATATTTATTCATAACTTTCTCCATAAATAAAAAGTGCACACAAACAGAGGCTGATGTGGCTGCTATTTTCCAATCCTGACCAGGTTACAGCATATTTGTTGCACAAATAAATAATATCAAATCATTTAATAACTGTCAACAATTAAATTTTTATTAAAAAAATTATAATATTTTGATTTATATGTTGATAACTTAAAAGTTAACAAATTATAATTTAAAAATATATCAAAAATACTCCCATTTTTAGGCAAATTATAATATTTAAAGAAATTTATATTTCTAAAAAAATTTAAATATCAATTATATTTTTAAACAATTTATTTTATTTCCCGGGAAATATTTCCCAAGAATTTACACATTATGTTAACCAATTTTTTCCCAAAAGTTTACAGAATATGTTAACTAAATATTTCCCAAACAACAAACAAAACAATTGTTCGTTATGTTTCACGTGAAACATAATGTTTTAGACAATTATATTTTTTTAATATTAATAACTTATTAACACAATGTTTCACGTGAAACATTGTTAAAATTTATTTTTATAAAAAAAATTATAATTAAGAATTTTAACATTTATTTTAAAAATACACATTTTATAAATAACCTAATGTTTCACGTGAAACATTTGAATTTCTTTTAAAATTTATATCCATTAATTATAAAAGATTGCATATATTATATAATTTAATGGCGTTATAGAATAAATAAAACTTTTCGCGTAATGTTTCACGTGAAACATTACATACATTTTATATTAAAATTTAAAATATTGTAATTAATGTCTTTATATAAACATTAATATTACTATTTATTTTTATATAAAAAATACCAACACAATGTTTCACGTGAAACATTGTGTTAAAACTTATATAAATATAATACAGTATTAGTTTTCTATGATCTAATTTATATAAAAAATATTATAAATCTAATGTTTCACGTGAAACATTAGATTTATAATTAATACGATATTTTTTAATAATTTAAAATGCATAATATATTTATAAATGTTGTACTTTTATTATAAAAAATTTTTAATTAATAAAATTTATTACAACCATGTTTCACGTGAAACATCGTGAGTAACACACGAACATTATTTTGTAAATCAATAAGTTGATAATTAAACCAACACATGTTGTTTTAATACAAAAAATGTTGATAACTTTATTGTTTATTTGATAAAATTGAAAATATGTTTATTTTTTGGCATATTTTCCGCATTTTTTTAATATAAAAAGACAATGCTTTTAAGCATTGTCCTAAATTATTGTTCGGTTTCCTGTGTTTTATCATTAGTTGTATCATCAAAAGATTCCTCGGTTAATTCTTCATCGCTCTTATCTACCAAACTTATTGTTGATACTTTTTGATTTTCTCTTAAATGAATAAGTCTTAATCCTTGAGTTACCCGTCCTAAAACAGATATTTGATCGATTGGCATTCTCATTGTCATACCAGAATCTGTCATTATTACTAATTCTTTATCTGGTTTAACAATTTTAACTGCAATCAAGTTTCCGTTCTTTTCAGTTATATTTAAAGCTTTAACACCTTTGCTTCCGCGTTTAGTTTGTCTAAAATCACGAACGTAGGTTTGTTTACCATAACCCTTTTCGGTTACTAACAGTATTAGATCATCTTCATTAACTATTTCGCAACAAATACATTTGTTGTTTTCTAAGTTAATACCTCTAACACCACTGGCTGTTCTACCCATAACTCTTATTTCATCTTCGTTAAATTTAACCATTCTACCAGCGTTACTACCTAGTAAAACTAAACTATTTCCATCTGTCATTTTAACATCAATTAATTCATCGTCATCTCGCAAAGTTATGCAAATTTTTCCATTATTACGTATATTAACAAATTCAGATATTAATGTTTTCTTTACAATACCATTCTTTGTTGCAAATAACAAATATTTTCCGACATTATCATCATTAATATTAACAACAGCATTTACTTTTTCGTCTTTTTCAATTGGTAATAAGTTTACAATTGGTATTCCTTTTGATTGACGACCATATTCTGGTATTTCATAACCTTTGATTCTGTAAACTTTACCCTTATTAGTAAAGAATAATGTTGAATCATGAGTTGATATATTAATCATTTGTTCAACAAAGTCTTCATCATTAGTGGTCATACCTTTTATACCTACACCACCACGATTTTGTGATTTAAATGTATCAGCTGTTGTTCTTTTAATATAACCATTATGAGTAAGTACAACCAAAACATCTTCAACTGGAATTAATGATTCATCTTCGATATAATCTATTGCTGTCATATCAATCTTAGTTCTTCTTTCATCACCAAATCGTGACTTAATATCTAACATTTCTTCTTTGATAATTGCTAATACTTTATTATTATCAGCTAAAATACCTCGTAGACGATCTATTTCGATATGTAAAGCATTTAATTCTTCTTCAATTTTTTCACGTTCTAAACCTGTTAAACGACGTAATTTCAATTCTAAGATATTATCTGTTTGAATTTCGCTAAAACCAAATTTAGCCATCAATTTTTCTTTAGCTTCACTATCAGCATTAGATTCTTTAATAATTTTTATTACCTCATCAATGTTATCTAAAGCAATTTTATATCCTTCCAAAATATGGACTCTTTTTTCAGCTTTATCTAATTCAAATTGAGTACGACGAATAATAACCTCACGTTGAAAATCTATATACTTAGATATGATATCTTTTAAGCCTAATGTTCTTGGTGTTCCATTATCAATCATAAGTAGATTTATCCCAAAAGATGTTTGTAATTGCGTATGTTTATATAAATTATTTAAAACTACACTACCATTAGCTTCCTTTTTAAGGGTAATAACTATTTTTATACCATTTTCTAAGTTAGTTTCTTCATGATAATCAGCAATACCATCTAAAACTTTATCACGAACTAATTCTCCAATCCGTTTTTTCAATTCCAAAGTATTTAAACCATAAGGAATTTGGGTAATAACTATTCGATGTTTATTTCCTTCTTCTTCAATTTCAGCTTTGCAACGTATAGTTATTGTACCTTTTCCGGTTTCATAAGCTTTTTTTATTCCGGAATTACCTAAAATAATTGCTCCTGTTGGAAAATCTGGCCCTTTAATATATTGCATTAAACCATCGACATCTATATCGGGATTATCAATATAAGCAATACAGCCATCAATTACCTCACCTAAATTGTGGGGAGGAATATTTGTTGCCATACCAACTGCAATACCCATAGTGCCATTGACTAAAATATTAGGAAATCTACTAGGTAAAACCTCTGGTTCTTCCAAAGATTCATCAAAATTTGGTATGAAATTTACTGTATTTTTATTAATATCTCGTAATAATTCCAAAGAAATTTTCGAAAGTCTTGATTCAGTATAACGATATGCTGCTGCACCATCGCCATCCATGTTACCAAAGTTACCATGACCGTCGATCAACATATATCGATAACTAAAATCTTGAGCCATTCTAACTAAAGCATCATAAATTGAACTATCACCATGAGGATGATATTTACCCATTACATCCCCAACTACTCTAGCACATTTTTTATATTGAGCACTTGGTAAATATCCAGATTCATACATTGAATAAAGTATTCTTCTATGAACTGGTTTTAAGCCATCTCGTAAATCTGGTATCGCTCTTGATACTATAACACTCATGGAATAGTCAATAAATGACTTTTCAATTTCATCAACTATATTATTTTGTACTATCCTATCCATTTTAACCTCCCTATAAATCAAGTGTTGCTAAACCAGCTTTTTGTTCAATGAATTCTCTTCTTGGTTCTACCGCTTCACCCATTAATTTTTCAAATGCCGCATCAGCAGCTTGTAAGTCATCAACTGTTATTTGTTTTAAAGTTCTAGTAGTCTTAGACATTGTAGTATCTCTAAGTTCATCAGGATCCATTTCGCCAAGCCCCTTATTACGGGCAATTTCTACCTTGACATTAGCTGGTAAACTTGCTAAATATTCATCTTTTTCTTTTTCATCAATTACATATTTAATCGTTTTTCCATGCGTAATTTTAAATAATGGTGGCATGGCCGCATATACATGCCCAGCTTCAACAATTGGTCTAAAGAAACGATAGAAAAGCGTAAGTAATAACACTCTAATATGAGAACCATCGACATCGGCATCGGTCATAATAATAATTTTGTCATATCTTAGTTTTGATAAATCAAATTCATCACCAATACCTGTACCAAATGCTGTAATTATTGTTTTAATTTCTTCATTACTTAAAGCTCTATCTAATCTAGCTTTTTCAACATTTAAAATCTTACCTCTTAAAGGTAGGATTGCTTGAGTCATATAATCTCTACCACTTTTAGCAGAACCACCAGCTGAATCCCCTTCGACTAAGAAAATTTCTGAAACACTTGGATCTTTACTCTTACAATCAGTTAATTTTCCAAAAGTAGCAGTAAATTCCAAATCGCCTTTTCTTCTAACTGTTTCTCTAGCCTTCTTGGCGGCAATTCTAGCCCGGGAAGCTGACAAGGCTTTTTCAATAATAATCCTGGCCACATTAGGATTTTCCATTAAATATCTCTCAAATCCATTACCAAAAACATCACTAGCAATCTTTTTAACCTCACTATTGCCTAATTTTGTTTTTGTTTGGCCTTCAAATTGTGGATCTGGATGCTTACAAGAAATAATCATAGTAAGACCTTCTCTAACATCATCGCCAGTTAAAGCCTCATCTTTATCTTTTAGTAATTTTGTATTTCTAGCGTACTTATTAATAACCCTTGTTAAAGCAAGTTTTACCCCATCTTCATGAGTACCGCCTTCATAAGTATTAATATTATTAGTAAAAGAATAAATATTAGAGTTATAACCGTCGTTATATTGACAGGCTACCTCAAAAAACACGCCATCTTCTTCACCACTTAAATAAATAACATCATCATGTAAGACAGTTTTATTTTTATTAAGCATCTGAACATATTCAATAATACCCCCATTATAAAGGAAAGTATCATGTTTATCATCTTCTCTTAAATCATATAAATTAATTCTAAGACCTTTATTTAAAAAGGCTATTTCTTGTAATCTTTTATATAATGTATCATAATCAAAATGCGTAGTTTCTTTAAATATTTCTTCATCTGGTTCAAATCTAATTGTACTACCTGTTCTTTCAACATCACAAGTATCAATTATTTTTAATGGTTCAACAGGATGTCCACCTTTTTCAAATCTTTGATAATATACATTACCATCACGGTAAATTTTAACCTCTAACCACTTCGATAAAGCATTAACAACCGATGCTCCAACACCATGAAGACCTCCACTTACTTTATATCCTTCACCACCAAATTTACCTCCAGCATGTAAAACTGTAAATATAGTTTCCACAGTTGATAAACCTGTCTTTTCATTAATTCCGGTTGGGATACCCCGACCATCATCACGAACCTCAATAACATCTCCTTTATCAACAATTACCTCAATATCATCACAAAATCCTGCTAGAGCTTCATCTACCGCATTATCGACAATTTCCCAAACTAAATGATGTAAACCTTTTTCACCAGTTGATCCAATATACATACCAGGTCTTTTTCTAACGGCTTCAAGACCTTCTAAAACCTGGATATCCGCATCAGTATAATGTGTTTTTTTATTCATGTTTTTCCTCCTTAATTGTACCATTATCTACTTTAAATACTTTGGCTTTCTTTAATATTTTCTTATCTACTTTATTAATCTCAGTAGTAGTTATAAATGTTTGCACATTTTCATCTAATAATTTTAATATATTACCTATTTTTTCTTTATCTAATTCACTAAACAAATCATCTAATATTAAAATGGGATTTATTTTCTTAATTTCATTTATTACTTTAATTTCCGCTAATTTAAAGGATATAATAGCATTTTTTCTTTGCCCTTCACTACCCCATTCTTTTAAATTATTATTATCAAGTATAAACTCAATATCGTCATGATGAATTCCAATTAAAGTCTTACCAATTTCCATTTCTTTTTTATAATTTTGTTGATAACTTTTTAATAATTTACTCATATTTTTATTATTATAACTAGAAACATATTTTATTTTTAATTCACCACTTTTAAAAATATCATTATATATTTCTGTTATAAATTTATTAATATTTTCAATAAAATCCTTACGATATTTATTAATCAATAACCCATACTCAATTAATTTATTAGTTAAAATATTTAAATAATTTGTATCATTATTACCATTAACATAAAGGCTTCTTAAGTAAAAATTTCTTTGTTTTAAAATTCTTTGATAATTAGCTAAAATAATTAAATATTCTTTATTTAACTGACTAATTTCTATATTAAGCATTTTTCTTCTTTCACTTGGTGTAACATCTATTAATCTAGTATCTACAGGATTAAATAGTATTATATTAATTCTTGAAACATAATTACTAATTTTATCTACTTTTGTATCATTTATTTCAACAGTCTTACCTTCATCACTAATTATTACACTATATTTAGAGGTTTCATTATTTTTAGTAATTTCTCCCCTAACTTTACTTTTAATATTTCCTTTTCTAATTAATAACTTATCATTACTTATTCTAAATGATTTAGTAAGAGCTAGAATATAGATTGCTTCAATTAAATTTGTTTTACCACTACCATTCTTTCCATAAAAAATATTTAAAAAATTTCCAAAACTAATATCTAAATTTTCATAATTTCTAAAATTAACTAAATTAATATTATCAATTTTCACTATAAGCCCCCTTTAAAGATTGCTACAAAAAATTTAATGTAGATATGTATACCTATATACATATCAATTATATCACAAAATAAAGCCTTTTAAAAGTAAAATAAGAGAATTTTAGCCAAAAAACTATCTAGTACTATAAACTATCATTAATCTACTACATTTTAATATTTGATTATGAAAAATAGTATAACTAACATTTAATATTAAACTTTGATCATTATTAAAAACAATTAACAATTTATTATTTAATTTTTGATAATTTTTAATATATAAATAATTAAACCAATATATATTATTATTTTCTTTAATATAAAAAAACATAATATTATTTTTTTCACTAATTAACACCGGAATTTTATAATTACTATTAATATATTGTTTACAACTAATAATTCGCCCCTTTAAAGTACTACCATAATATATACAACTATTATTTAAAATATCTTTAATTTGATCTTCCTTGTATATATATTTATTATTCTTTTCATATACAACAGTATTTTCTCCATCATATTTAATAAACATAGTATCATTATTTATAATGTATTCCATAAACATCCCTCTTTAAGTTATCTATTGTACAATAAAAAAGTTAAAAAAAATGTCGAAAAAAAGAATAAAATGTTAATTTTTATTCTTTTTTTCTTATTAATATGTTTTTACTGGTAGAATTAATTCTAATAATGTTTCATCAGTAATTGGTTTAATTAAAATTGGTTTATCATCTGTATTAATTAATAATAATATGTTATCTTCTTTAATAACTTTTAAGGCATCCATCATATATTTTGAACTAAATGATATCTCAATCTTTTCTTTATTATTACAATCAATATGTAATTTTTCTTCGGCAATTCCTAATTCACTTGAAGATGATGTAATAATCATATCTTTATCTTCAATATGCATCTTTACAATATTTCTTTCTTTATTTTGGGCAAGAATACTTGCTCTATCAACAGCATCATAAAATTCTTTTAAATTTAAATTAATCATATACGCAAAATCATTAGGGATAAAATGGCTAGTTTCTGGATATGTTCCACTAAGTAAATTACTTTGAATACTAATATTTTTATAAATAAATAATATTTTGTTAGTAAATACATGGATTTCCACATTTTCATCATCACTAATTATTTTTTCAAGTTCAGTAATACTCCTACCAGGAATAACAATATTTACTAGTTTTTCCACTGGATTTTCTAATTTAATATTTTTCTTTGATAAACGATAAGAATCGGTAGCAATACATTCTAAAATATCCCCGTTTATTTTTAAATTAATACCCGTTAAAAGTGGTCTAACCTCTTGAGTTGATAAAGCATATGAGGTTTGATTAATTATTTCTCTCAAAGTATTAGCAGGTATATGAATTGCATCACTACTTTTTTCCATATTAATATTTGGATAATCAGCTGGATTATAACAATTTAAACGATATTGATTATTTGGTGTAGATATTTTTATTTTCAAATTATCTTCAATTTCAAAATCAATAACATCTGCAGGCATCTTTCTAATCATATCGATAAAATATTTACTTTGGATAATTATTTTGCCTTTACCTTCCAAATGTTTAATATCCTTTTCATTTATCATTACTTTAATAGTAAGTTCTGTATCACTTGCCATTAGTTCAATACCCTTTTCTGTAACATCAAATACTATGCCATTTAAAACTGGTATAGTTGTTCTTTGGGATAATGCCTTAGTAACATTACTTAATGCTTCTAAGATAACTCCTTTTTCAATACTCCATTTCATATTTTCTTTCCTTCTTTCTTTTATTATTTTTTATTTATATTAATAATAGTGTTATTAATGTTGATAACTTTAATTTTATCAACTTTTTCCTTTATTTTACCGTATTTTTTTAATTAAAATTATCCACATTATTGCAACTTTGTTTTAATTTCTTTCAACATATTATTAAGATTATCATTGGTTTCTAATTCTTCTTTAATCTTATCAATTGCTGTCGATACTGTTGAATGATCTCTTCCTCCAAATTCTAAACCTATTTTTTGCAAATTCTCATCTGTTTCTTCGCGACACAAATACATTGCAATATGTCTTGGTCTAACAACACTATTAGTTCTTTTCTTACTTTTTAAATCTTCTACTGATATATTGAAATATTCGGCAACTACATTTTGAATTGAAGCAATAGAATTGTTTATATATATATTTGTATTAACATAATCTTTTAATGCTTCATTAGCAAAATCGAGGGTTATTTTGTCAGGAACCATCATTGCTGAATAAGCGAGCAACCGATTAATTGTTCCTTCAATATGCCTAACATCATTAACACAAGAATTAGCAATATAATCAATTGCATCTGGTGTTAATTTATTTTCAATACTCGTATTTTTTACTTTAGCTTTTATTATTTCACATCTTAAATTAAAATCTGGTGGATAAATATCAACAGGTAGTCCCCACATAAATCTGCTTCTAAGCCGTTCTTCAATCTTTTTTAGATCATCAGGACTTTTATCACTACTAATTATTATTTGTTTATTATCTTGATGTAAAGCATTAAAGGTGTGGAAAAATTCTTGTTGAGTTCGCTCTGCCCCCACTAAAAATTGAATATCATCAATAATGAGGACATCGACATTACGATATTTATTCTTAAATTCATTAGCATAATTTAAATTATTACCCTTATTTTGGGAAGCAATTCCTGTAAATTCCGTCATAAATTCATTACTAGTAGTATATAAAACTTTTAAATCACTATGTTCATGAATATAATTACCTATGGCTTGCATTAAATGCGTCTTCCCTAGTCCACTCCGACCATAAATAAATAAGGGATTATGAATTGTCCCCGGAGCTTCTGCAACAGCTCGTGCTGCTACAAACGCCAAACGGTTGGAGTTTCCTACTATAAAATTATCAAAGGTAAATTTGGGATTTAAATTAGTATTCCACTCTATTTCTTTGCTCTCAACCGCTTCATCCAGCGCCGGTTGAGTAAATGTTTCTACCTCATCTTCCGTAATATATTTAAAAGTATAATTAACTCCTGTTAAGGAAAAGAATGTCGCATCAATAATATCTTTATAAGTTTCACTTAACATTTGTTTATGTATCTCCATGGGCACTTTAATTGTTACAACATTATTAACAATTGACAAAAGTTCAAGTTTTGAAAACCAGATTGTAAAAGCATTCTGTGTAACTTGTTCTTGAATATCATTTAAAAATTGAGTAAAAAGTTCATTTGTCTTCAAAACCTCACCCCACTTATAACACACTTATCTCCTAACAACAATTTTAACCCATTTTTCAAAAAAATAAAAGAGTAAATTTACTAATTTTTAAAACTTTTGATAACTTATTAATTATCCACAAAATATTAAAGTGATTTTTATCGACAAAAATCGACAAAATTTGCACTTATCCACAAAATCCCCATAAACAAATAATTAACAGTAACTTATTAACATATTATCAACACCCATTGTTGATTATTTGTTGTTAATTATGTGGATAAATTATCTAAGTTATTAACATTTTATCCACAAATCCACAAAATTTTGTTGATAACTGCTGTTATTTAATAAAACAGGCCTCCTTTCTTATAAAATTATTATAACAAACGTATGTTTGTTTAGTCAATCATATTTGCAGTTTTTTATTATTTATGTTAATATATTGTTAGGAAATTTTAAGAACTAATTGTATTTTTTAGTACGTTTTTTCTTGACTTATCCTTATATTTAATATTATAATAAATACGCTTAAAGAAAAGGAGAAATTATATTATGAAAAGAACTTATCAACCAAATAAAAGAAAACAAGCTAAAAAACATGGTTTTTTTGCAAGAAAAGATTCTAAAATATTAAATAATCGTCGTAGAAAAGGCCGTAAAGTTTTATGTAAGTAAAAACCACTTTAATGTGGTTTTTTTCCTAAAGGGATGAATTTATGAAAAGATATGAAATGGTTAAAAAACATGAAGATTTTAATGAAATAATGAATAAAGGCCAAAAATTTAAAGGTAGATATTTAATAATATTTTCCAAATCTAAAGAATATCCAAAACCCAATTTTGGCATTGCTATTAGTAAGAAAACTGGCAATGCTGTAGTGCGGAATAAACTAAAAAGAAGATTAAGAAATATTATTGATAATAATCGTTTGCTATTTAAAAATAATCAAAATTATATTATAATGATTAAAGGGGAATCAAAATTTGCCTCATTTCAAGAATTAGAACAAGATTTAATACACATTTTGAGAAAGGATAAAAATGAAAAAAAATAAATTTAAAATATTAACAATAATTTGTTTACTATTATTAACATCTGGTTGTGGTACATCAAATTACATTACTGATGAAGATGGAAATATTATTGAATATGAAGCAACAGGTCAAATGCTTCAAAAAAATATTTTGTGCTTACCAGATGAAAATAGTGACTTATATAAATTTTATGAAGAAAATCAAGATCAATTAACTAATGATTTTGAAGAATTACCAAGTTGTTCTGATTATAGTATGTCCGCAACAGAAAGTAGTGGACTTTGGGAATTCTTATTTGTCAAACCACTAGCGTTTTTAATATTAAAATTAGGTAATCTCATTGGTAATTTAGGGGTATCATTAATATTAATAGGGTTAGCTATTAGACTTATTTTATTACCATTTACAATTAAAAGTTCTAAACAAACTCTAAATATGAAAAAAGCCCAACCAGAAATAGAAAAATTAGAGAGAAAATATCGTGGTAGAACAGATAATGATGCTTTAATGGCTAAAAGTCAAGAAATGATGCTTATTTATAAAAAATATAAAGTAAGTCCTATGATGGGATGTTTAATGGCATTTATTCAAATACCTTTGTTCTTTGCCTTCCTCCAAGCGATTTATAGAACACCAGCAATTTATACAGAAACATTATTTGGCTTTGACTTAGGTATGACTCCAATTACAGGGTTACAACAAGGAAATTACTTATATATAATTTTATTAATATTAATCGCCGTATCAACATTCTTCTCATTTAGACAAACAATGAATCAATCTGCCAGTCCAACACCAGAAGCTGGCAAACAAATGAAAATAATGTTATATGTTATGTTAGTAATTGTTGTATATGCATCACTTACTTTACCAACAGCCTTAGCATTCTACTGGATAGTAACTTATGCATTTATTGCTATTCAAAATATTATTATTAATATGATAAATAATAGATCCTTAACTAATAAACATAAAAAAAATAAAGAAGAAAAGAAAAAAGATAGAGAAAAAATAAAAGAGAAATTAGTTAAGAAAGAAGGTATGAAATATGGAAAAAATAATTAAAGAGGGTAAAGAAATAGATGTAATACTAGAAGATATTCTTAATGAAAATAATTTAACAAAAGATGAAATTGTTTTTACCACTTGTGATAAAAAAGGAAAATTATTTCAAGGAAATTTAAAAGAGGTAACTGTTTATAAAAAAGAAACAATTATTAATGAAATAAAAAATTATTTGCAAGAAATCATTGAAAATATGGGATTAGAGGTAACTTTTGAAATAAATACCAAAGATGATAGAACAACAATTAAAATGTATTCTAATAATAATCCTATATTAATAGGTAAAAATGGTCAAACCTTAAAGGCTTTAGAAACTTTAGCTAAACAAAAAATTCAAAATGAAACAGGAATTTATTATAAAATAAATTTAGATGTATCTAATTATAAAGATAAGATCAAAAGAAATTTGGAAAGACTAGCAATCAATACTGCAAAAGAGGTAGTTAAAACTAAAATACCTGTAGCTCTTGATAATATGACCAGTTATGAAAGAAGAATTATTCACAATAAACTTACAGATTTTAAAGGTATTAAAACTGAAAGTGAAGGGGAAGAACCTAACAGACATATAGTGATAAAACCAGAATAATAAACAAAAAAATGCACAATATTTTCAAAATATTGTGCATTTTTAATAAAAAAAGTTAAATTTTGCACAATGACTGTGCATTTTTTAATGTTTAAAAAATTCCTTTACCAACGAAAACATTATATATTTCATTATACCTATATCCTAATTTTGTATAATTACTATCGGGAACTAGGATATTTAATTCAACTAATTTTTTTAATAATTTTGTAAGTGTATTTCTGGAAACTCCAGATTCTTTTTCAATTTCCTTTTTAGTAAAAACTATCTGCCGTATTATTATAGGCATTATTTTATATATTGCTTTGCTATTTAATGTTTCTATCTTTTTCATATCTTCGTTATATATTTGTGTAATCCTATTTATTTTAGCAATATAGTTATTACATTGATCAATTATACATTGTAAGAAGAATTTTATAAAACCAGCAATATTACCTTTTCTACTTTCATTTAAAAGTTTATAATATGTTGGTTTATATAATTCTATTATTTCTGATAGAAATAATAGAGGTTCATCTTCAGTAAGTAAAGCTAATTGAATAGGGATTAAAGCTCTTCCTAATCGACCATTGCCATCACGATATGGATGAATTGTTTCAAATTGCGAATGAGAAATTGCTAAGTTTATAAAGATTGGATCAATAAAAGCATTATTCATATATATAAATAAATTATCCAATAAAATTGGAACCTCTTCAGGAACTGGAGGAATAAAAATAGCTTCTTTGATACTACATCCCTTAGGTCCTATCCAATTTTGATTGTCCCTAATTTTTCCAGGTTCTTTTTCATTTCCTCGTACACTATTTAAAAGTATTTTATGGATATTATTAACAAAAGATATATTAATCTTATTCTTTTCACTTAAATATTCTTTTGAATATTCTATTACTTTTTTTAAATTTTGAATTTCTAAATTATCATCAGTTTTTGGCATATATTTTAAATAATACATATCATCTTGAGAAATTTGTGTACCTTCAATTTGAGTTGATTTTAAACTTTCGCTAAGAATTATAGAATCTAAGAAAAACCGCGAATCAAATTTACTATTTTTTAAATTTGACTTATATTCTCCATACTTTAAATTAGCTTCAGAAATTAACTTTATTAATTCTTTATCCAAAGTATAATCGATAGGTAATTTTTTAACTTTTATTGGTTCCATTTAATCCACCTCAACTAATTTTAACATACTAAAACCAAAATATAAAGTAAAAATGCACAATATTTTGAAAATAATGTGCATTTTTAATAAAAAAAGTTAATTTTTGCACAATGACTGTGCATTATTTATCTATATTTTTTCACTTTTGTTATATTTATTATCATTATCAATATCTTCCATATTATCTAAAGCATACTCACATGCTTGAATAACAAAACTAGAAAAATTAGTTGCTTTACTTTCTATGTTTTTTTCTATTCTTTCAATTAATGGAACTGGAAATCTAATACTTTTATTTTCTGTTTCATACTTATCTTCTTTTAATCTAAAACCAGTCATAAGATACCTCCATAAATATCATAATACAAAATGCATGTAAAACAAGAAACACAAAAGTAATACATATGTTGCACAATTCTTAAAAGTATGATATCTTAATAATAGGAGGAAAATTATGGAACAAAACTTAGATGCTAAAAAAAGAATAGTATTAATAATTATTGCGGTATTACTACTATGTGTTGGCACAACACTAGCTTACATAATAGCTCAATTATCTACTGGAGCAAGTGAAAATGTTAATTTGTCAAGCGATACTGTGGATAACTTACAATTTAATGTTGATAAAGAAATAGTTTTAAATCCAAATCAATTTAATGTAGTAGAAGGTGGAAATAATTTAACTGATACGGCGGTAGGAACTGCAAGTTTAATAGCCAATTCCACAAATGATATAGCAACTTACAATTACTATGTTTATTTTCAAATAAACTCTAATAACTATATTTATACGACTACTGATCAAAAACCAGAAATAATCCTTACAATAACAGATCCAACCGGTAGTCCAGTTACATCTGTTAATGGTTTAACTTATGTTGAATCACTCGGAGGATTTGATATTACAACTAAAAGTGGGTTATATACTATAGCAGAAGAATATTTAATAACATCTAATTCAAGTACAACTGATACAGTCCAAGATTGGACATTTACAGTATCGTTTATCAATTTAGATACAAATCAATATGAAAATGGCGGTAAAACTTTAGAAGGAGAGATAATTTTATCCAAAGAACCAAGATATACTTTGGCTAGTTATATAATTGAAAATGTATATACAGAAGACGGAGTCAATGGTTTATATTATCATGATGGAGAAGGTACATATACAAATGCAGATCAAGAAGCTGGAGATAATTCCTACAGATATAGTGGAGCTAATCCAAACAACTATGTTTGTTTCGGTACTGTTGAAGAGACTTGTCCAAATGATAACTTATACCGAATAATCGGAGTTTTTGGCAACCAAGTAAAACTAATCATGGCGGATTATCCAACAACCAGCCAAACAGGCACAGGCGGAGCATATTATAACACTTATTCTGGTGCGGGATGGGATGAGAGCTATTATAAAGGAAATCAAAGTATATCATCAATAGGAGTATATTACTGGAATCCAAGTGGAACAAATACATGGAGTAGCAGTAGTTTAACAACAACAAATTTAAATTCAACATTTTTGAACAGTATAAGTTCAACATGGCAAGGAAAGATTGACAATGCAACATGGTATGTCAACGGATACATAAATATTAATGCAACGCCAGCAGTATTTCAAGATTCCGAAAGTACAGGAACAACATGGAGAGGAAAAATCGGCTTAATGTATGTAAGTGACTACGGTTTTGCAGCAAGTCCGAGTGCTTGGACATCAAATATGAGTTCATACGATAGTTCATCAATAACTAGTAATAATTGGATGCATATGGGACTTTTTGAATGGACAATTTCCCCTAGTTCAAGTGACATTTACTTTGCGTTCAATGTGATCAGCACTGGCGTTGTCAATGTCAATGCCAGCGTGAGCGGCATTATGCTTGCGGTACGTCCAGTCTTTTATCTGACATCAGATGTTTTATATAGCTCTGGTACTGGTACAGAATCTGACCCTTTTAGAATTGCGTAATTTGTGATATAATACTCCCGTTGAAGGGAGTATTTTTATATGAATGATACTATATGTGCTATTTCAACATCTATTGGTATTGGTGCTATATCTATTGTTAGAATAACTGGACCAGAAGCAATAGAAATAGTTGAAAAAATATTTAGTGGCAAACTTAGTGATAAAGAAACTCATACCATTCATTATGGTCATATTGTTGATAATGATCAAGTTATTGATGAATGTTTAGTAATGTTAATGCGAAAACCTAAAACATATACAACTGAAGATACAGTTGAAATAAATTGTCATGGGGGAATTAGTACTACAGAAAAAATTCTGGAATTATTGATTAATAATGGTGCTAGACTTGCTGAACCTGGTGAATTTACCAAAAGAGCATTTCTAAATGGACGAATCAACCTTTTAGAAGCGGAATCGGTAAATGATTTAATTATTGCTAAAACTGATGCTGCTAGAACATTGGCTATAAATAATGTTGATGGCATATTGACTAATAAAATAAGAAATATCCGCGAAAAAATAGTTAAGATTTTATCAAATATTGAGGTAAACATTGACTATCCAGAATATACTGATGAACTTGAGGTTACTCATGAATTATTAGATAAATACTTGGTGGATATAAGTAAAGAATTAGATAATTTAGTTAGTGGTGCTAAAAATGGTCGAATAATAAAAAATGGAGTAAATGTTGCTATAATTGGTAAACCAAACGTTGGTAAGAGTAGTATTTTAAATCATTTGTTAGATGAAGAAAAAGCAATAGTTACTAATATACCTGGTACAACTAGAGATATAGTTGAAGGTACAATTACTCTAAATGGTGTGGCCCTAAATTTTATCGATACGGCAGGGATAAGAGCAACTGATGATATTGTTGAAAAAATAGGTGTAGATAAAAGTAAGAGTGTAGCAAATTCTGCTGATATTATTATTTATGTATTAAATAATAATGAAGAAATTAGCCCTGAAGAGCTAGAAATTATGGGAAATTTAGATTCTGAAAAATTAATTGTTTTTGTAAATAAATCCGATTTAGAACAAAAAATAAACTTGGGAAATATTTCCCGGGAAATAATTTTGGGAAATACAGTAACTGATAATGGTTTAGATAAGTTATTAATAGCTATTAAAGATAAGTTAAAATTAGATAGTATTGTTAATAAAGATATGTCTTATTTATCTAATGTTCGAGGCATAACCTTAGTAAATAAAGCAAATGAAGCTTTAAAAAATGCTTATAATAGTTTAAAAAATAATATGCCAGTTGATGTAATTGAAATAGATTTAAAAAGTGCTTGGGAATATCTTGGTGAAATAATTGGAGATTCCTATGAAGATGAATTAGTTGATAATATATTTAGTAATTTTTGTTTAGGAAAGTAGGTGAAAAATATGTATGATTGTATTGTAGTAGGTGGAGGTCATGCTGGAATTGAAGCGTGTCATATCGCCGCCAAGATGGGGAAAAATACGCTTTTAGTAACTGCCAATTTTAAAAATGTTGGTGATATGCCTTGTAATCCATCTATCGGAGGTACTGCTAAAGGGATAATTGTTCGCGAAATAGATGCTCTTGGAGGCCTTATGGGCCATATCGCCGATATTAGCCAAATTCAAATAAAAATGCTCAATAATTCTAAAGGTCCAGCTGTAAGATCGTTAAGAGCCCAAGCGGATAAAATAACTTATCCTAAAATGATGCAAGAAACACTAAAAGAAACTAAAAATTTAACAATAAAAGAAACCATGATTGAAGATTTAATTGTTGAAGATAACAAGACTCGCGGAGTTATCACTAGTACTGGTGAAAAAATATATAGTAAAACTGTTATTTTAACAACAGGAACTTACCTTAAAGGTAATATTTTAATAGGTAGTGAAAATACTCCAAGTGGACCTCATGGTGAGGCAAGAAGCAATTATTTATCGGATAAATTAAAAGAATATGGTTTAAAAATAATTCGTTTGAAAACTGGAACTCCGCAAAGAATAAAAAAAGATTCTATCGATTTTAGTGTTTTACAAAGAGAAGATGGTGATAATCATTATTGGACTTTTAGTTTTGATTATGAGCCTAGTTATAAAATTGAAGATCAAGTACCATGTTATTTAGTTTATACTAATGAAAATACTCATCAAATAATTCGGGATAATTTAGAAAAATCAGCAATGTATGGCGGGTTTGCAACTGGTGTAGGTCCAAGATATTGCCCATCAATTGAAGATAAAATAGTAAGATTTGCTGATAAACCACGTCATCAATTATTTTTAGAACCAGAATCTTTATATTATGATGATTACTATCTTCAAGGTTTTTCGACTAGCATGCCAAGAGATGTTCAAGAGAAGATGGTTCATAGTTTACATGGATTAGAAAATGCTGTAATTACTAAATATGCCTATGCTATTGAATATGATGCTATTGATCCTTTGCAAATTAAACCATCACTAGAAAATAAAGTCTTAGAAAATCTATTTACGGCTGGCCAAATAAATGGTACCTCCGGCTATGAGGAAGCGGCTGGCCAAGGAATTATCGCTGGTATTAATGCTGTTTTAAAAATAGATGGTAAAGATCCTTTAATTTTAAAAAGAAGTGATGCCTATATCGGTGTCTTAATCGACGACTTAGTAACTAAAGGAACAATTGAACCATATCGAATGCTAACAAGTAGAGCAGAATTTCGCCTTATTTTAAGACATGATAATGCTGATTTAAGACTTAGAGAATATGCTTATAAAATAGGTGCAATAAATGAATCACAATATCAAAAGTTAATTAATAAAAAACAAAAAATAAACGGATTAATTAAGTATTTAAAAGAAAATCATATTAGTAAAAATAATGAAACAATAAAAATATTTACTAAATTTAATAAAAATATTCCTACGGCTAATATAAGTTATTATGATTTGTTAAAAAGACCAGAAATTACTTTAGAATTTATTTCTCAATTAATACCATTAGATTATAGTGAAGAAATAAAAGAACAAGTAGAAATTATGGTTAAATATGAAGGGTATATTAATAAAGCTTATAAAGAGGTTGAAAAATTAGAAAAATTAGAAGAAAAAGAGATTCCCGAAGATATTGATTATAATAAAGTGCATAATTTAGCTAGTGAAGCAAGACAAAAATTGAGTATTGTAAGACCAAAAACAATAGCTCAAGCATCCCGAATTAGTGGAGTTAATCCAGTAGATATATCAGTTTTATCAATTTATTTAAAGAAGGAATATAATAATGAATAAAGAAGAACTTATCAAAGAAATAAAAAAATTAAATATTAATTTTACCGAGGATATGCTAGAAAAATTAGATAAATATTGTCATTTTTTATTGGAATACAATTCACATACCAATTTAACAGCTATAAAAGTTACTGAAGATATATATTTAAAACATTTTTATGATTCTCTTACTTTAACGAAAATTATCGATTTAAATCAAGAGAATACATTACTGGATATTGGCTCTGGTGCAGGATTTCCTGGTATGGTTTTGAAAATATTTTTTCCTCATTTAAAAGTATATTTAGTTGATTCTAATAATAAAAAAACTAAATTTTTAAATATCTTAAAAGATGAAATAAATGTTGATAACATAGAAATTATTAACAACAGAATTGAAAATATAACTCCAGAATTTTTAAATAAAATTGATGTTGTTACAGCTAGGGCTGTTACTAATTTAGTAGTCTTAAGTGAACTGGCAATACCTTTAGTTGCTGTAAATAAACACTTTATTGCCATGAAAGGAAATGCCGAAGAAGAATTAGATAATAGTTTATACGCTATAAATTATTTAAATTGTAGTATTGATAAAATTATTACCTTTGATTTATATAAAAATTCCGGTATTAGAACTTTGATTAGTATCAAAAAAAATCAAGCAACAGATATAAAAAATCTTCGTTCTTATGATAAAATTATTAAAAAGCCATTGCAAAAAAGAATTAAATAGTATAAAATTATAAGTGATAATAAAGGGTTGATTTATGTGAATACACAAATGGAAGAACAAATATTACAAGTGCCTATTGAAGATATATTACCCAATCGTTTCCAACCACGATTGGCTTTTGATGATGATTCTCTTCAAGACCTAGCGGCATCTATTAAACAACATGGCATAATTCAACCATTGATATTAAGAAGAAAAAATGATAAATATGAAATTATTGCTGGAGAAAGAAGATATAAAGCGGCTAGGATGGCGGGCTTAGTATCTGTTCCGGCGATTATATCTAATTTAAGTGATTCTGCATCAGCTGAGGTCGCTATTGTCGAAAATGTTCAAAGAAAAGATTTATCGGCAATAGAAGAAGCTAAATCTTATCAAGCGATTTTAGATAAAGGATATATGACTCAAGAAGAATTAGCCAAAAAAATGGGTTTATCTCAATCAGCTATTTCTAATAAATTAAGACTTTTAACTTTAGATGAATCCGTTCAAAATGCTGTTTTAAAGAATCAAATTTCGGAAAGACATGCCCGTAGTTTATTGAAAGTTAAAGATAAAAATATTCAAAAAATATTATTAGATAAGATTATTAATGAAAGGCTTACTGTTAGAGATTTAGAAGAAGAAATTAAAAAGGTACTAGCGGAACCACAACAACCAGAAAAAGTTCCAACTGTTAGTGACATTCCTGATCCAATGCACATGAAACCACCAACTCCTGTTAATGAGGTTTCTCAAGAAAACGTTGCCCCTTCGGTAAATTCAGTTGAAAATACGCATCAAAACAATATAACTAATAATCAACCATCACAAGAAGAACAAGCCCCTTCTGATATCAAAGGAGCTGACGATGATGATATACCTTTGGTTAAAAGCGTTCCAAATATCGAAGATATAATAAAAAATGCTATGGATATTAATAGCAATGTAGATCAGAGAGGTAATGAAATGAATATTAAAGAAGCAACCAATACAACAAATTTATTTAATAGTCAACCAGACAAGGCTCCTAATAAATTTTTTAATTTTTTAGAAGCTACTGCAGCTAATTTAGATTTCGATAGTCCTGAACCAACCCATGAAGCAACACCAATGCCTGTTGCATCAGTCCAAGATCCATTAAATCAAACAGACAATATTGAAATGCTTGATGATTTTGTAATACCAGTAGAAACTAAACCGGATACAACAATTATGAATAATGAGTATTTAGATAGTGTAATTAAAACAATCCGGGGACTTAATTTTGATAGTGATAAAGTAACAATCGAAGAAATAAACTTACCAACAGAATATCATATAACCATTAAAATTAAAAAAGATAAAATTTAAAAAAATACCTATTCGGTATTTTTTTCGTTGCCGCTTTCACTTGAAACATATTGTTCGTTTAATATGCTTGGTTCACTACCTTTAACATAATAATATAAAGCAACTTTATTGTTATCAGTTGTAACTGTTCCAGTTATAGCATCAAGAGGAATAGCTACAACATTTTCTGGGGTTTCATACCAAGATGTATCGATATCTTTTAAAGCATATTCAATCGTTTTAACCCAAGCTTTTTTAGAATTAGTGCGCACTTTTGAGGTAATATTTTGATTGTCATCATATCCCATCCAAGTCATAACTAAAGCATCTTTATTATAACCAACAATCCAAAAATCAGTATTGGTTGAACCGGTTTTAATAGCATATTTATTGGTAAATTGTGATGCTATAGTTAACGCTGTTGGTGTTGTATAATCGACGAAAGCATCATTACTAGTTGTATTCATCATTTCATTTAATATGTAAGTATAATTGGGATTTAACACCAATTTTTTTTCTTGTTTATGTTCATATAATACATTACCTTCCAAATCTTCAACTTTTTCGATGAAATATAAGTCTTTTTTATATCCACCAGTAGCAAAAGTTGTATAACCGGTAGCAAAGTCTAGTAAATTGATTTCGCTTGTTCCTAAAGGTAGAGAGGTTACCTCATCTAAATTAGCTTCTATTCCCGTTCTATGAGCTATTTCAATCATTTTATCAACTCCCAAAAATAAGTTGGTTTTTACAGCATAAACATTATCAGATAAAGCTAATGCCGCAGCCATAGTAATTTCTTTGTTAGCATATAATTCATCAGCATTTTGTGGGGAATAGGTTTGACCGTTTGCTAAAGTAAATGTTGTTGGTTCACTGGAAAATGTTGATGACATAGTCATATTATTTTCTAAGGCTGCATAATAAAGGAAAGGTTTCATTGTGGAACCAACTTGTCTTTTACTTTCAGTAGCCCTATTATACTGACTTTTTGCATAATCCATACCACCAGTTAAGGCTCTAATTGCTCCAGTGTTTGGATCAACCACGACACTAGCCACTTGAATTTCATTATCTGGACGATTTTCCAAAATATTTTCTTCTAAATTAGTTTGCATATCCATATCTAATGTTGTATAAATTTTTAAGCCTCCGGCATTGACTAAAGATTCTGGTATTTCGGAAATGCTAGATAGTTCATCCATAACTGCATCCTGAAAATACATAAGCATTTGTAAATTATTACTTTTATTTTGTCCATAAATTTCTATTTTCTTTTGAAATAAACTATTATAAGTTTCTTCATTAATGTATTCATTATTTAGCATAGACTTAGCAACAACTTTAGCTCTAGCTATACAAGCATCATAATCACTTACAGGATTATATCTCGCTGGATTTTTAGAAATACCTGCAAGTATTATAGATTCTTCAAGTGTAAGTTCACTAGGCTTTTTATTAAAATAATATTCTGCAGCACTAACAATACCCATATTTCCTTGCCCATAATTTATGGTATTAAGATAACCTTCAAGTATTTCATCTTTTTCATAATGTACCTCTAGTTCTAAAGTTAAAAAAGCTTCCTCAATTTTTCTTTCCCAAGTTTGATCAAAATCTAAATATAAATTTTTAATATATTGTTGAGAAATAGTTGATGCTCCCTGTACTATTGTCCCGCTTTTAATATTTAAATACATAGCTTTAATAATTCTTAAATAATCAAAACCATTATGCTTATAAAAATTTTTATCTTCAACAGCAATTGTTGCATCTATTAAATAATCACTTATATCTTCTAAATTTGCCCATTCATTATTTCTTGAACCCTGATACACAAGTTCATTATTATTATCATACAAATATAAACTGCCACTAGTTTTAATATCTAATTTTGGACTTAAATAAGCATAAGTATATAATCCAATAATTATTACCATAAAAGATATAAATCCAAAAAGCATTAATTTAAATAGAAAACGAACCTTTTTCAATTTATATCACCTAAAGGTTATTATGTCCTACTTTTTAGAAAATATAGATAAATAGTTGTAATTTATTTTAGTTTTTGGTATATTATAAATGTAAGTGTTACCCGTATTGGGTAACGCCTGGTTTTTTTAGGCGCTACTTTCTAGTGGCGTCTTTGTCATTGTTACTACCAAAAATGATAATAACAATGATTATCACGAGTTGAAAAAATAATTTTTCACTCATAAGCACCTCCTTAACCTAGAACTCTCTTAAGAATCATCAGACCCCCTTCGAGCCTTTGGCTAAAAAGCTGTCGGCGCTGCACCAATATAGGTAACGTTTATCTATTATAACCGTTATCTTTTTATTGGCAATAGTTTCGACAAGGTTCGACAAAAGTTTTAAAAATTTGTTAAATTATAAGCAAAACACTAGTTTTATGTTGTAATAAAATGTAAAATTTGCTATATTATAAATGTAAGTGTTACCTGTATTGGGTAACGCCATTGTTTGGATGACGCTACTTTCTAGTGGCGTCTTTGTCATTGTTACTACCAAAAATGATAATAACGATGATTATCACGAGTTGAAAAAATAAATTTTCACTCATAAGCAACCTCCTAGTCCAAGAACTCTCTTAAGAATCGATTGACCCCCTTGAGGAGGAAAAGAAAATTGTCGACGTTGCACCAATCCAGGTAACGTTTATATATTATAACTGTTATCTTTTTATTTGCAATAGGTTCGACATGGTTCGACAAAAGTTTTAAATGATTTTTATTTTTAGTTAAATTTTTATTGAACTTTTATAACTTTTTATTGCGGATAATAACAGCATATGCTATAATGTTTTAGAAAAAAAGCGAGGTGCTTATTATTGAAAATAGATTGGACATTAACAAGCAACGATAAAGAAATAATTAATTTAGAAAATGCTTTTTGTGAATATGCTGAGAATGAGTATTTAAAATTCTTAGAAGATGGTGTAGTAAATCTTATAGATTTTAAAAACAAAATGTATAAAAGAAATGCGAAAGATTATAATATGGAAATAGATTTTAATAAAAATATTTGTTCATTTACATTCGATACTGGAGAACATTGTAGTTTGGATATTGAATCTGAATTGGCAATAACTCCCAAGTTAATTAAATTAAGATATAAACTAGATGATGATGAAAAAATAATTAAAATTGTATTGAAAGGATAATTATGAAAGAGATACTTATAGAAGCCATAAATGATAGTTTAAAAAAATTAGATATCGATGATATAAGTGTAGAAATAGATGTTCCTAAACAAAAAGATTTTGGTGATTACTCTACAAATATTGCTATGAAATTAACTAAGATATTACATAAAAATCCGCTGGAAATAGCCAGTCTTATAGTTGAAAATATTTCTAATGCCAATATTGAAAAAATAGAAATAAAAGCTCCGGGATTTATTAACTTTTTTGTTAAAAAAGATTATTTAATAGAAAATATTAAAAAAGTTCTTACGGAAAAAGATCAATATGGTTCATCAAATATAGGTAATGGTAAGAAAATAAATATTGAATTTGTTAGTGCCAATCCTACCGGAATTCTTCATACCGGTAATGCTCGTGGTGGAGCTTATGGTGATTCCTTAGCTCGTATAATGCGATTTTCGGGTTTTGATGTAACGGAAGAATATTATATAAATGATGCCGGTAATCAAATAAATAATTTAGGTGAATCCTTAAAATCAAGATATTATGAAATTTGTGGTAAAACTTATCCATTGCCGGAAGAAGGATATCATGGCAAAGAAATAATTGCAATGGCTAATGATTTATATGCAAAATATCTAGATTCTCTTTTAGATAAAGATATTGAATTTTATAAAGAATACGCAACTAAAGAATTACTAGCTAAAATAATTGCAGTTTTAAAGGAATATCGTATCAACTATGATGTTTATACATCCGAAAAAGAAATAAGAAATAAATATAATTTGCAAAATATTATAGACATATTGACTAAAAATGGTTATACTTATGAACGAGATGGAGCATTATGGTTTAAATGTAGCGCTCTATTTGATGAGGTTGATCATGTATTAGTTAAGGAGGATAAAACACTTACTTATCTAGTTCCAGACATTGCCTATCACTTAGATAAATATAATCGGGGATTTGATAAGATGATTGATATCTTTGGAACTGATCATCACGGTTATGTTGCAAGACTTAAAAGTAGTATTAAAGCTTTAGGTAATGATCCTGATAAGTTAGAAATAAAACTTTTACAACTTGTGCGTTTAATTGAAAATGGCGAGGTAGTTAGAATGAGTAAAAGAACAGGAAAGTCAGTAACTCTAAAAGAGGTAATTGATGAGGTTGGTATTAATGCTGCCAGATACTATTTTGTTAAAAGTAGTTTAGATACGCAAATGGATTTTGATCTCAATCTAGCTAAATCTAAATCAAATGAAAATCCCGTTTATTATGTGTGTTATGCTTATGCTAGAATATCATCAATCTTAAAAGAAAAAGATTATGATGAAATACCTCAAAATTTTGATACATTAAATGATGAAGATTCATATAATGTTTTAGAAAAAGTATATGCATTTCCAGATGTGGTAAAAAATGCTGCTTTAAAAGAGTTGCCGCATTTAATTACTAACTACGTTTATGATTTAGCAAATGCTTTTCACAATTATTATTCACGTATTAGGATAATTACCGATGACGAATTAGTTACTAAAGAAAGAATATTACTAATTAAATCAGTAAGGCAAACAATTAAAAATGCTCTTGATTTAATTGGAGTTATACCACCAGAAAAGATGTAAGGAGAGTGTTTATGAAATTAAGTGAGATACCAAAAGAAGAATTAGAATTAATGGGTTATGACGATATCGCAGCCTTAGTTTTACAAGAAACTGGTAAAAAAATGAAATTACGCGACATATTTAAAAAAGTATGTGAGGTTTTAGAATTACCAGAAGAAATCGTCGATGAAAGATTAGTAGATTTCTTTGAACTTATGAGTATTAATAAAAAATTTATTATGCTTAAAAATGGTTATTGGGATTTACAATCTAAACACAAACTAGATATTGTCATTGAAGATGAAGAAGATGATGATGAAGATTTAATTGAAGATGAAATTGCCGAAGAAAATGAAATCGAAGCCGAAGCCGAAGATGAAGATATTTTCTACGATAAAGACGATGAAACTGATGATGTAGTAGATGATGATGACTTATCAGACTTTGTTGTAATTGATGATGCCGAAGATGAAAGTAATTTATAGCGTAATTTCCATAGTTTATTAACAAAAACAGAAGGAGGAAATTATGTTTAATAGATTAGAAGCAATAGAAAAAAGATATAATGAATTAAGTGAAGAATTGGTAAAACCTGAAATATTAAATGATTTTAATAAATTAAAGACGTTGTCAAAGGAACAAAGTGATTTAGAAGAAACAGTTAAGACTTATCACGAATACCAAAAAGTTGCGGATAATTTAAAACAAGCCGAATCTATGGCGGAAGATCCTGAGTTAAAAGATATGGCTCAAAGTGAAATAACGGAATTATCCAAAGAATTAGAAGAATTAAAGGCCAAACTTGAAATTCTTTTAGTACCAAAAGATGAAAATGACGGTAAAAATGTTATCATGGAAATAAGAGGAGCAGCTGGCGGAGATGAAGCTAATATATTCGCAGGAGACCTTTTTAGAATGTATTCTTATTATGCCGAAGACAATGGTTGGAAAATCGAGGTAATCCATGCTGTTGAAGGCACCAGCGGCGGATTTTCGCAAATTGAATTTATGGTTAAAGGAGATAATGTCTACTCTAAACTTAAATATGAAAGTGGATCACATCGTGTTCAAAGAGTACCAGCAACTGAAGCCAGTGGTAGAATTCATACATCAACTGCAACAGTATTGGTTATGCCAGAGGTTGAAACATCAAATATTGATATTAAAGAAAGCGATATTAAAATGGATGTTTATCACTCAAGTGGTGCGGGAGGGCAATCAGTCAATACTGCTAATTCAGCAGTAAGACTTACTCATATTCCCACGGGAGTAGTAGTAACTTGTCAAACAGAACGTAGTCAACTTCAAAATCGGGAAAGAGCTCTAAATTTACTTAAAATTAAAATAAACGATGCCATTCGCCAAAAAGAAGAACAAGAAATGGGTATGGAAAGAAAATCAAAAATTGGTACAGGTGATCGTTCTGAAAAAATAAGAACCTATAATTATCCTCAAAATAGGGTAACAGACCATAGAATCAATTTTTCGGTTATGAATCTGGATAAAGTTATGGATGGTGATTTAGAACCAATAATTGAAGCATTACAAACTGAAGATTTAAAACTTAAACTTGCGGGAGAAAAATTTGAATAAACCAGAATTTTTAAGTTTTAAGGATTGGGAACTTTTAAAAAATAAGTATCCTAAAAATATAGAAGAAATTCTTGCTAAAATTAATACTGGCTATCCAGTACAATATTTAATTGGCAATGTTTATTTTTATAATAGTATCATTAATGTTTCCGAAAGTGTACTAATACCTCGTCCCGAAACGGAATATTTAGTAAAATTAACTATCGATTATGCCAAAAAAAGATTTAATCATAAAATAGATATTATTGATCTCGGAACTGGTAGTGGTTGTATTGCTATAGCTCTAAAAAAAGAATTAGATTCCGTAGTTAGTGCTATAGATATTTCACCAGAGGCTTTAAATTTAGCCAAACTTAGTGCTAGGAAAAATAATGTCGATATTAATTTTTATGAATGTAACATAACTAAACCTCTTCAAAATATGTATGATGTTATAATTTCTAACCCACCATATATTCCAAAGGATGGTTATGTTGCTGAAAATGTCTTAAAATATGAACCCCACCTTGCCTTATTTGCGGATGATGATGGTATCTATTTCTATAAAAAAATAATCAAAAATAATCTAAATAAATTAAATAAAAAAGGTTTTATGGCCTTTGAAATTGGGGATAATGAAGATAAGTTATTAGAAAAATTTTTAAAAGAAGAGGGTATTGCTCAGTTTAAATTTGAATATGATTTAACAGGTAGAATTAGATATTTATTTATCTTTAATGAATAAATTAAATAACAATTAGACAATATTTAATCAGGTGATTTATATTGAAAAAACTAATTGTTATTTTATTTTTAATAACTTTAGTAGTATGTGTAAGTAAAAATGAAAGCGAGGTTTTAATACCAAGCGATGCCATTAGATTTAGAATAATTGGTAGTAGTAACAATATAGAAGATCAACAAATTAAATATGAGATAAAAAATGAAATAGAACCAGTGCTTGCCAGTATTCTAAGTAATTCTCAAACTCACGATGATACTAAAGAATTAATTAATGAAAATATGTATAAGTTAGAGACAATAATTGACAAATACAATATTCCTTATAATATCAACTATGGTAATAATTATTTTCCTGAAAAGACTTACAAAGGAATTCACTATGCGGAAGGTAATTATGAATCTTTAGTTATCACTTTAGGGGAAGGTATTGGTGATAACTGGTGGTGTGTATTGTTTCCACCGCTTTGTTTGCTCGAAGCAAGTGAGGCAAATTATGATGAAATAACTTATACAACATATATTAAAGAAATCATAGATAAATTTAGCTAGTCTTGCATATATTTTTTTAGGTGATATCATGAGAGAAATAGTATCCATTTTACTAATCGGTATATCTTTATCAATGGATACTTTTTCTTTGTCTCTAACTTTAGGTACAGTCTCCGAAAATAAATTAATTAAAATATTGCCATTATTTGTAGGAATATTTCACTTTTTTATGCCTCTTTTAGGTAATTTTATTGGTATTACTTTAATTAATTTACTTGATTTAGCTAGTAATATAATTTTAGGTACCGTATTAATTGTTCTTGGTATCAATCTAGCTATTCATTATTTTAAAGATGAAACAGCAAAAATCAATTTAAATATAATAGGAATAATTATATTTGCTTTAAGTGTAAGCATTGATTCTTTTTCAGTTGGCCTTGGTATAAATGATATAACAAACAATTATTATATAGCTAGTATCATTTTTGCTCTTTGTAGTGCTGCATTTACCTATTTAGGCATAATTATTGGTAAATATAGTAGTAAACTTATTGGTAAGTATGCTATAATATTAGGCATATTTTTGTTATTAATTTTGGGAATATTTCACCTTTTTAATTAAAATGTGATATAATGAAATTAATAAATAACTTTTAAGGAGGTAGGTATGAAAAGAATCATTATTGAAGGTAATCATCCACTTAGTGGTAAAATTAAGATTGGAGGTGCAAAAAATAGTGTAGTTGCCCTTATTCCTGCAGCTATTATGGCTAAAGGCCCAGTTAAAATATCAAATGTTCCAAATATTTCTGATAAAGATGCCTTACTTGAAATATTAAAATTATTAAATGTATCAGTTCATCGTGGTAGTGGAACAATTGAAATTGATGCTAGTAACTTAGAAAATAAAGTAATACCTGAGAGATTAAGTAATAAACTCCGCGCATCTTATTATTTTATGGGAGCCTTACTTGCCAGATTTAAAAAAGTTGAGATGTATTTTCCCGGCGGTTGTAACATTGGTTCTCGTCCCATTGATTTGCATTTAAAAGGTTTTGAAGCTTTGGGAGCAACTATAACTAAAAAGAACAGTAAATATTTAATTGAGGCTAAAGAATTAAAAGGAGCTGATATATTCCTTGATTTCGCATCAGTTGGAGCAACAGTTAACATAATGATTGCTGCATCGATGGCTAAAGGAACAACTCACATTATGAATGCGGCTAGGGAAGCTGAAATAAGTAATATTGCTGATCTATTAAATAATATGGGAGCTAAAATTAAAGGAGCTGGTACGGAACAAATAACTATTGAAGGTGTTGATGAACTACATGGTGCAGAAATAAAAGTTATACCAGATCGTATTGAAGCTGGCACCTACATTATTATGGGAGCCTTACTAGGAGATAATCTCACAATCGAAGGTATGATACCAGAACATAATATTGTTTTACTTAATAAATTGCAAGAAATGGGAGTTAATTTTAAATTACAAAACCATAAAATTATTTTAAATAAAACCGATAACTTAAAACCAACCAATGTTAGAACTGTAGTATATCCTGGTTTTCCAACAGACTTAGGTCAACCTATAGCAGTCCTACTTACCCAAGCTCATGGCATTTCCCTATTTGAAGAAACAATTTGGGAAAACCGTATGGGACATGTCAAATATTTAAACAAAATGGGAGCAAATATCAAAGCCGAAAGACAACATGCCGAAATTACTGGTCCAACACCTTTACATGGTGAAGAAATTACCGCAACCGATCTTCGCGCTGGAGCAGCTCTAGTTACCGCCGGTCTTATTGCTGAAGGCACGACTATTATCAATGATGCCGAACATATTCTCCGCGGTTATGAAAGAATTATTGCAAAACTTACCGCTGTTGGTGCTAAGATAAAAATAGTTGAAGTATAATTTAATAGATTATACTTTTTTTATGGGGGCAAATATGAAAATTAAATTAAAAAGAAGATATAAATTATTATTAATAATATTAATCGGTGGAGCCATAACTTTTCTAATAAATACTACCTCAGTTAAATCAAAAATTGATTTAGTAAGTATTGGTGATGGCTTAAGTCTAGGTATGACTCCTTATAATGTCGCTGGTAATAGTTTTAATGATTATATCAAAGAATATTTAGAGAAGAAAAATAAACTAGGTAGTTTTAATAATGAATTTTCAGAAAGTCATTTAAGAATACATGAATTAAATGATTATCTAGAAGATAACACTTTAGGTAGATTTACCAGACTCCCCATTAAACAAGTATTAGCCAAAGCTGATGTTATAACAATAGCTATTGGTATTGATGAACTGGCCGATATTTCTCTTTATGAAGAAATATCAACTAAAATAATTGAAGATTATTTATTAGAAATGGAAACTCTTCTTAAGACAATTCGCGAATTCTATGATAAAGAAATAGTAATAATCTCCTTGTATCCGGCCTATAACTTTGAAAGAAAAGATGCCGTAGAAATAAATCAGGTTTTAAGTAAAATTGCCGCAGAATATAATGCCAAATATTTAGATATAATTGCTTATTCCCTAAATGAATCATATTTCTTAGATAAAACCAGTTATTATATGAACTATTTAGCCCATAAGCGTATTGCTAGTGAAATAATTAATATGTTATTTGAGTGACAACAAATTGTAAAAATTAAATATAATTTCTTTTATAATACTCTAACTTATGATAAACTGTAGTTAAGATAAAAGGAGTAGAGTTTATGGAAAAAGAATTTATTAGAAAAACTAAAACAATAATAGTAGTAGTAGCAGTAATATTTGGTATAGCTTTGTGTATTGGAGCATTTTTTTTAGGAATCTGGGTAGCAAATAAAGATGAGGTTGAAAAAATTACTTTAAAGTTACCAATATATGAGTATACAGGTTATGATGGAACAAAAAATTTAACTTACGAATATGAATCATCATTTAATGAACGAACACTTATAGATACTTATGATTGTCAATTTGATAATTGTAATTGGGTAGACTCTAGTTTTACTGAGTGGTTATTGTATGATAATAATTATAATAATGATGGTGGGTATTATATTTATAATCCCTATGAAAGAAAAATAGTTGCTGGTGAATTTGAACGCTATTGGTTAGGTACTGATGATGAAACTAAAGTAATATTTGGAGCTATTTTAATAGATAAAGAATCGAAAAAAGGATATTATAATTTTGTTGATAATAAAATGACTGTGCCTGTTGAGTATGATATTTTAGAATTACTTACAAGTCGTTATGTAAAAGCTAAAAATGAAAATGATGATGTATATAAAGTTTTTAGTACCGAAGGCAATTTAATGTCCGAAAAATATACCGACATTTATACAATCGGCGAAGACAATGATATTTTTGTAACTAACACTAATGGCTTATATAATGCTACATCTTATGAAATTGGATATAAAGACAGAATATTTAATGAAGATTTTCAATATCTGTGGATTTCAGAACGAGTAGAAAGTGATAGATATGGTAACATTAATTATATAGTATATATTAGAAATAATAATTTATATGTCAGTAGGTGTTATTTAAATTATATTGATCCAAATAATGATGCTAGTTGTTGGGGGGAACTTTTAATAGATGAATTTAGTGAAGAAGAAGCACAACGTTTTGCTAATTATTTTAGTGTAACATTGGAAGATAATTTTTTGTCAATAGATATTTATGATAATAATTCGGTAGAGTCAACGATGACTTATAATGTTGATTTAAACAATGATGAAATGACAATTTATTAAATAGTAGAAATGCTAATAATGTATAATAAATAAAACAGACAAAAACGCGGCATTTTTTCTAAAAAAATATTCTTAGAAAGAGTAATAAAAAACTCTAATTTTACTTGCTATAATAAAAAAGTATGATATAATAATAAAGTCAAAGGAATTACTATGTCAAAAAATTGACATGGCGGAAGGAGTGAATTATGAAAGCAAATATTCATCCAGAAATGAAAGAAGCTACTGTTACATGTGCTTGTGGAGCAACATTTAAAACAATGTCAACAAAAGATAAAATCGATGTTGAAATTTGTAGTGAATGTCATCCATTCTATACAGGTACTCAAGGTAAAGTAAAGAAGACTGGAAAGATTGAACAATTTAATAGAAAATTTGGCTTAAATCAAGAACAAAAGTAGTAATATTTTTGTTTTTTTTCTATATTTAATGTATAATTAATATAAGGAGCTGATAATTATAAAAATATTTATAGGTGTAGATCACCAAGGAGCAAAGTATAAAGATGATATAATTAATTATTTAAAAAGTAATGGTATTGCAGCTTATTCAGTTGATTTAACCAATAATCCAACTGATGACTACCCGGATTTTGCTTATCTTACTTGCCAGAAGGTTTTAGAAAATAATGCTTTAGGTATTTTAGTCTGTGGTTCAGGTATTGGTATGAGTATCGCCGCCAACAAGGTAAAGGGCATAAGATGTGCCAGGGTATTTGATGAAAATGATGCTTTTACTGCCAAGAATCATAATGGAGCAAATGTCATAGCTATTGGTATTAATTTAAAAATAGAAGATATCTATAAAATAGTTGATACTTTTATAGCAACTAAATCCCCAAGTGAAGAAAGACATTTAAGAAGAATCGAAAAAATAAAAGAAATAGAAGAAGGTACTTATCATGTTTAAAATTGCTCTATATATCATTTGTACCTTTATTGCGGCTTTTGCAATATCGGGCATTAATTTTAATGGCGTTATTAAAAAAGATAAAGTAATAGAAGCAAGAGTTTTAGTAGTATCACTCAGTTTAGCTTTAGGTTATTTGCTAGCTAATTTCATTATGGATTTTACCAACATATTTTAGAGCTTTAGGAATATAATTTAATTATGAAAAACAAATATTTAATTATACCAATAATTATTTTAAGTATTGTAGCCATTTTTAGTAGTTTCACTCCCGAAACTACTTTTTTAAAAGAAAATGAAGATAAAAATATTCAAATTACTTTGAAGGATAGTGAATCAAATGAAATAAAAGCCATTGATTTAGAAGAATATTTAATTGGTGTTCTAGCTGGGGAAATGCCAGCATCGTTTGAAGAAGAAGCCTTAAAGGCCCAAGCGGTAGCAGCCCGTTCTTATGCTCTTTATAAAATGAATACTACAACTGCTGATTATGATATTTTATCAGATATAACTAATCAAGTTTATATAACTGAAAGTGATATGAGGGAAAAATGGGGCGAAGACTATGAATACTATTATGATAAAATAAAAGATGCTATAGATGACACTAAAGGTATGGTAATGACTTATGAAGATGAGGTTATAAGTGCTTATTATTTTTCAATGAGTAATGGTTATACCGAAGATGTTGCAAGTGTTTTTGGTGAGTCCAAAGAATACTTAGTAAGTGTAGATTCTCCATGGGATAAAGATGTAAAAAATTTTACAATTAATACAACATTTACTAAAGAAGAATTTTGTAATAAATTAAATATTGATTGTTCAAGTATTATGATTAATGATATTACTCGAAATGCTACTAATCGTGTTGATAATATTGTAGTTAATAACAAAAGTTTTAAAGGAACTGAATTCCGTACACTTTTAGGTTTACGTTCAACAGATTTTACAATTGATATTTCTGATAATATAAATATTACTACAAATGGTTATGGCCATGGGGTAGGGATGAGTCAATATGGGGCTAATGAAATGGCAAAATTGGGATATAATTACGAAGAAATATTAAAATATTATTATAAAAATGTTGAATTAGAAAAAATAAATGTATAAATTTTAACAATAATTTCCATACTTTTATTAGGATGGTGAATTATGAAAAAAAGAAAATTAAAAGGCTATGTCTTACCAACTGTTTATGTTCTAGTTATTGCAGTGCTGTTTGTTAGTGTTTCATTTTTAGGTAGTGCATTGCAAAAAGAGTTACAATATCAAGATTTAGCAACCGATGCCCTAGATGATAATGTAACTCCCGTAATTAAAGAGGAGGAAAATCCCACTGATGTAACTACTGAATCTAAAATTGTAAAACCATTTACAGCTTCTTCAGTAGGAATTTCTAAATCATATTATGATATGACAGATGATGAAGCTACTCAGGCAAATTCATTAGTCTATTATGAAAAGACATATTTACAAAATAGTGGTGTATTATATTCATCAGATGAAACATTTGATGTATTAAGTACTTATGATGGAACAATAACTAATGTAACAACGGATGAAATCTTAGGAAATGTTGTTGAAATAACCCATAATCCTAATTTAAAAACAGTTTATTATAGTTTAGGTGAGGTAACCGTTAAGAAAGATGACATTGTAAAAAGTGGTGATATCATAGGTAAGAGCGGCGACAATCTTCTTGAAGGAGAAAAAGATAATTCCTTATTAATTGAGGTCTATTATAATGGTAATACAATAGATCCTGAAGATTTTTACAACATGAATATTGAAGATTTACAATAATAAAATAATCCCTTAATTAATATAATTTATTAAGGGGTTGTTTGGTTATGAAAGAAAATATAAAAAAACGTGTTTTAGATGAGGCCAATCATATTTTAAACACGAAAGAAACTATTAGAGAAACAGCAAGTAAATTTAATATCAGTAAAAGTACAGTTCATAATGATTTATCGAGAAGATTAAAACATATAGATGAAAATTTATCTAAATCAATTAATGAAATATTTGATAATCATGAGAGAACAAAACATTTACGGGGAGGAGAAAGTACTAAAGCTAAATATAAGAAAGGTTAACTATGACAAAAATAAACAATATAGTATATTTAACGGATGATTGTATATATTTAAAAAATAAAAAAAGAGATAATTTAATAAGATTTAAAATAAATAAAAGTATTATAGAGTATGGTAAAATATATAATATTGATAAATTTATTAAAGTATATGAAAAAATTTTAAAAGATAACAATTTAAATAATAATATACTTGGAGATACAATTAAAATAATTGTATCTCCAAACTATACACCAGCAGATATAACAATATTAAAAAAAATATTGGAAAGATTTAATTATCGTAAAATTATAATAGAAAACGAAATAAAAACCTATAAATTAAATAATAACAACTGTTACTTAAATATATTTGATAATTATATGTCATTGACATTTATTGATGAATATAAAAAAATAAATTCTTTTATTATATATAATAATTATTTCTCTAATATTGACAGATTACTTTCCAGTATTAAAGATAAAATTCAAAATAAAGAAATAATTTTATTAGGACATGGAGAATTTTTGGAAACAGTATTTCAAGAATTTGAAAATAAGTATGATAATAAAACCTACATATTTACTAACTTTGAGACCTATCTAATAGATAATAATTAGCATAAAATTCCTATAATGTGCTAATTTTTTTGTCGAATTTTGTCGAATGGTTTTTCTTGCAATACAATTATTTTAGTGGTAAAGTTAAGATAAAGAAGGAAGGAGTGATTGAAGTGATGCAAGGCAAAGTTAAATGGTTCAACAACGAAAAAGGCTATGGCTTTATCGAATATGACCAACTATCTGACATTTTCGTGCATTATTCTGCTATAGTCAAAGATGGGTATAAGACATTAACCGAAGGCTCTTTAGTTAATTTTAAACTTATTGAAACAGCAAAGGGTTTACAAGCAATTGATGTAGTAGAAGAAGAAAAGGCCATAATAGGTTGATGAATTACCAAAACCAGATTAAAAAATGTTTTCTGGTTTTTTCTTGCTGTTTTATATAACAGCGAAGAATATTTAGTGAGTTAAAAGAGGTATGGAAGAAGGCTACACATGTACATAACACATGTGTTTTTCTAACTAATATGTAGTTTTTTTTCATAATTTATGGTATATTATTAATAGAGGTGATATATTTTGAAAATAAGTATTCGTGGTGATAAAATAACAGTTACCAAAGCAATTAAAGAATACATAACAGAAAAATTAAGTAGACTTGATAAGTATTTTGAAAAACCAAAGGAAATTGAATGTAAGGTTCTTATAAAAGTTAAGAATCAAGATCAAAGTATTGAGGTTACAGTTCCAACAAGCAAATTTACTTTAAGAGCAGAAGAAAGACATCAAGACTTATATGCGGCAACAGATTTAGTTATTGATAAACTGGAAGGTCAAATTAGAAAAAACAAAGCTAAGTTAGAAAAGAAATACCGTGATGTACCAAAATTTGAAATGAATTTTGATTATGAAGCAATCGAAAATGAAACTGAAGATAAAATCGTTAAAAGAAAAGATATTGATATGAAACCAATGGATGAAGAAGAAGCAATATTACAAATTGAACTTTTAAACCATGATTTCTTTGTCTTCAAAAATATTGATGAAGATTGTGTATCCGTTTTATATAAGCGAAAAGATGGTAGCTACGGTATAATTAATGTAAAATAATTAAATTTCATTAAAAAATTAACGAAAATAATAATAAGAGTTTAAAACTCTTATTTTTTTTGGTATAATTTAAGTTGAGGTGGAAAATGAAATTTTTAAAGAAATTATTAGATAGTGAATATAAAGAATTAAGTCGTTTTGAAAAAATTGCTGAGAAAATCGAAGTAATGGAACCAGAAATTCAAAAATTAAGTGATGCTGAACTTAAAGAAAAAACTATTGAATTTAAGGCCGAACTGGAAACAGGAAAAACTTTAGAAGATATAATAGTTCCAGCTTTTGCAGTAGCTCGAGAAGCGGCTTATAGAGCTATTGGGGAAAAGCCATTCCATGTGCAAATCCTTGGGGGATTAGCTATTCATTATGGTAATATTGCGGAAATGAAAACCGGTGAAGGAAAAACCTTAACCACCGTTTTGCCGGCTTACCTAAATGCTCTTGAAGGAAAAGGTGTACATGTTGTAACAACCAATGAATATTTGTCGCAAAGAAATGCCGAATGGATGGGACCAATTTATGAGTTATTAGGTATCTCTGTTGGTGTAAATCTTCGAGCAATAAGTACTAAAGAAAAACAAGCCGCTTATAATGCTGATATAACTTATTCAACTAATAGTGAAATAGGATTTGATTATCTTCGAGATAATATGGTTGTAAAAAAAGAAAATCGAGTTCAAAGAGGCTTAAACTTTTGTATTATCGATGAGGTTGACTCTATTTTAATTGATGAAGCTAGAACCCCATTAATAATTAGTGGTGGCAGGATGAATACAAATAATTTGTATATTGATGCTGATCGAGTTGCTAAAAAACTTAAAGAAGACGCTGATTATACAGTTGATCTAAAAACTAAAAATGTATCATTAACTGAAGATGGTAGTAAAAAAGTGGAAAAATTACTAAATATCCAAAATCTTTATGATTTAGATAATACCGTTTTAGTTCATCATATTAATCAAGCTCTAAAAGCTAATTATGGTTTTAAAAAAGATGTTGATTATGTCGTTGAAAATGGCACGATTGTAATAGTTGATCAATTTACAGGTCGACTTATGCACGGAAAACAATATTCTGAAGGCTTACATCAAGCAATTGAAGCTAAAGAAGGCGTAACAATTAATACTGAAACAAAAACTATGGCCACAATTACTTATCAAAATTTATTTAGAATGTATAATAAACTTGCTGGTATGACTGGTACTGCTAAAACTGAAGAAGAAGAATTTAGAAATATATATAATATGTATGTCATAGAAATTCCAACAAATAAACCAGTAATCAGAGAAGATCTAGCGGATTTACTTTATCCAACTGAAAAAGGAAAATATGAAGCAATAATAAATTGTGTTAAAGAAATACATAGTATTGGTAGACCAATACTTATTGGTACTATATCTGTTGAATCAAATGAAAGATTAAGTAAACTTTTAACTAAAAATAAATTACCTCATGAGGTATTAAATGCTAAAAACCACGAACGCGAAGCGGAAATTATTGCTCATGCTGGGGAAAAAGGAGCTATTACTCTAGCAACTAACATGGCAGGTCGAGGAACCGATATAAAATTGGGTGAAGGTGTTCGTGAACTTGGTGGTCTTTATGTAATTGGTACTGAAAGACATGAATCTCGTCGTATTGATAACCAATTAAGAGGTCGAGCAGGTCGTCAAGGAGATCCAGGAACTAGTCAATTCTTTGTTTCATTTGATGATGATTTAATGCGTCGTTTTGGAACAGAAAGAATTCAAAACATGTTAACTAGTCTAGGCCTTGAAGAAACTCAAGCAATCCGTTCTAAAACTTTGACTAAATCTATTGAATCTGCTCAAAAGAAAGTTGAAGGAAATAACTATGATTATCGTAAAAGTCTTCTTGATTTTGACAATGTTTTAAATGAACAAAGAGAAATAATTTATTCTAGAAGGAATGAAATATTAGATGAAGAATCTATTCATGATAAAATAATCGAAACATTTAGAAATACTATTAGAAATTTAGTAGAATCACATATTCCACCAGAAAATTATTTAACAGAACATGATTTATCAGAAATAGTAGAATATGTAAATACAAATTTCTTAAAAAATCAAAACTTAGATGTTAAAGATATTGAAAATTTAAAAGAGCAAGAAGTAGTTGATTATATTTTCGATTTAGTAATTAAAGATTATGAAAAGAAAATGATATCTTCACCTTTAATGAATGAATTTGAAAAAGCTATATCTTTAAGAGTAATTGATTCAAATTGGGTAGAACACATGAGTGCTATGGAACACTTAAAAGAAGGTGTTGGCCTTAGAGGTTATGCTCAAAGTAATCCTGTTCAAGTATATACTATGGAAGGTTACGAAATGTTTGAAAATCTTCTTAATAAGATAGATAATGATATAGCAACATTCTTACTTAAAGCAGAAGTAAGACAAAATACTGAAAGAAAACAAACTTTACAAGGTCAAGCAAACGACGGTAAAGAAAAGGTCAAAGCTCAACCAAAAAGAGTTGCTGCCAAAATAGGCAGGAATGACCCTTGCATCTGCGGCTCAGGAAAAAAATACAAGAATTGTTGTGGAAAGAATGTATAGTTAAAATTTTAATTTAGTCGAATTCGACCAAATTAAAACTAAGTAAAATTAAAAATATTGACATTAGCATTTGTCAATATTTTTTGTGAAAGAAAAACAGTGAACATGTTCAGAAACATATATCACATGTTCCAAAATGGAACATGTGGGTTGTAACTAATATTAGCATTTTATTATACTATATTGTATAATGTGTATAGGAGTTGATAGTTATGCTTTATTTAAAAAAGATAAACCTCGAAGATTTTGAAAAGGAATATAAAGCAATAAAGGCTATACCAGCCCAAGAAAATGGATTTGAAAATAAATATCATAATGTTACAAAGGACGAATTTGTAAATCAAGTAATTCCTAAATTGTTAAAAAATTCAGAAGGTTTAGAATTGCCTGATGGATATGTTCCAGATACTTATTTCTTTTTGTGGGATGATAATGAGATAGTTGGATTATTTAAAATAAGACATTATTTGAATGACTTCTTAAGAAATGGAGCAGGTCATATAGGATATGGAATATTGCCTGAGTATAGAGGTAAAGGTTATGCTAAACAAGGACTTCTTTTAACAATTGAAAAATGCAAAGAAATAATAAAAGAAGATGAAATATATTTATCTGTTCATAAAAATAATCCTGTTTCATTAAAAGTTCAATTAAGCTGTGAAGCTTTTATAGTTGGAGAAACAGATGAAGAATATCTTACTAGAATAAAATTAAAAGATAATAGTATTACTTTTGGATTTAGAGATTTAAGAAGAAACGACTGGAAAAGAATTATTAAAAAAGAAGTTATAATTGAAGATGAAAAGAATGAATTTTTTGAAGGGAAAGTTTGTTATTTGAATATGCAACTAGTAGAATCTCCTTTATTAGTTGATTCGCCAATTGGTAATATTACTATAGCAGATAACAATTATAAACAATTAATATTTGCTCCTAAAGGAGAGAATTGGTGGCTAACTGTTATGTTTGATGATCAAGACAATTTAATAGAAAGTTATTTTGATATTACAAGAACTAATGATTTTAGTAATCCAGAAAATCCATATTTTGTTGATATGAAATTAGATGTCTGTATTCCTAATGGTCATGAACCCACAATAATGGATGAGGAAGAATTAAAAAAAGTATATGAACATGGGCTAATTACAAAAGAAGATTTTGAAAATGCATACAATATAGCAAACAAAATTTTAAGGACATATAATTCACATAAAGAGGATTACTATAACTATATATATAGTTTATATAACAAATACAGAAATAGTAAAACTAACAAATTATTATAATTCCGTGGATTTTCACAGAATTAAAATTGATGAAGCTCTCTATAATCAAAAGAATATTGAACTTGTGCAAAAAATGCACATGTGAATTATAACTAATATTAGCTTTTTATTTTACTATATTGTATAATTATATTGGATGTGATAATTATGAACTTAAAAGTTGGTCAAAATATTATACCTTCAATAAACTTTATTGCTACATCTATGCCTGATGATTTAACTGATTTAGAAAAAGTAAGATA
>CALVYL010000002.1 GCA_944372215.1 uncultured Bacilli bacterium | reverse complement strand
TTAAATAATTTGGTGGTGAATTAAATGACTGACGAAGAAAAGTTAGAAAAGACCATAGCATATGCGAAAGAATTTACGAGTGATCCAAATAATCAAAATTTATTAAATCACGAAGAATCAGCTCTTAGGAATGCCAGGAGGATAGCTAGGAGTGAAGGAAAGACCGAAGGAATTGAGCTAGGAAAAATTGAAACAGCTAAGAAAATGTTAAAAGATGGTTTATCAGTAGAAATTGTGAACAAATACACAGGCTTAAGTTTAAATGAAATAGAATCATTGGTAGTTTAATATGATTTATGTAAATAAAAAAAGAAAAAAAGTATGATTTTCTTTTTTTTATTTAAAATATGTGTTAGAATTAGATTAGGGTGAGGCTATGAAAAAAAAGATAGATTTTGATAAAATAACTAAATTTGTCAAGAAAAGGAATTTTTTGATTGCTTGTTGTGTATTGGTTTTAACTATATCCACTATTGGTTATTCTTATGGAGCTTTCTTTTCAGTAAAGACTAATAGTGATAATCAAACTGTTACAACAGGAACTTTAGCAGTTTCCTACACTAATGCATCAACATCTATGGATAAAGGACAAATGCAATCGATGTCTGATGAAATGGGATTAAAAGATACAGATAATAGTTTAATTTATATTCAGAATACCGGGTCACTTGATTCGACATTTACTTTAACCGTTGGTTATGATATGGATAATTTTACAGCAAGAACTACTTACCAAGATACAGATGAGTTAACACCACTTGATTATGTTATGGTAGCTGTTTATGAGCATAGCGGAGGAGTAGATACTTTAGTAGTTGAACCAACAGCAGTAGCAGAGTTGCCTATATATGAGGTAAATAGTAGTGATTCAAGATATAATAGGTATGCAATTTTATTTGATACTGTCGGATCTACCTCTAGTGGTAATGCCACCAAAACATATAAGGTTAAAATGTGGTTGTCGGATAAAGCTATACCTGCCGCTAGTTATACATTTTTTTACTTAAATGCAGAAATCATTGCTGAGGTAGAAAATGCTAAGATGGCGTATAATTTATCGGGAACTGTAAGTAGTGGGGGTAGCGCTTTAAATGGAGCAGTTGTGTCTGTTCAAAATGGTTCGGTAACTAGCACGACTGATGCTTCGGGTAATTATACCATAAGTGGATTATATCCGGGTACATATAATCTGGATATAACTTATAATGGCATAACTTATAAAGGAAATTTAACAGTAGTAGAGGGTACTAGTAATTCTTTAATTAGTAATGGAACAACATTTAATAGTACGTCTAATATTTTTGCAGTTGCCAATACTTATAAAACAACTATAGCTAAAATAATAGATGTAAATGATATTGATACTTATTCAACTGAGGTGACCTTTAATAGTGGTACCAGTTATAGTTTGGCTCCAACATATACCTTTACTGGTGGGGGAGTAGAAGATGTTAGTGGCTTAAATATTAGCCTAGATACAACTAATCAAACTTATAGTTTGACGTTAAATTAAAAAAAGTGATAAAAAAGTGAAAAAAACTGTTGATTTTATAAAAGTTTTTTGCTAATATTAGAATAGAGGAGGAGAGAAAAGAATGGATAACAGAAAAAATACGATTCTATTAACAGTAATCGCAGTAGCAACATTATTAGTTGCAGTTGTAGGTGCAACATTTGCATACTTCACAGCACAACAAGGAGGTACGACTACTAGAAATGTTAATGTAACAACTGGTTCTCAAGTTTCTGAAACTTTCTACATTAACAAAGATATAGCTATCAATGTTGCAGCAGATGACTTTAAACAAGGTGGCGGAGATAAGGCTGATACAGCAACAGCTACAGCAACACTTACTGCAAGTGCTGATGCTGATGCATACTTGTGTTATTCTTTAACTTTAACATCAACTGTAAATGACTTTGCATATACTGCACTTAACACTACAGAAACACCAGAATTAACATTACACGTTACAAAAGAAACTGGTACTGTTGCTGATAGTGATGCAACTACTGCACAAGCTGATATGATTGCTTTACCAGCTGATAAGAGTTCTGTTGGTGACTTAACTGCTGATGGACCTGAAACATATTATGTTCCAACTGCCGAAGGTGGAGCTAGTTATGTTCATAAGTTACACGCTGCTGCTGGTGAAACTGCTAGAGATACATTTAATGTTACTGTTACATTTGAAAACTTAGATGTTGACCAATCTAATCCAGGTCCTGAAGGTTCTGGTGCGGTTAATACTGGTAAAACATTCACTGGTACATTAACATTTAATAAAGTTGCTGGTACTTGTGATGCTGATAATACACCATCAAATCCTTAATGATTGGTTAAGTATTAAATGTATACGAAATAAAAAATGGACTTTTAAGTCCTTTTTTTATGTTGATTTTAGTATAATTAATAAGGTGATATTATGCATATGAAAGATAACCTTATTAATTTTTTATATGATAAAAAGTATTTTATAAATATTTATGATGAATATATCCATTTATTTAATTATGAAGAATTAGTTAGTTTATCTAGTAAGAAAATAGAATTAAAATTTAAAGAATTTAATTTAGTAGTTAATGGTAGTAATCTTTTTATTAGTAAAATGTTGCCAAATGAAATGTTAATTAAAGGAATAATAGATAAAGTAGGTTTTAAATATGAATAAAATTATATGGGTAAAATGTAAGTGTGATGATTATTATAAGTTTATTAATAAATTACAATGTATTAAAATTAAGGTATTAGAAATAAAATATGAAAATAAATATATTTATTTAAAAATAGAAAATAAGTATTTAGATAAGTTAAATAAATATTTAGTTAGTTATAAATTTAGTATAGTTAAGGAAATAGGTGTATATAATTTATTTAAAAAAATAAAAAACAATTATATATTTTTCATATGTATATTACTGGGTGGAGTTTTATTTTTAATTTTAAGTAATTTAGTAATTAAAATAAATATAATACATGAAAATAGTGAAATTAGAGAAATAATAAAGGATGAATTAGATGAATATGGAATAAAAGTATTAAGTTTTAAGAAAAAATATAAAGAATTAGATAAAATAAGAAATGAAATTTTAGATAAATATCCAAATAGATTAGATTGGATGGAATTTGATGTTGATGGCATGATTATTAATGTCCGCATAGAAGAGAGGATTATCACTGATACTAGTAAAGATGATAAAATATGTAATTTAGTTGCAAGTAAGTCTGGTATTATTAATGATATATTAGTTGAACAAGGTGAGGTTAAAGTAAATATTAATGATTATGTTAATGAAGGGGATGTTTTAGTTGGAGGAGTTATTACCTATAATGATGAAACTAAAAGGGTGACTTGTGCTAGTGGAGAGGTTTATGCCACTACTTGGTATACAGTTGATGTAAAAATTCCTTTTGAGTATACAGAATATATAGAAACTGGGGCTAAAAAATATAATATTATTTGGGAATATAATGAAAATAAACATCAAATATTAAGAGACAGGTTTGATAGCTATAATAGTAATTTAAAAAATGTATTTAAAATATTTGATTTTAATTTGTATATTGAAACAGAAATGGAAACGGAGAAAATTAGTAAAAAATACAGTGAAGATGAGGCTTTGGAGGTGGGTATAAATAAAGCAATTGAGAATGTTGAAATAAAACTTGGTGAGAAAGATGAAATAATTGATAAAAAAGTTTTGAAAAAAGTAGTAAATAATAGTACAATGGATATAGAGGTATTTGTAATAGTTAAAGAGTTAATAAGTATAGAACAAAAAATAACATTAGATTTGAATGAAGGGATTGATTAAAATGTTTCTAAATACTATTAAATCAATATTAAGTGATAACTTACCAGTATTAATAATATTTATAATAACAATGATATTAGTAAGATTCTTTTATTTTAGAAATCATCGCGAAAAATTAAGTTTTTATAAAGAATTTATGATGATTATATCGATTTGTTATATTTTCCTATTATTTCAACTTTTAACTAAAGTAGAATTAAATGAGGGTAGTGGTTATAATATTGTTCCCTTTCAAGAAATAATGCGCTATGAATTTGGTAGTAGGTTATTTATTTATAATGTAGTAGGAAATATTTGTGCATTTTTAATTTTTGGTTTAATAGTATCATGTTATATCAAACCCAAAACAGCTTTAGCACCATTTGTAATATCATTACTTGTAAGTATTACTGTGGAATTTGTTCAACTTAATATTGGTCGTAGTTTTGATGTTGATGATGTTATATTAAATGTTTTAGGAGGATTGCTCGGCTACTTAATGTATGTTGGTTGTAGTGCTATTTATAAACATCTGCCGGGATTGCTAAAAAATGATAATATTTATAATATAATTTGTTTGCTAATAATTGTAATTATGGTATTATATATATTGAGTGTTATGGGAGTATTTAGTGTTTTATGAATGATTATAAAATAATTGATGAATATGGATGTAATTTTGATTATGATTTTTTATATCAAATAATTGATAGAACTCTCGAGTTGGAAGGGGTTACATCTTCTAATTTTTCGATTGTTTTTATTGATGATGAAAAGATGTATGAGCTTAATAAAAATTATCGGGGAATTGATAGAACAACTGATGTATTATCATTTGCATTTGAAGATAACAATAAAATTTGTTATAATATAAGGCAGCTCGGTGAGATATATGTATCTATACCGAAGATGCAAGAGCAAGCTAAAGATTATGGTCATAGTAAAAAAAGAGAGTTGGCATTTTTAGTAGTTCATGGACTTTTACATCTGCTGGGATATGATCATACTTTAGGAATAGAAGAAGAAAAAGAAATGTTTGAAAAGCAGGAGTTGGTATTAAATGAGTTTGAAGAAACAAGAAGAACACAAGAAGATGGGATTTAAAAGATTTTTAAACAGTGTTAAATATTCAATTGAAGGTTTAAATCACGCCTATCGAAATGAACAAAGTTTATGGTTGCATGGAGCTGGAGCTATTTTAGCAATCATCTTGGGGCTAATTTTGGAAATTAATTTTTATGAATGGGCAGTTATTATTGTAGCTTTTGTAGTAGTTTTAGCAATTGAATTACTTAATACGGCGATTGAAGCAGTGGTTGATTTAGTTACTAAAGAAATACATCCTTTAGCTAAAATTGCTAAAGATTGTGGTTCTGCTGCAGCTTTTGTAAGTGGTGTTGCTTCAGCGGTAATTTGTTTATTTATCTTTTTACCTAAAATTGTAGCAATTATTTGGTGATATTATGAAAAGTGGTTTTGTAAGCATTATAGGTAGACCTAATGTTGGTAAAAGTACACTTTTAAATGCCATAATTAATCATAAAATAGCAATTACTAGTAATGTTTCAGGAACAACTAGAAATATTATTCAAGGAATTTATAATGAACCCGGTTACCAAATAGTTTTTGTCGATACTCCGGGAATACATAAACCTCAGAATAGATTAGGTAAAGTGTTAAATAAAGAAGCATTAAGTATGACTAAAGATGTCGATTTACTTTTATTTGTGGTAGATATTATCTCGGGTATTGGTAAAGGGGATATGTTTATTTTAAATATGCTTAAAGCAACTGATGTACCGGTAATTTTAGTTATTAATAAAATAGATGGCGTTGATGATGGTTATTTGTTAGAAACAATTGATAAATATAAAAATATTTATCCCTTTGTAGAAATTGTACCAGTATCAGCTTTAAAGTTTGATAATATTCGGAGATTGATTCAAGTAATAAAAAAATATTTACATGATGAGGTTCAATATTTTCCGGATGATTACTATACTAGTAGTTCTATTAAATTTATGGTAAGTGAAATTGTTCGGGAAAAACTTTTAATGCTAACGGAAGAAGAGGTTCCCCATTCTATAACTTGTTATACCACCAAATACGAAGAAAAAAAGGATATTATTAATATCAATGTTGATATAATAGTTGATAGAGATTCTTTGAAAAAGATTGTTATTGGTAAAAACGGTAGTATGTTAAAGCAAGTTGGAACACTAGCAAGACGAGATATTCAAGAATTAGTTGGTAAACAAGTATATTTAGAATTATTTGTTAAAACTATAAAGAATTGGAAAGAAAAGGAAAAATATTTAATTGAATTAGGTTTTGTAGATAATGAATAAAATTAAAAAAATTTACCCAATATATAATTAGGTGATAAAAATGAATAAAAAGGAAGCATGGAAAAAATTTGCTAGTAGTGGTAAAGTTGAAGATTATTTAGAATATAAAAAAATTAAGAAGGGATAAAAGTGCTTAAAGAGGTAGAAGGTTTTATTTTAACAGAAACCCCCTATGGGGAAAGTAGTAAAATAATAAATGTATTAACAAAAGAATATGGCATAATTGGCATTATTGCTAAAGGTGCAGCCTCAATGAAAAGTAAAAATAGAGTAGCAACATTAAAACTAACTTATGCTAAATTTAACATTTATTATAAAGAAAATAAACTTTCTACTTTAGTTAGTGCTGATATTATTAATCCTCTAAAAAATATCCGCAGTGATATTTTTTTAATTAGTTATTTAACTTATATAGCGGAATTAACCAGCCAAGTTGTTAAACAAAGCAATGTTAGTAATATTTATGATGATTTTATTAATGCTATTTTAAAAATAGAAGAAGGATTGGATCCATTAGTAATAACCAATATATTAGAAATTAAATATTTAGAAAAATTAGGAGTTTTATTTAATTTAGATGAATGTGTTATTTGTGGCAATAAAACTAATATTGCCACAATTTCTGCTGATGTTGGGGGCTTTATTTGTAGTAATTGTTTAACTAATGAATACTTAGTAAGTCCTAAAGTAATAAAGATGTTAAGAATGTATTATTATGTAAATATTAAAAGTATTAGTAATATTAAAATTGATGAAGATATAAAAAAAACAATTAATAGTTTTTTGGATATGTACTATGAAAAATATACTGGTCTTTATTTAAATAGTAAAAATTTCTTAAAAAATCTATTATAAAGTGATACAATAGAAATGGTGATGGATTATGGCAAACTTAACTCTTTATTATGGAACTATGGAAACCGGCAAAACAACAAAGTTGATTCAAGATCATTATAATTATTCTAAATATTTAATTAATTTACTTGTTATGAAACCAAAGATTGATACTAAAGGGGGACTTACGGTAATAAATAGAACGGGATCAAGTATTAAGGCTGATATTTTGATACCTAAAACAGCGAGTTTGCTTTCCAAAAAGTATTTTAACAAATATAAATATGCGGAATTTATTTTGGTGGATGAAGCACAATTCTTAACTAAAAAGCAAATAAATGAGCTTTGGTATATAGCTCATAAATTTAATATCTCAGTTATTTGTTATGCTTTAAAAAGTAATTTTAAGGGTGATTTATTTGAAGGTAGTGCGCAATTATTTGCTAGGAGTGATGAAAAGCATGAACTGACTGTTAATTGTTCTTGTGGCAGACCTGCTATGTTTAATGCCAGACGGGTAAATGGTAAATATTCCTCAAGTGGTAAAGAGGTAGTAATAGATGGTGAACATGATAATATAGAATATATTCCTCTTTGTAGTGATCACTACTTAGAATATGTTTTAGGTAATAAATTAAAATAAACGTTGTTGACAGATAATAAAATATATAGTATATTATTAATAGAAAAAGGAAACGGTTTTATTAATGAGTGACGCACTAATTGTGCCAGGTACTTTGACGGTTCCTTTTTTTACTTTAATCTATACAATGTTATGTCGTAAAATATATAATCATGTTTTGCTATACCAATTCTAATTATGTATCTATAAATACAATTATCTATTTTTACTTTTCCTTGATAGTTGTTAAATCCTTTACTAAACGTTTTATTATAGTGCTTAAGTGGCGAATGGAATTTTATTTCTGCATTATTAATTAAATCATCTAAGCTTGGTAAAATTCGCATTTTGTTATAGTAATCATTATGCTTTAATTTCTTTGAATTTGTTCCCATAGTAAATTCTTTGGCAGATAATCTGACAAATGATATATTATGGTTATCAATAGTATCTTTAATATTATTAAAATTTTTATTTCCATTAAAAATATAATCATATGTTTTAATTCGTAATTCTTTTCTGTTTTCATTTTTAAATATATCTTTTTTATCTTCAATAACCCAGTAGCTTCCATATTTAGAATCACTTACCATTTCATAGTATATTTCATCAGTTATAGAAAATAAATTATTTCTATAACAATATTTCCAATTAACTAAAAAATCATTTATAAATCTATCATAATTATTATTAATATTTATATTATAAGTGTTATTATAATATAAATAATTCAAAAATTTAGTATTACCAAGTAATACACCAGCAATATCACAAATTAGTTCATCACTAATTATATAATTATCTTTAATTAAATCTAATTCTTGAATTAAATAATTGATAACTAATTCTTTTAATTTATTTTTATTAAGTACATGAGTTAACTCATGTATTAGAATAAATAAAATAGATTCAGTAGAATAAGGATTAATTTTAATGGTTATTTTGTTGTTTTTATTATATATTAAACCATTAACAAAATAACCATTAAAATTAATAGTATGATCAAATATAATATTATAATTTTTATCTAATATAATATTTTTCAAATATTTAGTTTCTAATAAATTGCTAAAATATTTATTAATAGAGTTATGTAAATTAAGTATATTTTGATTCATCCAAAACCTCCATACTTTGATAAATTAAGTATAGCATAATAGTGGTTTATTTACAATAAACAATTGACTAAAGATAAAAATATAAAATTAAGTTTTTGTGTACTTTTATGTTCGATTAATGATATAATGGTTATGAGAGGAATTGATTTATATGAAATTAACTATGGAAGAATTAGTAAATTATGCTAAACAATATGGTTTTATATTTCAAGGCAGTGAAATATATAATGGACTTGCTAATTCTTGGGATTATGGCCCACTAGGTACTAATTTAAAAGAAAATATTAGATGGGTTTGGAAAAAGAAATTTATTCAAGAAAATCCTTACAATTATGGTCTTGATAGTGCTATAATTATGAATCCAGAGGTTTGGGTAGCATCGGGTCATGTTGCTTCATTTGCTGATCCCCTAATAGATTGTAAGAAATGTAAGAGTAGACATCGGGCCGATAAATTAATTGAAGATGCAACTCACGGTGAAATAACTGGTGATGGTTGGGATAATGAAAAACTAGAAACCTTTATTAAAGAAAATAATATAAAATGTCCTGTTTGTGGAGGGACTGATTTTACTCCGATTAGAAAGTTTAATTTGTTGTTTGAAACATCTATTGGAGTTACTGATGAAGGTAAAAATACCGTATACTTAAGAGGAGAAACGGCTCAAGGTATATTTGTTAATTTTAAAAATGTGGAAAGAGCAATGCGCCTTAAATTACCATTTGGTATTGCTCAAACTGGTAAGGCTTTTAGAAATGAAATAACTCCAGGTAATTTTATTTTTAGAACTAGAGAATTTGAACAAATGGAACTAGAATTTTTTTGTAAACCAAATACCGATTTAGAGTGGTTTGGTTACTGGAAAAATTATTGTATGGATTTTTTGAAAACCATAGGTCTTGATAGCGAAAAATTAAGATTTAGAGATCATGCTAAAGAGGAATTGGCATTTTATAGTAAAGCCACAACCGATATTGAATTTTTATTTCCTTTTGGTTGGGGTGAATTGTGGGGTATTGCTGATCGAACTGATTATGATTTATCTGTTCATCAAAACCATAGTGGTGCAGATCTTAGATATTTAGACCCAGAAACTAATGAAAAATATTTGCCATTTGTTATTGAACCATCTGTTGGTTTAGATCGATTGTTGCTAGCAATTTTAGTAAATTCTTATACAAAGGAAATGGTAAATGATGAAGAGAGAGTAGTTTTAAAAATTCATCCAGCATTAGCTCCATATAAAGTAACAATACTACCATTAATCAAAAAAGTCCATGCGGATAAAGCTAATGATGTATATGCTCGTCTTTGCAAATATTTTGCTTGTTCTTATGATGAATCAGGATCAATTGGTAAAAGATATAGAAGAAGCGATGCTATTGGGACACCTTTTTGTGTGACTATAGATGATGATACTTTAAAAAATGATACAGTTACTTTAAGAGATAGAGATACAATGGAACAAGTAACATTGAGTGTGGATGAGGTTATTAAATATATTAATAAAAAAATAGAGCTTTAGTATTGCTAAGTTGAAAAAAATTTGATAGAATTAAAATAGTAGACTAGGGAGGAATCCATATGGGTTTAAACTTAAAGAAAATATTTAGTTATGATGGTGACGATGATAATTTAGTTGGTACTGAAGATGAATATTACTCAATGAGTGAAGAAGAAGCTATTAAAGAGGCCGATAAATCTGGTAATAAAATGATTTTGTTAGAACCTAGAGCTTATTCAGAATCCCAACAAATTGCTGATCATCTTAAAAATAGGAATAGTGTTGTTGTTAACTTAAAGAGAGTAACTAGTGATCAAGCTAAGCGAATTATTGACTTTTTAAGTGGGGTTATTTATGCTATTGGTGGTTCAATGCAAAAAATTGGTGTGGGAATTTATTTATGTACTCCGAAAAATGTTAATGTTCAGGGTAAAATAAGTGATGAGTCAGAAAAAACGAGTAAGAATAATACTGATGAAGAACTAGATTGGTAGGCCGCTTTATGGTAAATAAGTTTAGTACAAGTATTCAAGGCTATAATAAGGAAGAGGTTAATAACTTTGTTAAAGAGGTTATTGTTGAATATGAAAGCATGTTAAATAAGCTCAAAAAAAGTTGTCAATATAATGAAGAATTAAAAAAAGAATTAAAACATTATAAAGATATCGAAACAACTTTAAATAGAGCAATTTTAGTAGCAGAAGAGTCAACTAGTAATATTAAGAAAGTGGCTTATGATGAGTCAAAGACAATATTAGAAGATGCCAGAAGAAATGCTACGAAAGTTATCAATAATGCTTTAGTTAAAGCTGAGAAAATTGAAGCTGAGGCCGAATCTTTAAGAAGAAAAGTATCTGTTTATAAAAGACGATTTAGAGCTCTTGTTGAAGATCAATTAGATGAAATAGAAGGTTTTGATGATAAAGTAGAGTAAAATCTACTTTTTCAATTGTAAAAAAACATAAATTATGATATATTTTAATAGAGGTAAGATAATGAAAAAAAGAATTATTAGTGCCATTGTTGCTCTTATTATAGTAGTACCTTTAATTATTTTAGGTGATTATTTTTTTGCATTGGGAGTTTTTGTTGTGGCGATGCTAGCATATAAGGAATTAATAGATTTAAAAAAATCACATGGCGAATATCCTAAGCTAATGATATTTTTAGGATTGTTTTGTTTACTTTCCTTGGTTTTATCCAATTATTTAAATTTTTCGGTTTATCGGGGAATTACTTATCAAGTTATAACAATGATGTTATTATTATTGTTATTGCCAGTTATATTTTATCAAAATGATAAATATACAACTAAAGATGCTTTTTATTTAATTGGTATAACTTTACTATTGGGAATTATATTTAATTTATTTATTGTCATTAGAAATCGCGGATTATATTTATTTGTTTATTTATTAATTGTACCCCTTGTAACAGATATATTTGCTATGCTTGGTGGTAAAATGTTTGGTAAACATAAAATGTGTCCTAAATTAAGTCCTAAAAAGACTTGGGAAGGTTCAGTTGTAGGCTTAATTGGTGGTTCTTTAGTGGGAGTTATATTTTATGGATTACTTGTAGGTGATTTTACTTTAAGGATAGTTATTGTTAGTATGTTTTTATCTATTGTTGGCCAAATGGGGGATTTAGTAATGAGTAAGATAAAAAGAGAAAATGACATTAAAGATTTTTCTAATATTATGCCTGGTCATGGGGGAATCCTCGATAGAATAGATAGTGTCATATTTGTGTTTTTAATGTATATGTTTTTATTAATAATATAAGGAGAGATGCATATGTGGTTTGTTTCATTATTAGTTTTAATATTTATTTTAGGAATTATAATTTTAGTTCATGAATTTGGTCATTTTATTTGGGCTAAGATTTTTAAAGTGCATATATATGAATTTTCAATTGGCATGGGACCAATTATATTTACTCATAAGGGGAAAAAAGATAATATCGATTATAACCTGCGGGCTGTACCAATCGGCGGATTTGTATCAATGGCTGGTGAGGTTTATGAAGATGATGATAAAATAGATAAAAAGTCATTTATGTGTAATAAGCCTTGGTATCAAAGAGTAATTATTTTGGTGGCAGGTGTTTTCAATAACTTTTTGTTGGCTTTACTTATTTTGTTTATAAGTTCTTTAATTTGGGGAGGTACTGTTAATATACCAGTAGTTAGAGATGTTGTTGCAGATATGCCAATGGCTGAGGCTGGTGTTGTGGCAGGAGATAGAATATTAGAGATTAATGGTCGTAAGGTATCTAATTGGGATGCTGCTCAGATACTACTTATTATGGAAAGTGAAGACAATATTTATGATTTAACTATTGAACAAAGTAATGGCGATGTTGAGGAAATTAGTGTAGAACCTATAGTGAGTGAAGACGAAGAAACTGGCGTTGAAACTAAAACTTTTGGAGTTTATATTGAACAGGAAACAATGACAGGATTGTGGGGTTCAATTAAATATGCTTTTCAAAAGTTTGGCAGTATTGTTCAATCTATGGCTTTGACAATTGAAGGGTTATTTACAGGAAAAATATCATTACAAGCTTTATCAGGTCCAGTGGGTATGTATGAGGTAATTGATTCATCTATTAGTTATGGCTTAGCTTATATGTTATATATCGTTGCGTTTTTATCAATAAATGTTGGATTTATTAATATTTTACCATTCCCAGCTTTTGATGGGGGACATGTTTTATTCTTAATAATTGAAAAGATAAAAGGTAGTCCTGTTAATGCTAAATTTGAAAGTATTTGTCATTTAATTGGCTTTGCATTATTATTCTTATTAATGATTTACATTACTATTCAAGATGTTATAAGATTTTTTTAGAATATAGTTGTCGAAATATAATTATTATGATACAATTTAATTGTTTAAGGAGGTAAAGAGTTATGGCAAGATTTTGTCCTAACTGCGGCAATGAGGTTGCAGAAGGCAGTAATTTTTGTACGAAATGTGGTACTAATTTAGGTAGTACTAATAATGAAAATGGATCAACTGTTAACAATTATAATAACCAAAATAATGTTAATTTACCAACAAGAAATATTGTTACATGTATTTTACTTAGTTTTATTACTTGTGGAATCTATGGCATTTATTGGTTTATTGTGATGACAGATGAAGCCAATATGGTTAGCGATGAACAGGGAGCATCTGGAGGAATGGCATTTTTATTTACAATACTTACTTGTGGTATTTATGCTTTATATTGGAATTATAAGATGGGTCAAAAATTATATCAAGCAGGTCAAAAATATAATAAACCAGTCGGAGATAATTCAGTTCTTTATTTGTTGTTAGCTATTTTTGGTTTATCAATTGTAAATTACTGTTTGATCCAAAGTGATTTAAATAGGTTTTCTAAATAATGTTTACAGAAAAAAAGAATCTAAAATTAGGTATAATTGCTATTTTAGGTTTTTTTATCTATTATTTTTTAAGCATATATACTAATTTTAGTATTCCCTGTCCCTTTTATACATTAACAGGTTTTTATTGTCCCGGATGTGGTATAACTCGTCTTTTATTTTCTTTAATTCATTTTGATTTTTATCAGGCTTTTAGATATAATCCTTTAGTTTTTATATTATTGATTTTAAGTATGATTTATTGGTTATTTAAATTAGTTTTAAAAAAATTTAATATTAATTTAGTAATCCCTGATTTTGTCTGGTATATTTTATTATTTATAGTAATAATTTATGGTATAATGCGAAATATTCCTTTTTTTAGTTATTTGATTCCAACAGAATTATAATAAAAATTTTAGTTATATCTTTTAATTGTTGGAAAAACAGTGTAAAATATTAAATGGAGGCATATTTATGAATGCATTGTTTTTAACATTAATAAGTGGTTTATTTTATTTAGTAGGTTTAATTGCATATAAATTTGTTAAACATAAAAAAGAATTAACTATTGCCGCAATTTCTTGTGCTGCAGTAGTAATTTTAGGTTTAATTATCTTTGATTTGTTGCCGGAGTTAATAGAAATAAATAATCCCGTTTTGTTTGTTTTTGTTATATTGGGCTTTTGTTTATTGTTTTTAATTGATAAGTTAATACCGCACCATAATCATAATCATCATAAAAATGATGAAGATACCAAAGAACATAAAGCTAGATTAGAACATGTTAGCATAATTACTATTTTAGCTTTATCTTTACACAATTTGATTGAAGGTATGGCTTTATATAGTATAGGTTTAGAAAATTTACATAGTGGTATACTAATGGTAGTAGGAATAGGCTTACATAATTTGCCATTTGGTTTTCAAATTGCTGGCGTTAAAAATAAGCTATTAGTATTTTTATTAGTTATATCCGCGTTTTTAGGAGGACTAATAACCTTTTTCTTTGGAGATATAGATGAATTATTACAGGGTATAATATTAGCTTTATCGCTGGGAATGTTGGTTCATATTCTTGTATTTGAATTATTTAAGGAAATAAAAGAAAATGCTAAACATTTATGGACAATTTATGGTATAATTATAGGTATACTAATATTGGTTATTATTAACTTATTATAAGGATGTGTTTTATGAAGAAAGTTTTAGTTACAGGTGCTGCCGGTAGTATAGGTATCCAAGTAATTAAATATTTACTGGCGGAAGGAAAATATGAAATAACAGCACTTGATCTTAGAAACAAAAATGTTATTAAAAGATTAAAAAAATATAAAAAAAGAATAAATATATTATATGGGGATGTCAATGATCAAGTATTAGTTGATGCTTTAGTAAAAGATCAAGATGTGATTATTCATTTAGCATCGGCTTTACCTCCATTATCTAATATGAAAAAAGGCTTAGCGACAATAATCGATTATAATGGCTGTGAAAACATCATTAGAGCCATAAGTTATTTTAATCCTAAATGCCATTTGTTTTATGCATCAACTACTAGTATGTATAAAGAACTAGAAAATCCTACCGTAAAATCTAAGATTGTTTTAGATGAACATGATTATTTTGAAAAAGCTAAGTATGATACAGAAATGTTAATAAAAGAAAAATTAAAAAGATATACAATTTATCGTATTCCTTTAGTGTTAAGTAATCCTTTATGTGAACCATTTATGTATCATGTTAAGAAGAAAGATGTAGTTGATTATATTACTAAAGAAGATTGTGCATATGCCTTTGTTAAGGGGATAAAATATAGTGATGAATTAAACAAAAAAATTTTTAATGTATGTGCTAGTGAAAGTATTTTATATAAAGATTTATTAAATAAACAAGTATTATCCATTGGTTTGACATTTAAATTTGTCTTAAGTAGATTATTTTTAGAAAAAAATTATTATAGTCCGGTTTGTAAAGATAAAGATGATTTAGAAAATATTATTAATTATCGTAGTTGTTCAATAAATGAATATTTTAGAAAATTAAAATTGAGTTCTAGGAAGAGAAAAGTATCTAAATTTTTAGCTAAAATATTTATTAAGGATAAATCATGATTGGTTTAGCTCTAGGTGGGGGAGGAGTCCGCGGCTCATATCAAGTGGGAGTATATATGGCTCTTAAGAAAAGTCATATTAAAATTGCTGGTTTTACGGGATCTTCAATCGGGGCTTTTAATGCGGCGATGCTGGCCTCTGGTCGAGAAAAAGAATTACTTAATTTTTGGAGAACAACAGAAATAGGTAAAGTCTTTGGATTTAGTGATGAACTAATCAAACTGGCTAATAGCGATAAATTCGATTGGAAAATAATTAAGGCTAGTTATAACGATATAATAAAGTTCATTAAAAATAAAGGAATAAGCACCGATAATTTAAAAAAGACGGTCGATCAACTTAAGATAGAAGATTCTTTGTTTAAAAGTAATAAAGATTTTGGCTTAGTTACAGTAAGAGTAAAAGATTTTAAACCAATGTATGTATTTAAAGAAGATATAAAAAGGGGAAAACTTACAGATTATTTAATGGCTAGTTGTTATTTGCCAATTTTTAAATTGGAGAAAATAATTGATGATAATTATTATTTAGATGGCGGATTTTATGATTATGCTCCCGCCAATGCTCTAATTGATCGCGGCTATGATAAAGTATATGTAGTAGATTTAGAAGCGATTGGTTATCGCAGAAAATATAAGGATAAAGATAAGATAATTGTAATAAAGCCATCCAGGAAATTAGGGAGTATTATTAATATAAATGAAAAAAGAGTAAGAGAAAACATTTTGATGGGATATTATGATACATTAAAAATAGTTAAAAATTATGATGGATATAAGTATATATTTAAACATAAAAGTAATAACTATTATCGATTTTTATTAAGAAAAGTAAGCAAAAAGAAATTAAAAGAAATGCATAAACTATTTAGAACTACTAATGAAAAAAAGTTAGTATTAAAAGCTTTAGAATATATAATGACTAAAGAAAATTTTAGTTATTATGATGTATATAGTCCTTTAAAAGTAATTAAGAAAATAAAAAAGATAGATAAAAGATATGGGGTATATAGTTTTGTTGCAAAATTGCAATTTGTAATATAATATAAAGGAGATGTTTAATTATGGGAAGAGCTTATGAGGTAAGAAAGGCCAGTATTCAAAAAACAGGAGCTGCTAAAGGTAAAGTTTATACTACTTTTGCCAAAGAAATATATTTGGCAGCTAAAAAGGGGAGTCCTGATGTTGAAGCTAACATTAATTTAAAAAGATTGGTGGATAAAGCTAAAAAAGCCCAAGTTCCAAGTGATATAATCAATCGAGCTATTGAAAAAGCTAAAGGTGTTGGAGGAGAAGATTATCATGAGGTTGTTTATGAAGGTTTTGGCCCGGGTGCATCAACTTTAATCATTAAATGTTTAACAGATAATGTTAATAGAACTGTTGGTATGGTCAGAGCGGCTTTTAATAAAGTAAATAAAAGTCTAGGAGTGACAAATTCAGTTAGTTATAATTATGAACATTTAGGAGTATTATCTTTTAAATATGATAATCCAGAAGAGATTTTTGATGTTCTTTTAACTGCTGGTATAGAAATAAATGATATTGAAGATGAGAATGGGGAAATAACTATTTCGGTAAATCCAGGGGATATAAATAAAGTAAAAGATGAATTAGAAAAATTAATACCCAATATTGAGTATGATCTCGATGAGGTAGGTATGTATGCTAAAGAAAAAATTACTTTAGAAGGTGAAGATTTAGAAATATTTGAACGTCTTTATAATTTACTCGATGCTATTGATGATGTTTCAGAAATCTATACTAATGTTGAGGGATATTAATGTTAAAAAATAATCGAGATTTATTAAAATTGATTGGAATTATTATAATTGTTTTTATACTTTTACTAGGATTGTATACAGTTTATGGAGGAATTGTTGGTTCAATTTTATATAATGCTATATTTTATGGTAAATATAACTCCATGTTAATTTCTGAAATTGTTGTTATATTATTTGCGGTAATAGTTATTACGATTAGAAAATTATGGCCACAGATTAATAAACATAAAGAAAACTTTTTAATAGGTATAAAACGAGGGATGCCAATACTAGTAATTGCTATAATCATGTTGCTCGTAAATGGCGGAGAAATTATAGTAAATGGACACTTGGATATACCTAATTTTATCAGTTTAGTATTAGTAAGTATTGCTATTGGAATAGCGGAAGAATTTATATTTCGGGGATGGCTGCAAAATGAAATAATGAATAAATATGGTAGTACACCAAAAGGGGCAATTATAATCATTTTAGTTAGTGGATTACTCTTTGGTTTGTTTCATTTGATAAATGCTTTGTCAGGACAAGACATTTTGACAACTATAGCCCAAGTAATTCAAACATCTGCCATAGGTATTTTATTTTGTTCAGCCTATCATGCTTCTAAAAATATATGGAGTTTAGTGTTTTTACATTCCTTTTATGACTTTTCTGTATTACTTGGTGAGGTAAATAGTTATAAAGATTGTATTAATAATCCTGATGTATCTTTAATTGCCAATATTATTACTTTAGTTATTTCTTTATTATTTGCAATAATCTATATTGCTTATAGTTATTTAAATATTAAAAACAATTTAGAAACCAAAAGGAAAGTAACCCAAATAATAATTGTAGCAATTGTAGCTTTATTTGTAACCTCATATATATCACCAAGTGATGAATTAATCTCGCGGCAAGTGTGCTTTGAATTTGCAGAGATAAAAATTGCTGAAGGTAAAAAAACATTTTATATTGAAGATGAATTTTTAATAAGCTATGTTGATCAAAATAACTATATTTATAATTATAGGTTATTTATTGAAGATAATAAACTTAATATGACTAATTTAAAAACAGGGGATAATATTTTATTTGATATAGATAATGTTTATAGTTTTATTGTTTATGAAGATGATTCCAATTATGTAATTTTAATTAATTCTTTAGATAAAGTATATTTAAGTAATTATATGAGTATCAATAATTTAAGTGATGATGGAAAATATTTAGAAGATATAAAAAATAGTTTTGTTAGTTTTGATACCCCAGATATATTAGAAATTGGTTATTTAGAATATAATGAGGGATTATATCCATTATTAAAAAGCGATATTAATGATTATTTCATAATTAAAGATAATGAAGTAATGGTTATAAATTAAAAAATGCAAATAATATTGCATTTTTTAATTTTGTAATATTTTATGAAACAAAAATTGCTGATAGTGATGCAATGATAGTCAAAATTTGGTTGACATTTGTTCAGTTGTGTAATATAATGATAATGCATCAAGAAATTTATTTTTTGCGCCCATGGCTCAATTGGATAGAGCACTAGACTACGGATCTAGGGGTTAGGGGTTCGAATCCCTTTGGGCGTACCAATTTTTAGGAAACGAGAAGTAGCACAATTTGGTAGTGCGCTTGGTTTGGGACCAAGAGGTTGCAGGTTCAAATCCTGTCTTCTCGACCATTTTGCAATTTAAGTCCGATACGGACTTTTTTTGTTATATAATTTGTGTTAGAATTGTTAATGTGTTATACTAGTTATGGATGATGTATGATGAAAAAAAGGAAAAAAAGAAATTTAAAAAAGGAAATAATAAATGAAGCAAAAAAGCATAAAAAAGCTTTTATTGTTTATGTGGTATTACGGACATTTATTTTAATAACTTTAATTTTACAGTTAATAAGAGGTAATTATGAAAACGCTTTCTTTTGTATTTTAACTTTAATTTTATTTTTAATACCGGGTTTTGTGGAAAAGAAATTTAATGTGGAAATGCCGGAGACATTAGAAATTGTAATATTTTTGTTTATATTTGCGGCCGAAATGTTAGGAGAAGCCCAAAATTTCTTTAATATATTTTCGCATTGGGATACCATATTACATACAATTAATGGCTTTTTATGTGCAGCGATTGGTTTTTCGTTAATCGATATATTAAATAGAACAGAAAAATTTCATTTGGATTTATCACCATTTTTTGTAGCATTTGTGGGCTTTTGTTTTTCGATGACTATTGGCGTGTTGTGGGAATTCTTAGAATATGGTAGTGATGTATATTTACATTCAGATATGCAAAAAGATACAATAGTTGAAAACATTTCTTCGGTTGCTTTAAATGAATCCGGCGAAAATGTGGCAGTCCATGTTGATGATATTACAGAAACCCAAATAACAACTCAAGATGGTACTACTTATGTAATTAATGATGGGTATTTAGATATTGGTTTAATTGATACTATGGGAGATTTGGCGGTTAACTTTATTGGAGCTTTAATTTATTGCGTTATTGGTTTCTTCTATGTTAAAGATCGTGATAAAGATAGTATAGCCTCTAAATTTATCCTGCGGATTAAGGAGAACGAATGAAAAATTTCTTAAGATTTGGTCATATATTAGTCCTTTTTTTAGTTTTGTTATTAGTAATTATTGCTTTAGATGAATTTGGATATTTACCTAAAATATCTTATGGTGATGAAGATTTTACAATAGATTTTCAAGAAAGTTTAGTTGATTATGATAATGATGGAGTAGATGATTATACAGATATTTTAAATGGGGCTAAAGAGTTTGTAGCAATGAAACCAAAATATAAAAGTAACTACTATACGGGAGGATATCCTGATGATGGATATTATGTGTGTACTGATTTAATTTGGTATGCCCTAGATGAGGCCGGATATAACTTTAAAGAAATGCTAGATGAAGATATTCAAGAAAATCAAAGTGATTATGATATTGACATAATTGATTCTAATATTGATTTTCGAAGAGTTCGTAATATTCGAGTGTTTTTAGAAAAATATACGGAGAGTTTAACTTTGGATGCTAATGATTATACTAATTGGCAAGGCGGAGATATTGTTGTATATGAAGACCACATTGGAATTGTAAGCGATAAAAGAAATAGTGAGGGAATTAGTTATATAATTCATCATGATGGGCATCATAATTATGAAGAAGATGGTTTGACTAGAAAAAAGATAGTTGGACATTATCGCTTTAATTTGAATGCGGAGGAATCTTAGTGGATGATAATAAATATCGCAAAAAACAAATAGTTAAACAATTGTTAAATGAAGATTTGAAAACAGATGATGAGTCAGAATTAATAGAAATGCTAATTGATGAACCTTTAGCAATTGATACCGACAAAGTAGAAGAGGAAAAGAAAACTTTGGGGGATAAGCTAGCTGATGTGGTTACCGCCATGATTGGTTCATGGCCTTTTATTATTTCTTTTGTTCTTTTTTTATTTTTTTGGATGTTTTTAAATGAATATATACCAGGTTTTGATCCTTATCCTTTTATATTACTTAATTTAGTTCTTTCTTGTATTGCTGCTTTGCAAGCCCCAATTATTATGATGAGTCAAAACAGGGAAGCTAAAAAAGAGAGTTTGCGGAGTAAAAATGATTATCGAATTGATTTAAAAAGTGAACTTATTTTAGAGGTATTACATGAACAAATGTTAGAAATAGCTAAAAATCAAAGAATTATTGCCAAAATTTTAGAGGAAAATGGTATAAATTTGACGGATTATAAAAAAAGTAGTCAAAAGTAGTTCAAAAAGTGACCTAAAAGTGATATAATTAATAAACGTGAGGTTGAAATGACATTAAAAAAAGAAATAGAATTTAATAATATAGTTAATGATATTTTGAAAAATAAAGAATTTATTGCTTTAAAATATGAAATACATCATGGTATTTCTAGGCTGGATCATTCTTTGAATGTTGCTAAAGTTACTTATCAAACATGTAAAAAATTAAAAATTAAAAATTATGAAGAAATAACCAGAGCGGCCTTATTACATGATTTTTTCAAAAATGATGAGGTTGCTGATAAGGCTTTTTTAAATCATCCTGGTAAAGCTTTAAAAAATGCTCAAGAAAATTTTAATTTGACTCCAAAACAAGAAAATATAATAGCAGCGCATATGTTTCCAATGAGTAAGGTAATGCCTACCAATATTGGTAGTTGGGTTGTGAGTAGTGCTGATAAATTTGTAGCTTTATATGAATGTGCTAAATTTAAAGCACCAATTAAAGTCGGAGCAACATTGATATTTATTTTTAATTTGTGCTTTATTCAAAGATAAGACTCTACTGAGTCTTTTTTTTATTTATTTTTTAGGCTATTTATGTTATTATTAAAATACGAGGATGTGAAGATATGAGTAAAATTGATAATGAAGCTATTAATAGTATCAAAATGCTAGCATTAGATATGATTAATAAAGCGGGGAGTGGTCATCCGGGGATAGTTTTAGGTGCCGCACCGATACTTTATGCCTTATATAAGGATCATTTAAATGTTATTCCTAGTAAGCCTGATTGGGTAAATAGAGATCGGTTTGTTATGTCATCAGGACATGGTTCAGCTTTACTTTATTCCATGCTTTATCACGCAGGATTTGATATTGATATGGAGGAGTTAAAACAATTTAGGTCACTTAATTCTCTTACTCCTGGTCATCCCGAATATAGAGTTACTCCGGGAGTTGATGCTACAACTGGTCCCTTAGGTCAAGGTATTGGTATTGCTGTGGGGATGGCTCTAGCTGAGAGATATTTGAATGCTATTGCTAATATTGAAAAAAAGAATACGAAATTAATTGATTATTATACTTATTGTTTTTGTGGTGATGGCGATTTAATGGAAGGGGTAAGTTATGAAGCATTATCTTTTGCTAGTACCCAAAATTTAAATAAATTAATTATTTTATATGATGCAAATCATGTTAGTTTAGATAGTGATACCGATATTACTTTTACCGAAGATATAGCTATTCGTTTTGAAGCTTTAGATTTTGATATATTAGAGGTGAAAAATGCTAATGATTATAGCGAGGTATCAAAAGCTATTAAACAAGCTAAAAAAAGTGATAGACCTACTATAATTATTTGTCATACCATAATTGGTAAGGATTCCATCAATGAAGGAACTAATAAGGTTCATGGCAAACCATTAACTCAAGAAGATTTAAGTAATATTAAAACAAAGTATAAAATAGAAAGTGAACCATTTACAGTTGATAAAAAATATAGGGATCATATATTAAATAATATTAATAAAAGAATGGAAGCTATTTTTAAGAATTGGGAAGAAGAATATAGTGATATTAAGGAAACTAATAATTATGGTTTGAATTCCTTATTTAATTTATTAGAAAGAAATGCCTTTGTTATTGATTTTGATGATACTAAATTTAAAATAAGTGATGAATATTGTGAAGAACTTAGAGAAAGTAATCATAAAATAATGAACTTTATATCGCCGAAAAGCCCATTTTTTCTTGGGGGCTCTGCTGATTTATCTTCTTCGTGTAAGACGAATTTAGATAAATCAACTATTCAAAGTCCGGATAATCCAGTTGGTAAAAATATTTATTTTGGCGTTAGGGAACATGCTATGGGAGCCATACTTAATGGTCTAGCTTTATCTAATTTAAAAGTTTACGGTTCTACTTTCTTAAGTTTTAGTGATTATCAAAAACCAGCGATTCGCATGTCGGCGCTCATGAATTTGCCAGTGACTTATATTTATACTCATGATTCGGTTTATGTTGGAGAAGATGGTCCAACTCATGAACCAATTGAACAACTAACGATGCTAAGAGCAACACCTAATTTTATTACCTTTAGACCAGCTGATATCAATGAAATTATGGGCTCATGGGAATATATTTTAAAGAATAATTGTCCGACGGCTTTAGTAATTAGTAAAGAAAAAAGAAATAAATTAAAAAACACTAATGCTAAATTTGTTAAATATGGAGCATACATGATTAGAAAAGAAAAGTATCGTTTAGATGGTATAATTATTGCCACTGGCAGTGAGGTTGAAATGGCCCTAGATATTTCTAAGGAATTGTTTACAATGGGAATTGATACTAGAGTAGTATCTATGCCTTCGATGGAACTTTTCTTAAAGCAAAATCCTAAATATGAAGAACAATTATTACCAAAAGATATTCCAACCTTTGTAATTGAAGCGGGTTCATCATTAATTTGGAATCGTTTTGCGAGTAAACCAGAATATATTTACGGTATAAATCGTTTTGGAATGAGTGGTAAACCAGAGGATGTAGCAAAATATTTAAAATTTGATAAAAATACTATTTTAGCTAGTATTGCCAATTATTTAACAAAAGATGTTAATATCGACATAATCTAACAAATTTTTTAAGTCCGTTATGTTATTATCTTTGTGGGTGATAATAATGCGGACTTTTTATATTTTTAGAATTAATCGGGAAATGTCTTTATTAATGAAGGAATCTCCTTATAATTTATTTAAATCTTTGGAGGGAATCTATTTATTAGATCGGGCCAATATCGGTTATGGTAAAGATTTATTAGATGATTTAATAGTACCAATAGATAAACTTAAATACAATCGGTTAATATACGATAAAAATAAGGATAATGATTTTTATATGAAAATTGGGGATAATCATAAAATAGTTAATAAATATCGAAAAGAAGAGACAAATATTTTGGTTAGAAATTCACATATTTTATTAAAAACTAATATAATTAATAAAAATATAAGAAAATTTTTACCATTAAATGAATTATTTGCTTGTGATTTTGAAAATAAAGATTATTTCTGGTTAGAGGAATTAGTGCGATTGTAGGGTTGTTAAAATGGGAAATTTATAGTAAAATTAAGGTGAGGTGAATAATATGGGACAATTAATATTGTATTTAGTAATTGGTCTTGTTGTAGGTTTAGTAATTGGCTTTTTTCTAGCTCGTTATTTTTTGAAAAGACAAATAGATAAAAATCCACCGATTAATGAAAAAATGATTGAAGCAATGATGAGTAGTATGGGTAGAAAACCAAGTCAAAAGCAAGTTAAACAAGTAATGCAACAAATGAATAGATATAAATAAGTTTAAAGAAAAACTTATTTATTTTTTTCTAAAAAATGTAAAATAATTCATAAAATTATTTACTTTTTGGGTATATTTTGGTAATATTAAAATATAAAGATAAAAAGAGGTGTAGAAAGTGATGGATTTTATATACGATTTATATCAAAATGATAATTTTGTTTTATATTTGACAATTGCTTTAGTAATATTAATAATTTTATTTGTAGTTGTATTTTTCTTTGGTAAAAAAGATCAAAAATTAGAAGAAACTAAAAAACTACAAAAGATTGAAATGGATGCATTTAAGGAAGAAAAAACTGAACCAGTTAAAGTTGAGCTTAATCAAGAAGAGGCAGATGTAAAAGAAAATGTTAAAGAAGAAACTGAAGAAAAACCTGTTAAATCTATTTTTGATGAAACGAGGACAATTCCTTTAGTTAAGGAAGAAAAGGAAGATATAAAACCAATTGCTGAACCTCAAAATGTCGATGTTACAACTTTTGAACCAGAAGCAACTAAACAAGAAGAAAAGCCTTTATTTATGACGGATGAACAAGATTTGTTTGGTAATGATGAAGAAGATATCGGCAAGGAATTGTCGGAATTGGCTAAGTTAAAACAAGAATTTAAAAGTTTAGATGTAGAAAAAGAAGAAAAACCTTTGTTGGTTGAAGAAGATACAATACCATCAAGATTAGATAGGAAAAAAGAAATTGTTGAAAAGCCAGTTATAAAAGAAGAAAAAAGAGAAGAAAAGAAATTTAAACCAGGACCGCAAATATTTAGTTCAGTGTTTGTAAATAACAATGAAGAAAAGAAAGAAGATATTAAACAAGAAGAAAAAACGGAAATAAAGTCTGAAAATAAAAAAGTAAGTTTATTTACAATTGAAGATGAAGAAGAGTTAGAATTGCCTACACTTAAAAAAGAAGAAAAGAAAGAAAGTGTTAATTTAGATAATATAACTGGAGAAACTTATAATATAAACCGTTAAACAACCTTATGGTTGTTTTTTTCTTTACTAATTTATGAGGTCTCATGCTATAAAACCTTGATTTTCTCGGGTTTTTCTTGATATAATGGTTTAGGGTGAATAAAAATGGCAAAATATGATGAGTCATCGATAAAAATTTTGGAAGGATTAGAAGCGGTTCGTAAAAGACCAGGGATGTATATCGGCTCAACCGATAAAAGAGGTATGCATCATTTGGTATGGGAAATAGTGGATAATTCCATAGATGAGGTAATAAATGGTTATGGTAATTACATTAAAGTAATTATTAATAAAGATAAAAGTATTACAGTTGCAGATAATGGGCGAGGTGTCCCAATTGGTATGCATGAATCAGGTAAACCAACTCCAGAGGTTATTTATACAATTTTACATGCTGGGGGTAAATTTTCAGAAGATGGTTATAAGGTCAGCGGTGGTCTTCATGGCGTTGGAGCTAGTGTAGTAAATGCTTTATCTAAATCGATGCAAGTAGTAATTTATCGAGATGGTTTGATTTCAATGATCGAATTTGAGAATGGGGGACATGTTAAAACTCCCCTTAAGACGGTGGGTAAAACTAATAAAACGGGAACTATTGTTAAATTTTTGCCAGATCCAGAGATATTTAAAAATTGTAATTTTTCTTATACAACAATTGTGGAAAGAATGCAAGAAAGTGCTTTTTTACTTAGTGGTCTGACAGTTGAGGTAATTGATGAAGAAGATAAAAAACAAGCTAAATTCCATTATGATAATGGACTTATCAGTTTTGTTGAATATATGAATGAAGGAAAGAATACTTTACATAAAGTTCTTACTTTTAGTAATACTAAAAGTAAAATTTCTGTAGATGTGGCCTTACAATATACAGATACATATAATGAAAACATATTATCATTTGTTAATAATGTTAAAACAGTTGATGGGGGATCTCATGAGGTCGGTTTTAAAACCGGTATTACTAAAGCTTTTAATGATTATGCCAAAAATAATAATATTTTTAAAGCCAAGGATGGTACTTTAGATGGAACAGATGTCCGGGAGGGATTATCAGCAGTTATAAGTTTAAGAATACCTGAAGAATTATTGCAATTTGAAGGACAAACTAAAGGAAAATTAGGAACACCTGAGGCTAGAAGTGTTACTGAAAGCATAACTTATGAAGCTATAAAGTTTTATTTGGAAGAAAATAAAGAGGTAGCATTATCAATATTGGATAAAGCTATGAAAAGCAAAGTTGCTAGAGAAGCGGCTAGAAAAGCCCGAGAAGAAGCTCGAAATGGTAAATCAAAGAAACAAGAACGAAATTTATCTAGCAAATTAGCTCCAGCGGGTAGTAAAAATGCCAAAATTAATGAACTATTTATTGTCGAAGGTGATTCAGCTGGTGGTTCTGCTAAAGGGGGGAGAGATAGAAAATTTCAAGCAATATTACCTCTCCGCGGAAAGGTTATAAATAGTGAAAAATCTAATATTGATGAACTGATGAAAAATGAAGAAATAAATACTTTAATTTATACTATTGGAGCCGGTGTTGGTGCTGATTTTGATGTAGAAGATTCCAATTATGATAAAGTAATAATTATGACTGATGCCGATGTCGATGGCGCCCATATTCAAATATTGCTTTTAACATTCTTTTATCGTTATATGCGGCCTTTAATTGAAGCTGGTAAACTTTATATTGCTATGCCACCGCTATATAAACTTGATTATGGTAAGAAAAAATATTATGTTTATTCTGATGAAGAATTAGAAAGTATTAAAAGAGAAAATAGTGGTAAATATTCTATTCAAAGATATAAGGGGTTAGGAGAAATGAATCCTGATCAACTTTGGGATACAACGATGAATCCTGATACGCGGAGTTTAATACGGGTTAATATTAATGATGCCGCTTTAGCGGAAAAAAGAGTAAATGTGTTAATGGGAGATAAAGTTGAACCCCGCAAGGAATGGATTAATGAAAATGTGGTATTTACAATGGAAGATAATTACAGGGCGGTGTAATAAATGGAAAATATAATTAAGAAAATTGAAGATTATTCTTTAGAAGAAATAATGGGGGATCGGTTTGCTAAATATGCTAAGGAAATAATTCAAGACCGGGCTATTCCTGATGTAAGAGATGGGTTAAAACCGGTGCAAAGAAGAATTTTATATGCGATGTTTAAAGCCGGTAATACATGGGATAAAGGGTATCTTAAATGTGCAACAACTGTTGGTGATGTTTTAGGTAAGTATCATCCTCATGGCGACTCATCAGTATATGATGCAATGGTTAGAATGAGCCAATGGTGGAAACAAAATCATATTTTGGTTGATATTCATGGTAATAACGGTTCAATGGATGGTGATCCGCCAGCAGCTTATCGTTATACCGAAGCAAGACTTGCTCGCATTAGTGGGGAATTATTAAAAGATTTAGATAAAAATACAGTTTCTTGGGCTCCAAATTTTGATGATAGATTACTGGAACCTACTGTATTGCCGGCGAAATTTCCTAATTTATTAGTTAATGGAACTAATGGTATTTCCGCAGGCTATGCCACCAATATTCCACCACACAATCTGGGGGAAATAATTGATGCTACTATAAAACGAATTGATTCACCAAATTGTCATTTAGAAACAATATTAGATATTGTTAAAGGGCCTGATTTTCCAACCGGCGGTATTGCTCAAGGTCGCCAGGGAATAATTGATGCCTTTAAAACAGGTCGGGGTAAAGTAATTGTTCAAAGTAAATATGAATTTAAAAAAGAAAAAGGTAAAGAACAAATAGTTATCTCGGAAATACCTTTTGATGTTAATAAACAAAATTTAGTAACTAAGATGGAAAGTATTAGAATTGATAAAAAGGTCGAAGGCATTGCAGAGGTTCGTGATGAAACCGATAGAGAAGGTTTAAGAATTGTAATTGATTTAAAAAATGGTGCTAATAAGAACTTAATTTTAAATTATTTACTTAAAAATACCGATTTACAAATTTCTTATAGTTATAATATGGTTGCTATTGTAAATAGAACTCCTAGAACTTTGGGAATTATTGAAATACTTGATGCTTATATTGCCCATTTAAGAGAGGTTATAACCAAAAGAACAGAATTTGATTTAGCATTTTACCAAAAGAATTACCATATAATTCAAGGTTTAATTAAAGCAATATCAATATTAGATGAGGTTATTAAAGTAATTAGAGCCAGTAAAAATAAAGCTAACGCGAAAGAAAATCTGGTGGCGTCCTTCGGTTTTACCATGGAACAAGCAGAAGCAATTGTTACTTTACAATTATATCGTTTAACTAATACCGATATTGTTACATTAGAAGAAGAAAGTGAAAAATTAGAAAAATTAATTCGGGAATGTGAAGAGATATTAAATGATGAATCGAAATTAAAAAATGTAATGAAAAATGAACTTAGAGATGTTAAAAAGAACTATGCGGTTCCAAGAAAAACCGAAATAAGAGATGTAATAACAGAAATAAAAGTTGATTTAAAAGAAATGATACCAAATGAAAAAGTGGTAGTGATAGTAACCAATGATGGCTATGTTAAAAGGGTAAGCTTTAAAAGTTATAATTCATCAGATGAAGAAACAGCTCTTAAACCTGGGGATTTTGTCCGTGGCAAATTCTTTGTAACAACTCAAGATACCTTGTTGTTATTTACAAATTTAGGTAATTATTTATATATTCCTATTCATAAAATAGCGGAATGTAAATGGAAAGATTTAGGTAAACATATTAGTAATACCGTTGTAATTAAAGAAGAAGAAAAAATAGTTGCTAGTATGATTTTAAAAGATAAACGGAAAAATGTTGTAATGTTTACTAAAAATGGGTTAACTAAACAAGTAGTATTAAAAGATTTTGAGGTTACTAGATATTCTAAGCCAATGATGGCTATTAAATTAAAAAATGATGATGAACTAGTTAATGTAACAACTGCTAAAGAAGATACTTTACTTGTTACACATAATGGTTATTATCTGCGGTTTAAAACTAGCGAAATACCACTTGTGGGAGTAAAAGCTAGTGGAGTTAAAGGTATTAATCTAAAAGATGATTATGTGATATATGGAGCATCTATTAAAGAAGAAGATGAATATATAAATGTATTTACTAATTTAGCAACGGGTAAGAGAATTAAATTAAATGATCTTAGTTTAATTACTAGAGCTAAAAAAGGCAATATGTTATTTAAAAAGGCTAAAACCAAGGATTATAAAATAGATTATGCTTATTTAACCAATAGTAAAGATGTCAATTTGTGTAAAGTTGATACCGATATCAAAGAAATAAAAAATAGTGAAATTCCAATAATGGATATTACTAGTACTGGTAGTGTATTAACAAAGAAAACAGTTGATTTATGGGCTTTAAAACCTGTTGATGTAAATTTAATAACTAAAGAAGAGAAAAAAGAAGAACCTAAAAGAGAACAAGGACAAATGTCATTTTCAGATTTTGTCGAAGATTTTAAAATTTAGGATAAATTACTCACTAAATTCATAAAATTTAGTGGGTGATTTTTTATATGAAACATGAAGCATTTAAAAATTTTATTAAAACTAAACCAGAATTGATTAAATATGTTCAAAGTGGGGAAATGACATGGCAAAAATTTTATGAGTTATATGATATTTATGGGGAAGATGAAAGCGTTTGGAACAAATATATTTTAAATAATGATCGAGCAGCGGTAGATAGTATTTCGAAGATTACCGATATGGTTAAAAATGTAAATGTGGATTCTATTAAAAGTCATATCAATACCGCGCAAAAAGCGATTGACTTTGTCCAAGATTTAACCAAAAAAACGCCACAAAATCCCGTAAGCAACCTAAATAAAGGACCTGTTGCTCCCAGGCCTTTAAATAAATTTTTTGAGGATTAATGCAAGTATATCTGCAAATACCATTTCGGGAAAATCCTAAAAGTTATAGGCAATTAAAAGAAAACTCTTATTATTTTAAAGAATTAAATAGAGGTGCAATAAGTTATAAAAAATTTGTCGAAGATATGAAAATTAAGTATAAAGAAAGAGCAACTGATAAAATTAATAATGTAATGGAAAATATGGATTTAATTAGTTCAGTTTTAGATGTTTTAAAATAAAAGTTATTGACTATTAACCAAAATTATAGTATTATTAAAAATAGAGAGGTGCTTATAAAAATGAATAAAAAAATGAATAGGGAATTAAATAGTTTTAGAGGTTTTACATTAATCGAATTATTGGCAGTTATAGTTGTTTTAGCAATTATTATCTTAATTGCTGTTCAAGCAGTATTACCTCAAATGGATAGAGCACAACGTAGTGTTTTTGCCATTGAAGCTAATGGAGCAATTCAAGCTGCTCAAACTTATTTTACAACTGGCAAATTAATGGGTAACGATATTGGTGATACTTTACCAGTAGATGATGGTGGATGGAAATGTGTACCGATAGAAAAATTAATTGATCAAGGTTTCTCAGAATTAGAAAAAGGTACATATGATGGTAGAGTTGAAGTTTATAAAAAAGGAACACTATATTATTACAAAGTTTGGTTGCAAAAAAATAAGGAATATATGATAATGGCTGCTGGTGCGACAAAACCAGAAGGTGAAGAAGGTGAAGAAGGTGAAGACAGTTATATAAATGAAGATGTAGATTTAGATGATGTTCATGATTATAATGTTACTACTTGGGATAAAAGTGCTAGTTGTCCTAATACAGTAAGTGATTCTTCATGGCAATAGAAGAAATAATAAAAAAATAGCTTTAATTAAAGCTATTTTTTTTGTATAATATTGTTGGTGGTTTTAAATGATTATAGGATCTCATGTTTCTTTTGGTAAAGACCAATTATTAGGTGCTGCTAAAATAGCAGTAAGTTATGGAGCAAATACTTTTATGTTTTATACAGGTGCTCCTCAAAATACAATACGAGTAGAAATTAAAAGTGATATAACTAGTAAAGCTCATAATTATATGAAAGAAAATAATATTGATATTAATAATGTTATATGTCATGCACCATATATTATTAACTTAGCTAATAAAGAAAAAATAGAATCTTGGAATTTTTCTATTAGTTTTTTAAAAAATGAAATTAGAAGAATAACTGAAATGGGAGTTGGTTATATTGTAGTGCATCCTGGCAATGCATTAAAACTTGATAGAATGATGGCTTTAGAAAATATAGCTGATGCTATAAATTATATTATTGATGTTGAAACTAAACCAATGCTACTGCTTGAAACTATGGCTGGTAAGGGTAGTGAATGTGGAATAAATATTTATGAATTAAAAGAAATATTGAGTAAAATTAATTTAAAAGATAAAGTTGGTATTTGTTTGGATACTTGTCATTTAAATGATTCGGGAGTAGATATTGCTAAATTTGATGATTATTTAGTAGAATTTGCTAAGGAAATTGGTCTTAATAAAATAAAGTGTGTGCATGTTAATGATAGTAAAAATGTTATTGGTTCCCATAAAGATCGTCATGCTAATATTGGACTGGGCACAATTGGTTTTGATAATTTAATAAATGTTATCTATAATCCAAAATTAAAAGATGTTCCTAAAATATTAGAAACACCATATATTGGTGAATATCCACCTTATAAATTGGAAATAGACATGATTAAGAATAAGAAATTTAATCCTAATTTAGAGGAAGATGTTCAAAATTTTTATAAAAATGAACCAAATTTTTGATAATATTCTTCAAAAACCTTTTTAATCTTGCTAAAGTTTTCAGAACTAAAATTATTTTGATAACGATTTATATCAAAAACATTAGGATTTCTCAAGTAATCTTTCCAGTTCTTTTTTAAAAAGTTATAAGTAAAGGTTAGTTCGGCATCACTTAAATTGATGCCTTTTTTAATGGCAAAATTGTTGACATCATCTTTAGTCATAATAGCCATATATCTTTCAATTAAATTATACATAATTAACACCTATTATATTGTATGAAAAAACTAAAAAAAGAAATACTATAAATATGAAAAAGAATATATATTTATTTTTATTAGTTATAGCTGTTTTTGGCATTTTTTTAACAAGATTAATTTTTATTTGGTCTGATAAAGAATATTTTACTTTAGCTCTTAATAATAAAACGGTAGTTTATGTAAATGGTGATAGTGCCCCGAGAGGGAGAATACTTGATACTAATGGTAAAGTATTAGTTGATAATGTAGGGGTTAAAACAATTTATTATAATAAAGTTAAAGGAATTAGTACTTTAGATGAAATTGATATCTCCTATAAATTGGCGGGTATTTTAAGTGTAGCTGAGGGGAGCGAGGAAGAACAAAAAGAGTTGTGGTTAGCTAAAAATAATAATGGTAGAGAGTTAATAACTGATGAAGAATATGAACTTTTAGAAATGCGAAAAATAACTAGTGATGAGATATATGATTTAAAATTAGCAAGAATTACCGAGGTAATGTTGAATGCCGAAGATGAGTTATTTAAAAAAGCTGCTAAAATATATAGTTTGATGAATACGGGATATGTTTATAGTAAAAAAGAAATTTTAAAAAATGTTAGTGAAGAGGAATATGCTAAAGTTATTGAAAGTAATATTCCCGGTATAACGGGAGAATTATCTTGGGAACGAATTTATTTATATGGAGATACCTTAAGGAATATTTTAGGTTCTATTGGGAGTATTCCTAAAGAAGATAGTGAAGAATATTTAAACAATGGTTATGAGCTAACAGATATAGTAGGGGTAAGTTATTTAGAAAAGGAGTATGAAGAGTATTTAAAAGGAACTAAGGCTAAATATTTAGTAAATAGCGATAATACTTTAACCTTAGTTACAGAGGAAAAAAGAGGTAATGATTTAGTGCTATCTATTGATATAGATATTCAACAAAAAGTAGAAGAAATTATTAGAGATAAAATTTTGTTAGGCAAAAAGTATCCTAATACCGATTATTATAAAGATTCTTATGCTTTAGTAAGTGATCCTTTAACAGGCCAAATTATTGCTATAGCGGGACAAAGGCTTAATAGTGATAATACATGGAGTGATATTTCTCTTAATACAATTAATAAATCTTTTACTATTGGTTCTGCTGTTAAGGGAGCAACTATTGCAGTTGGTTATCAAAATGGCTTGATTGAAATGGGTAAATATATTAAAGATTCTTGTGTTAAATTGTATTTAACACCCCAAAAATGCAGTTTTAAAGATTTAGGCCGAATTAACGATTTAACAGCCTTAGCTAATTCTTCAAATTATTATCAATTCTTAATTGCTATTGCCCTTACTGGTAATACTTATACGCCGAATATGCAATTAAATGCTACTGCAGAACATTTTAAAATTTATCGGGATATGCTTGCTAGTTTTGGTTTGGGAGCAATAACTAATATTGATTTACCTGGAGAAACTACAGGTATTATAGGTTCCACAATTGCTGATGATCTTTTGCTTAATTTGGCAATAGGGCAATATGATACTTATACGCCAATTGAGGTTTTACAATATATTAATAGTATGGCTAGCGGTTCAAGAATATCTTTATCATTGATGAGGGAAATAAGAAATAATGATGAGGTAGTTAAAAAAAATGAAATAGAAATACTAAATGATGTGGCAGTGGATGAAGAATATTTAAATAGAATTCGTGAAGGCCTAACTTTAGTTTTAAAAGAAGGTACTGGAAAAATTTATGTTCGTGACGATTTACTAGCGGCTGGAAAAACTGGAACTAGTGAGTCATTTTATGATTCTAATAATGATGGAATTGTTGATGTAGCAACAATTACCTCAACTTTCGCCGGATATTTTCCTAATGAAGATCCTAAATATAGCGTTGTGGTAATAACTCCCAATATATCCCATAATAATGGAACAAATGATACTATGTATTATGGAGCGAGTAAAATTACTAAAGAAATAACAGCATTTTTGGCTGATAACTATTAATTTTTAGGTTCTTCGCCAAAAAGCAACAATATTTTCAAAACCTTTGTGCTATTATAGCAAATCAAGGAGGTGAAAATTTGATTACTGATGAACAAACCAAAGTATATACCGCTAAAAACGATAGATTATTTAAAAGTATTGCCCATGGCAAAAATGGCCAAGAAATACTAGAAGCAATTCTTAGCACAGTCTTTGGTGAACCTGTAAAAATTTTAGAATTTATTCCCATAGAGCTTCCATTAGATACTGAAAAAGAAAGAAAAAAGACTTTAGATGTTCTAGTGAAAGTTGGTAAAAAAATTATCAATGTGGAAATTAATGCTCATGGTTTTTCCGAAATTACTAAAATTAGAAATTTAGCATTTATTTGCAAGTTATTTAGTAAACATGTATCTAAAGGCCAAGAAATTGACATTACAACAAAATTTTTACAAATTAATTTTATATTTGAGTCCAAGAAATCTAAAAGATTAGTAACTAAAGCATATTTAACAAGTGAAGATGGAATATATACAGAAAACTTTAGTATTTGGAATATATTTGTAGAAAATGTCGAAGAATTATGCTATACTGATGTTAAGGAAAGAGAAAGACTTAGATATATTTTAATGCTTGATAAAACACCAGAAGAATTAAAGGATTTCTTTCCAAATGATGAAATAATTCAAAAGTTTCGAGGTGAGGTTGTGAGATTAAATAGTGATGCTGAATTTATAAGAGAAATAAGTGAAGAAGATGAGAAACTATTGATTTCTAAGCAAGAAGGTAAGGCTGAAGAAAAAGTCGATGTCATTAAAAACTTGTTATCAGTAAATAGTCCTATTGAAACTATTGCTATAGCAGTAGGTCTTAGTGTAGATGATGTAAAAAACATCATTAACGAAAATAAGTTTGATACAACCAGTGAATAAAATCACTGGTTGTGGTAGTTTTAGAACTAGTTCTATTTGCATATAATTATTAAATCTGGTAAAATGGTTTTGGTGATAATTTATGTCCGAAGAGAAATATATTGAAGCATATGTTGGTAAAAATTATGATAAAATTTTAAATTCTAATTTTTCTTGGCCAACTTTTTTATTTTCTATAATTTATTTGTTGTATCGAAAATTATGGTTATTTAGTTTATTATATTTTGTTATTAGTTTCTTAATAGCATTAATATTCGACTATATATTAGAGTTATATACTTTATCTAGCTTATTGTCTATTATACTATCTTTTATTGTAGCTTTAAAATTTAAAGATCTTTATTTATATAAAATAAATAAAGACATAACGAAAATTAAAGAAAGCACTAATGATGAAGATAAAATATTATCTTTATGTAAGAAAAAGGGTGGGGTTTCAAACATTGTTTTAGGTATAGCAATTGTTGTCTATTTAATAGTATTTATTTTTACTTTTAGAGAGGAATATGATAATGTTTTTAATCAATTAAATAATAATACAGAAGAAATTATTATTAATTTAGATTATACTGTTCCTAGCGGTTTTAAAAATAATTATTCTAGTGATACGTATTCATCATATGAATATATAGATGAATACAATAATTGTAGTTTTATTATTCAAAAAATGCATAATACTTATGATAATGAAATGGATTTTTTGTATTCCGTATATCAAGAAAGTAATATTAATAATATTACGATTAATAATAATATTTGGTATTTCTTTAATGATAAAAATACTTATGTTTATGCTTTAATAAATGATGATATATTATATACTTTAAATTATTATATAAATGCCGAAGATGGGGTGTGTACTAATTATTTAAATGAATTAACAAATTCTTTAAAGTTAGTTGAGGCTATATAATCGTGTTTTTTTGGAAAAAACTATTAAATTAGTTGAAAAATCTTATAATTTTGGTATAATTATAGAGAACTTATCAGTTAGGAGGGAATATTATGGCAAAAAAAGAAAATCGTAGCGAAGTAACTATGAGATGTTCTGTTTGTGGACATGAGTTACGTCCTGTTAGTAAAAATAAAAAAAATACTCCGGATCGTTTAGAAATTAAAAGATATTGCAAAAATTGTAAAAAAACAGTTATTGCTAAAGAAAAAAAATAATAGAAAGTGTGTGAGTTAAATGGATATCAATATTAATGACATTAAAAATGGTATGACCATTATTATGGATGGAGCATTATATACAATTGTTGAGTTTCAACATGTAAAACCTGGTAAAGGACCAGCTTTTGTTAGAATTAAAAGAAAAAATTTAAGAACTGGTGCTGTTACAGAAGATACTTTTAATACTAATATTAAAATAACAAGAGCTCATATTGATAAAGTACATGCCCAATTTTTATATGCTATGGGAGATACCTATGTATTTATGAATACTATAACATATGAACAAGTGGAAATTCCTACCTCAGTTTTAGGAGATAGTGTAAACTTTATAAAAGAAGGTTTAGAAATTGATATTGATTCATATGAAGGGGAAATTATTGGTATAACTTTACCAGAAAAAATTGAATTTGAGGTAGTTGAAACAGAACCAGCTGTTAAAGGTAATACAGCAACTAATGCTACTAAAGATGCCAAAATTGAAACTGGTTATGTTGTAAAAGTACCATTATTTATTAATCAAGGTGAAAAGATACTTGTTTCTACCAAAGATGGTAAATACGCAAGTAGAGCATAAAAAAAATTCCTGAATAGGAATCTTTTTTTTAATCTTCTTTTTCTTCTTTTTTCTTAGTTTCTTTCTTTTCTTCTTTAGTTTCTTTTACTGTAGTATTATCAGCAATAATTTTAGTATTTTTCCAAATCATTATTAACATCATTGATGCTTCGTAAATGATTCTAACAATTACTGGTCCAAAAATTAAAACTAATAAGAATGTTAAGAAATTAACAGCAATGAAACTAAATGATACTAAAATAATAAATATTGTAATTATTAAATATAGTACTTTTAATATAGTTTCTAAAACCATTATTCTAAAATCTAGCAAATCTCTTAAATTTTTTAAAAATGGAGTTAATTTTAAGTTTTTACCTTTAATGAATAAAACATAAACTAATATTCCACCAATAATTGCTAAGATCAAAGAAACTATTGTCCAAACAGCAACGCCTTCAATAGTACTAGCAGTTGAAGATAGACTATTATTATAGTCGTAATAATTCATATACATACTCCTTTCTATAATTATATTATCAAATTCTTAAATTTATTACAAGCAAAACTATTGCATTATTTTAAATTTTATACTATAATTATCTTGTTGATGTCCTCGTAGCTCAGCTGGATAGAGCATACGCCTTCTAAGCGTACGGTCAAGCGTTCGAATCGCTTCGAGGACACCATTTTGTTATTTAAGTCCTAAATTTAGGGCTTTTTATTTGGCTAAATACATTTTTATTCTGGAAAATTAAATATTACATCATTTATTCCATAGGAGTCTCTTATCGATAGTGATATGGCATATTTGACCTCTTCTAAAATTTCTTCATCATCTAGTCCGGCAAGGAGATGGTTGTCAAAAGATAAAGATATGCTATCTTCTAAGATTTCATAATTGGTTAAATTAGTTGATGCAGCGAGATAACTTATTAGGTTTGTGTGATATATGGGAGTAGTTTTAAGTTCATTAATAATTATTTCTGCTTTTTCGGTGTTTTCGTTACTAACTTTGGTTACAGGAACATAGTAATAATAATCATTATATTTACTTAAATAGTAGATGGTTGTTTTGCTAGTATCTTTAATTGAATCCAAATTATATATTTTATTAATACCATAATTTTTATCTAAATATTCCGGTAGTTTTTTGTGGGAATTAGGTAAACTAGCAAGCTTTTCTCCTTCAACAAGAATTTTTATTTTTTCGATTTCTTCTATTTCTGTTAGTGAATAAATTAATGCTTCTAGCATTTTTTCTTCATTATCGGCGGTAATATTTAATAATTCTTTGCTAAAATTAATAGTTAAAATATTGTTTTCTAAATTTAAATCGAGTACTTGAGTATTTTCGGGAATAATAGCTTTAAATCCTTCCCTAATATAATTTGATTTAGCAGAATTTATTGTTAAACTAGCAATAATTTCTTTGATTAAATCAATAGTATTATTACTATCTTTAACAATAGTAGTTCTAGCAATATATTCCATGTTATCAACTAAAAATATAGGAATTTCTTCTCTTTCAATATAAGATAGTGATTCAGATATTTGGGGATTAGTAGGGAAAAAATAAATAATTAATAATAAAAATAAGGCTAATGTTGCTAACATTATTCTTTTAATTGATGATTTTTTTAACATAATTAAACACCTGTTTAATTATATTTAATAAAAAGAAGAAAAAGACCGAAGTCTTTATTAAATTGTAATTTCTCCTAGTTTAATAAGTTCAACAACTGCACTGGCTCTGCCTTTTACCCCTAATTTTTGAATGGCATTAGAAATGTGATTGCGGACAGTTTTTTCACTTATTCCTAAAAACTCAGCTATTTCACTAGTTGTTTTATTAATTACAAGTAATTCAAAGACCTCTCGTTCTCTTTCGGTTAATATTTTTTTGTTCATATAAATCCTTCCTAAAACAAAATGCTTCATAGTATTTTATGAAGCATTTTATCTTTTGGTACCTATTATTCAAATTTAACGGTTATATATTTTTGGGTGTCATATAATTCTTGAACTGCTCTAATTATTTTATTAGCAATTTCATTATTGTGTTCAGTACTGGCTATAACTATACTAATAGTATCCCCATCAATTTTAACAAAATTGTCATATTGGAATTGTTCGTTGATTAATTTTTCAATTTTTTCACATTCGCTTTGATTGTTACTAAGTGCTTGCAATCCCTCATAAGCATCATTTTTTTCTTCTAAAGTAGCAGTTGAATCTAATAAAATATTTTGGTATTCAGTCATTTGTTTTAATACTGATTCATCATCTTCAACTTGTAAAGCTACAATGACATCAGATTCGGAGACCTCAACAACCTCAGAAACATCATTATTGCCGGCGAGAGCTGTCAGGGTTTCATCACCCATACTCACATAATAAATACCTAATACTAAAATTAATGAAAATAATGTTACAAACCATAGATTTTGTTTATTTACCATAATACCCTCCATTTAATCTACTTAATTATATGTCCAATAAATAAATATATTAATTAATTTAACTTGCTTTATAGATAAATTTTGTCTATAATTAATATAGCGACATAGTTCGACAAAATATTTAATAATCATTTGTTACAATATAGGTGAAAGGAATGTAATTATGATAAAAAGAAAAATTAATTTAATTGTAGTAGGTATTATTTTATTGGTATTGGTAATTATAGCATTGATTTATTTTTATCCTCAAAATGAAATGGGTTTAGAAAATTTTGATCAAGCAAATAATAATAGTGGAGATTTTGTTAGTACTAATACCATAACTATGTTTAGGGAAACGGGTGTAAATACCGGAAATTATGAAGAAATATGGGATAATTCTTTATTAACTGAGGATTATGTTTATAATAGTGAATTATCTAATTGTGCAAATGGTAGTAGAGTGAATTGGGATACTACAAAAAATAAAGTTTTAATTGAAGCTATTAGACCAGATAATTGTTATGTATATTTTGATAAAATTAAATAATTTGCAAAAAGTTGGCATCTCTTATATTTAAAACCTTTAAAAAAATCTTAATATGTGATAAACTTAATATATAAGGTGAATAGATATGGGAAGGACAACTTTTTTATTAATTGCAGTTGCTTATTATATATTGACAATTATTATTGTCATAATTGTTTTGTCGTTGATAAATAAAAGAGAAAAAAATAAATTAAAAAGAGAAATAGATGAATTAGAAAAAGAAAAGAATTTAATTATATCTGCTAGTATGCTATCGGAATTAAATAAAGTAGAGGCTTTAGTTAATAATGATGAGATGAAAGAAAAACTTGAGGATTGGAAACAACGATTCAAGCAGATAAAAGATGTTGAATTACCCAAGATAACTGATACAATTAATGAAATAGAAGAATTATTTGAAGATCATGATTTTAAAGAATTAAAAAAATTGATGTTACAAGTTGATTTTGAATTAAATAATTTAAAAACTAAAGCGGGATTTTTACTAGATGAGATAAGAGATGTAACTTTAAGTGAAGAACGAAATAGGGAAACTATTACTAAATTAAAGGCTACGTATCGAGATATTTATGGTACTTATAAAGATTATGAAGAAGAATATAGTATTATTAAAGTTCCTTTAGAATTGCAATTTGAAAACGTTGATAAGTTATTTCAAGCATTTGAAACATCTATGGAAAAAAATGCTTATACTGAGGTAGGAAAGATTGTAAAAGCCATATCAGATATAATAGATAATTTAAAAGCTGTTATTGAAGAAACCCGACCAATAGTTAATTTGGGTAAAAATTTAATACCAAAGAAAATAGAAGATATTAAAAATATAGTTACGAAGATGACTAAAGAAGGCTATAATTTAGAATATTTAAATATTGATTATAATATAGAAGAAGCTAATAAAAAGATTCAAGATGTATTTCAAAGATTAAATGTTTTAAATATTGAAGATTCTTTATTTGAACTTAAGACCATGCATGATTATTTTGATTCTTTATATAATGATTTTGATAAAGAAAAAATTAGTAAGAAAATATATGAAGATTATAGTAGGAGTATTTTAATTAAAGCTACTAAATTAGAAAAAATAAATAATGAATTATATAAGAAAATAGAAGATATTAAATATAGTTATGATCTTACCGATGATGAGGTTTCGGTAATTTTGGAAATTAAAGATGAAATAATGAATATTCGTGCAAATTACGATAAAATAGTGGATGTTGCTAGAAGCAAAATGTTACCATTTAGTAAGTTAGCTCGCGAAATGGAAATAATTAATTCTAAGTTGGTTAAAACTGAAGAAAAATTAAATGGGGCACTAAAAAATTTGGGTAGCTTAAAAGAAGATGAACTAAGGGCTCGAGAACAACTTGATGAAATAAAGAAAATATTAAACCAAACTAAGGAAAAAGTTCGTTCATTTAAACTCCCAAGTGTTCCTAAAAATTATTATGTGGAGTTATCAGAAGCCATGGCGGCGATTAATGAACTTATAAAAGCTTTAGATAAAAGACCTATATCAATTAAGATATTAAATGTTCGAGTTGATACTGCAAGGGATTTAGTTTTAAAAGTATATAATACAATAAATGAAACGGTTAAAACAGCGCGAATGGCTGAGGTAGCAATTGTTTATGGTAATAGATATCGAGTTACTAATAAAGAGGTAGATTTTAATTTAATAAAAGCCGAGAATAATTTTTTGAAGGGAAATTTTAAAAGTAGTTTGGAAAATGCAATTAATGCAATTAATATCGTTGAACCGGGGATTTATAAAAGATTACTTGAAGAATACAAGTAGGAGGAATAAAAAATGATTTATTTAGATTATAGTGCAACTACTCCAGTATCATATGAGGTATTTGATACGATTTCGAAAGTAACTAAGGAGTTTGTGGGCAATGCTAATTCTATAAATGCTTTAGGTATGAAATCTGCTAGTTTACTAGAAAGTGCGACTAAACAGATTGCAGATCTTTTAGGAATAAATACTAGTGAAATTACTTATACAAGTGGAGCAACTGAAGCCAATAATATGGCTTTAATCGGGGTAGCAATGCAAAATCATAAAAGAGGAAAACATATAATTGTTTCCAAGTTGGAACATCCTTCGATTTATGCTATATGTGATTATTTACAAAGCATAGGTTTTTCGATTGATTATGTTAATAATGATTCCGAAGGATTAATCGATTTTGATGATTTAAAATCTAAAATGCGTGATGATACAATTTTGGTTAGTATTTGTGCTGTTAATTCCGAAACAGGAGTTAGACAACCCCTAAAAATGATTCGGCAAATAATTAAGAAGGAAAATATGGCAACTGTTTTTCATTCGGATATGACTCAAGCCATTGGTAAAGTACCAGTTAATTTTCATGATGTCGATTTAGCTAGTATGTCTGCTCACAAAATCTTTGGCCCTAAAGGCATAGGCTTTTTATATAAAAGTAGTATGGTTAAAATAGCACCGATTATATTTGGTAGTGGTAAAACTAATGCATTAAAACCAGGGACACCACCATTACCTTTAATTGCGGCGTTATCTAAGGCTCTTCGTTTAGCCATCAATGATTTAGAAAAAAAAGAAAGATTTGTTAGTCTTTTAAATGATAAAGTAGTCAGTAATTTGAGCAAATATCCCAATATTATAATAAATAAAACTAAATATTCGATACCGCATATTTTAAATATTAGTGTTATGGATGTTATGCCTGAGGTATTAATACATGCTTTAGATAAATGTGAAATTTATTTGAGTACTAATACCGCATGTAGTAGTGGAGAAATTTCCCATAGTGTTATGGCTATATTTGATGATTTGAAAAGAGCCAAACATACACTCAGAATAAGTTTATCCCATGTAACTACAACTGATGAGATAAATAAATTTTTAAATATATTTAATGATGTATATGAAAATTTAAAAACAGTACGATAGTTAATATTATTAGGTTTATAAATACACTTGCATATTTTGGGGTAAATATGTTACTATAGTGCAAGGGAAATTGCAATCCTAATGAAAAGGAGGTAATTAAATGGATGATTTATCTTTTTGTGTGAGAACATCTCCAATATGGCAATTTATTGGTTACTTTTTAATTGGTTTGAAAGTTTTAGTGCCTTTAATAATAATTATTTTAGGAATTGTTGACTTTGCTAAAGCAATAGCATCAAATGATAAAGATGGTACAACAAAATCAGCAGCAGGATTATTAAGAAGATTTATAATTGGGGTTATTATTTTTTTAGTACCAACATTAGTAAATGTAGTATTTAATCTTTTAGCAACCCAATTTGAAGGCATTAATTCTGTTACTGCTTGTTCTACATGTTTGTTGGACCCATTGGATGATGTTTGTGATGGCTATGTTGTTGAAGCAGAAGAATTAATGGATGAGCAGATAGATGAATCACGTGAACATTTAGATGACATTATTAGTACAGGTGGTAATGATTCTAATTCTGGTAGCTCAAATGGCGGAACCGGATCAAATTCAAATCAAGGTACAAGTGCTAGTGGGACTTATCGAAATACTAAAAATAATCAAGTATTTAATTTATACTATCAAAATGACTCACGATGGGGAGGAACTCAGTATAGTAATGGCGATACAATTACGGAGATAGGTTGTATGATTACTGCTGTTTCAGTTATTGCTTCTGCCTATGATTCTTCAATAACGCCATTAACAGTTTTTAATTCATATCCCCAGTCTTATCCACACACATCAATTAATAGCTTAACTAATAATAATATTAGTTGTACTAATAGTGCCAATAAATCGGCAAGTTATATAACAGAACAATTAAATCAAGGAAAACTGGCAGTTATTCAAGTTTATGGAAGATCTAGTGGTGGCTCTAGTCCTTTTACTAGTTCACAACACTATATGGCGTTGCTTGATGTATCAGGAAATCAAGTATATGTTGGTAATGGCTATAGCGACTCTAGTTATGCTAAAACTGGATGGTTTAATGCTAGTGATGTATTTACATCCGTTCAGTATGTGGCTATTTGTGATATAAATTAGAAGGGAAATGTTTATGCACAAAACAATTATAATAAAATATGGAGAATTATCAACTAAAAAAGCTAATATCAATTTTTTCTTGAAAACTTTAAAAGATAATATTCATAACTCCTTAACGTATCAACATACTATTACATATGATTATGGAAGAATGTTTATTGATGTGGCTGAGGAAAATATAAATAGCACAATAGATATTTTAAAACATACTTTTGGAATTCACGAAATAATTATAGGTTTTATTGGTGAATCGCGGGAATTAGAAAATATTGAAAAAAATGTTATAGCTTTAATTAAAGATCATGAATTTTCAACTTTTAAAGTAGAAACTAAAAGAAGCGACAAAAGTTATCCAATAAATAGTATGGAAATGAACAATAAACTTGGTGGAGTTATTTTAAAAAATCGCAATGTATCTGTAGATGTTCATAACCCTGAGTTAATTGTTCATGTGGAAATTCGCAAAGATGCAACTTTATACTATTTAAATGGAATAGCAGGTCTTGGAGGATATCCTGTCGGAACTTTAGGTAAAGGCTTACTCATGTTAAGTGGAGGCATAGATTCTCCAGTTGCGGGTTATCTGACAATAAAAAGAGGAGTTAAGTTATCAGCCCTTTATTTTGAATCCCCACCACATACAAGTGAGATGGCTAAAGAAAAAGTAATCAAACTTGCTAGAGTTTTAGCTAAATATAACCCTAATATGAATCTTTACGTTATTAATTTTACAAAAATCCAAGAAGCAATACTAAAAAATATTCCTTATGAATATTTAATAACAATAATGCGGAGAATGATGTATCGGATTGCTGAGGCTATTGCCAAAAAAGAAAATTCTAAAATCATTGTTAATGGCGAATCGATTGGCCAAGTGGCTAGTCAAACATTAACTAGTATGTCTGTTATTAATGCGGTAGTAAATATGCCAGTAATAAGGCCAGTGGCTTGTTTTGATAAACTCGAAATAATTGATATTGCTAATAAAATTGGCACTTTTGATATTAGTACATTACCTTATGAAGATTGTTGTACTGTTTTTGTGCCAGAGCATCCAGTAATTAATCCAGAAATAAGTAAATGTATAGAATATGAAAAGTTAATTCCTTATGAAGAATTAATAGCAGAAGCTATTAAAAATAAAGAAATAATAAAAATTAAAGAAGAAGAAAAAAAATTTGAAGATATTTTATAAAACTGTTGTAATTTGTATTTATTTTTGGTATATTATAAATGTAAGTGTTACCCATATTGGGTAGCATCAGTTTGTTTCTGACGCTACATTTTACTTGTTGGCGTCTTTTTTCTGATTACCATAAATAATGATAATAAGAATTATAATTACTTGAAGAAAAGCTCCAATATAGGTAACAATTATTTATTATAGTTGATATTTTTATATTTGCAAGCGATTCGATAAAACTAAAATAAAAGTATTAATTTGATTGTTTTAACCATAATAATAGTGGTGATAATATGTTTAATGGAAATAACTACTATTATAAAGGGTATGATGTAACTAATAATAATAGATTAGAAAAAATATTTATGGAATATAATAATCCTTATGGTTATAATTTAGATAGTAATGCAAAGAGAGTTAAAAATATTGAATATGATGTGACTCATACTAATCAAAATTCTGTAAAAAATAAGGAATATTTGGGAAAAAGATAGCCAATCTGGCTTTTTTTTTGTATAATAGATATTGAGGTGGAAAGATTATGAAAATATTATCAGTAAATGCTGGTTCATCTTCCTTAAAATTTACTTTAATGGAAATGCCAGAAGAAAAGACTATTGCTAGTGGTTTGTTTGAAAAAATTGGCCTTAATGATAGTAGTTATACCATTAAATATAATGGCGAAAAAATTAAAAAAGATTGTCCGATGGAAGATCATAAAGTTGCAGTTGAAAAATTAATAAGTGAATTAATAGATTTAAAAATAATAGCCTCTTTAGATGAAATCGAAGGGGTTGGTCATCGTTTAGTTCATGGCGGACAAGAGTTTAGTGAATCTGTTGTTTTAAATGATGATGTACTGGATAGGGTTGCTAAATATAATGAACTTGCACCATTACATAATCCTGCGAATATTATGGGAGTTAAAGCTTTTATGAAGGTTTTACCAAATACTATTCAAGTAGGAGTGTTTGATACAGCTTTTCATACAACTATGGCTAGTACTGAATATTTATATCCGGTTCCATATGAATGGTATGAAAAATATAGTGTTAGAAAATATGGTTTTCATGGAACAAGCCATCGCTTTATTGATATGACTATTAGAAAATATTTAAATAATGATAATTTAAAAGTTATATCTTGTCATATTGGTAATGGTGGTAGTGTTACGGCGATAGATGGTGGTAAAGTTGTTGATACATCAATGGGATTTACCCCACTTGCGGGTATTATGATGGGAACTCGTAGTGGTGATGTTGATCCAAGTATTTTAGAATACATGGTTAATAAAACTGGTAAAAGTATTGCAAAACTTACTAATGATTTAAATAAAAAAAGTGGATTACTTGGTGTAAGTGGTGTAAGTAGTGATTCAAGAGATGTTGAAGCGGCAGCTGAAAGTGGTAACAAAAGAGCAATACTTGCTCAAGAAATGTATGCAAGAAAAATAGCTAATTATATAGCAATGTATAACAATTTACTTGGAGGAGCAGATGTAATAACTTTAACTGCAGGTGTTGGAGAAAATAGTGCCACAATGCGGAAGATGATTCTTGATAAAATTTCTTCTTTAGGAGTTAAATTAGATGAATCTAAAAATGATTTCCGGGGAGAATTTAGATGTATTACAACAGATGATTCAAAAATACCAGTATATGTTGTACCAACTAATGAAGAATTAATGATTGCCATTGATACAATGAATTTTATAAATCAAAAATAGAAAGCGGTGAGTATAATTAAAGAATTATACAAAAAAATATTAAAGATAATTAAAGATTATGATGAAATTGTCATAGTAAGACATATTAGTCCGGATCCAGATGCTATAGCTAGTCAAATAGCTTTAAGAGATTCTATTAAATTAACTTTTCCAAATAAAAAAGTCTATGCAGTTGGTGCTGGTGTGCATAAATTTAAATACTTAGGTTCTTTAGATAAGGTTAATTTAAGTGAACTGAAAAATGCTTTGCTTATAGTTTTAGATGTTCCTAATTTTGCGAGACTTGATGGTGTTGAAGAATTAGAGTATCAGGCAATTTTAAAAATTGATCATCACCCAGCAGAAGATATTATTGGAGATGTCGATTGGACAGATGATGCAAAATCTAGTACTTGTGAAATGATTGCTAATTTAATAATGGATACAAAATTAGAAATGGATCAAAAAATTGCCGAAAATCTATATACAGGTATGGTTTTTGATAGTGATAGGTTTTTACTCCAAAATACAAGTACGCAAACATTTAAAACTGTATATGATTTATTAGAAAGTAGTAAGATTAATTTTATTCCTTTATATGATAACTTATATGAAAGAAGCATAGTAGAAGAAAAGTTTAGAGCTTATTTAGTTAATAATATTAAAATTAGTGAAAATAAGTTTGGTTATATTTTTGTTGATGCCGATGTTTTAAAGAAATATGGAGTAGAATCAACTATAGTATCCAATCAAGTAAATAATTTTTATTTCATAAAAGAACTTATTTGTTGGATGTTTGTAGTTTTTGATGAGAGAAATGGTATTTATAAGGCTAATATTAGAAGCAGAGGTCCTGTAATTAATGAAATTGCTAGCAAATATAATGGCGGAGGACATAAATTTGCCTCTGGATGTCGAAATGAAGATTATAAAATAATGGAAAAACTAGCTCAAGATTTGGATGACGCTTGTAAAGAATATATTATGAAAGAAAATAATTAGTATGGAAATAATTAAAATAAGTAAAAGAGCTAACGATTTATATAAAATAGAATTTAGTGATAATACCTCACTAAATTTTTATGATGCTGTAATTATAAAATATAATTTATTAGCTAATAAAAATATAGATGATGTATTATTAAAAGAAATGATTAGTTATAATAATGAACTTACTGCTTACTACAAGGCTATTAATTATATTAAAACTAAATTACGAACTAAAAATGAAATAAAAACTAAATTAGAAAAGTTAAATTATAGTAGTGAAATTATAAATAAGGTTATTAAAAAATTAGAATTACAAGGTTATTTAAATGATGATTTTTATATAAAATGTTATATAAATGATCAAATTAATTTAAGTTTAAAAGGACCAAAAAAAATAATTTATGAATTAAATAAATTAGGTTTTAAGAATGTTGAATTAGATATATCTGATGATATATGGTTAGATAAAATAAAAAGGATTATAGAAAAGAAAATTAAAAGTAATCATAATTTATCTAAAAACTTTTTAATAAAGAAAATAAAAAATGATTTAATTACTTTAGGATATCCTAATTATTTAATTGAACAAGAAATTAACAATATAGATTATCAAGATAATAAGCAAATTATAGAAAAAGAAATAAATAAATTTATGAAAAAATATCAAAATAAATATAGTAAAGAAGAACTTAAATTTAAATTAAAACGTTATTTATACAGTAAAGGGTTTGTCATTGATAATGTTGATGATTTACTAAATAATTAATTTTTGATATAATTTATTTAAGTGAGGTGTTTTATGAAGAGAAAACTTTATATTATATTACTATTACTGGGATTTTTTATTAGCATCAATAACGCATCAGCATTAACTTGTAATTCGTCGGTATCTGATACGGATGTAAATAACAATACTACTGTTGTAAATATTAAAATAGAGATTAATCCCAGCGCTTTAAGTGGTATTAATTTGGATCAATATGATTTTAATGATGTTAGAGCAGATATTCCTATTGAAGTTTATGATGCTTTAGATGAGGCTGTACAAATATATTGTAATAATTGTACTGGTCCCGTAGATGATGCAGATGCTAATGGATATCATTTGGTTTATGGTTCTTATTTTAGCGTTGCAGTAACAGAAGCGGTTGTAAATTTTGCTCAATATACTGCAAGTGAGAATTTTCAATTACAAGATCAATATGCCTTTAAAAGTAGATTTTTCGAACATAGTAATAATGGAACTACTTGTCCAGATATTAAATTTAGTGATCACTTAGGTCAAAAATATGTATATTTTACTGATGATGCAACAGGCACAGATGATGACTTTATTTCCGGAGATGAAGGGGGATCCGAACCAGGTGTTAATCAACCTGCAGATGATATGTTAATCGAAGGCTTTTCATTATGTGAAAATTCCCGGGTTTTAAAAGTATTTCAAGTAATAGGATATATAATATTTATTGCAAAAATTGTAATACCATTATTGTTAATAATATTTGGTAGTATAGATTTTGCTAAAGCAATAATTAGTAGTGATGATAAAATGATAAAAGATGCTGGAATGTCTTTAGCCAAAAGATTTGTTGCAGCAATTATAGTATTCTTCATACCAACAATATTAAATTTATTATTATCCTTAGTTTATAATATAGATGATGTAAGGACTCAATTTTTAGATTGTACTACTTGTTTACTAGAACCAAGTAGTTGTGATACAGAAGAATAAAAAAACTAATTTCAAATTCTGAAATTAGTTTTTTATTTATTCTGTAGTATTGTTTTCGGTATTTTGAATTGTGGCAAGAGCATTTTGAATATAATTTGAATATTGACGAGCTACCTCATCATCAACAATTTCCATGCCATATTCATTGCGATAATGTTGGGTAGCATAAAAGGCAATACTTGTTGAATTATCTGTAATGTAATCTTCACTTAATATATCCCTTATTTCATCTTCTAAGTCTTCTAAAGATTCTTTATCATATTCTTGGGTTTTAAGTATTACATGATATCCTAATTCAGTAGTAATAACCTCAGTTGAATATTCACCAACATCTAGGCTTGCTGCAGTACTAATTAATTCATCATAGCGATCATCAAGAGTGCCATAGTTTATTCTTCCTAAGTCTCCGCCATCATCTTTAGTAGATTCATCTTCAGAATATTCTTCTGCTAAAGCTGCAAAAGTTTCTTCTATATCTTCGCCATTTTCCTTAGCTTCATCTAATTTAGCAATTATTTCTTCAATGGTAGCTTGAGCTGCTTCTTCAGCTTCTTCAGTTTCATCATCGGTTGCATCATCAGCAACATCTGGAGTAATTAAAATGTGACTAATTTCCATATCTCCAACAGCAATATCATTATAGTAATCTTTAATTTCTTCATCAGTAATTTGTAATTTAGCATATTCTTCAACAGCATGATTTTGTAATACTGATAAATACATTAAATCACGATAACCATCAATTGATTGATAACCATATTGTCTGATACTATTTAAAAATTCGTCTTCGCTACCTGCACTTTCAATCATAGAATCGACATAAGAGTCAGCAGTTTCTCTAGCTGTATCTTTGTAATCCGCAAATTCTGTTTCTAAAACATAAGTATCAGCTAAAGCAATAACAGTATCTAAACCATAGGTGTTTTTTAGAGTGTTATAGAACTCATTGACACTAATCATATGATCATTGTCAAAGGTAATTATAGCTTCTTCACCATTTTCTAAGGTTGGTATTTTACCACAACCACTTACAGCAAGTAATATTGCACACAATCCAATTATTTTTTTCTTCATATCTCTCTCCTTACCAGTTTATTATAGCAAGAATTTACTCTAAATACAAGATTATACCTAGAAAAAAGCACTCACATTTTTTATTAGTAGCCATACAATACTAATGAAAAGACAAATAAAAGGAGGATCGTTTATGAATTGTTGTGGAAATGGCCTTGGAGCTGCT
>CALVYL010000001.1 GCA_944372215.1 uncultured Bacilli bacterium | reverse complement strand
TATTATATCGATATTATGAGCTAGAGCTATTTTTACTTTGGCTTCTTTAGATAATATAGATATTTCACCACGTTCTAAAAAATAGCCATTTAATACTAAAATAATTAAAGAATTAGGATAAAGTTCTTTAATTTTCTTTATGTGATATAAATGTCCATTATGGAATGGATTATATTCACAAATTATTCCTATTATTTCCATGTTTAACCTACAATATAATAAGTTCCATACATAATAGCTACTAAAGTTTTATTATCATCAAATATTTCTGTATTTAAAACACAAGTAGTTGATCCCATTTTAATTAGTTTGGGAACAGCTAATAAATAAGAACCTTTTCCGGGTTTTAAATAATTAATATTAGCTTCCAACGTAACGACATTTTTGCCATAAGCTTTACATAATACTCCCATTGCAGTATCTCCTAGGGCAAATGTAAGTCCGCCATGAACAATTTCATATGGATTTAAAGAATGTTTTGTAATTGTTAACTTAACTTGACAATTATCTTTATCCATACTAATTATTTTAATATCATTATATTTTAAAAATCCTGTTTCATTTAAATCCATTTTATCACATCCCCAATTATTATAGCATGATTACAATAAATTGTCGAATAGTTCCATTTAAGAAATAGCGGTTGTTTTTTAATTGTTTTTTCTATATAATATTCTTAGGTGATTTCATGATTGTAGTAATTGTTGGTCCAACTGGAGTTGGTAAAACTAAAATGAGTATTGAATTAGCTAAATATTTAGATGCTCCCGTAATTAATGCTGATGCTGTTCAAGTTTATAAAGGTTTAGATATCGGCAGTGCTAAAATAACGAAGAGAGAAATGGCAGGAGTAAAACATTATCTACTAGATATTAAAAATATTGATGAAGAATACAACGTTTTAGAATACCAAAAAGATGTTAGAGAAATCTTGAAAGAATATAAAAATAAAAATGTAATTATCTGCGGAGGCACAGGTCTATATATTAACGCCGCTTTAATGGATTATCGTTTTTATGAAGATGAAAGTAATGAAACTTATGAAGATTATAGTAATGAAGAATTATATGAATTAGTATTAAAGAAAGATAAAGATAGTAAAATAGATAAAAACAACAGGGTTAGAATGATTCGTTTTTTGAATAAAAAAGTTGTTGATATGGTAGAACCTAAATTACTTTTTCCCGATACAATATTTATTGGTCTTACTACTAATAGAAATACCCTATATGATCGAATTAATAAAAGAGTAGATAAAATGTTTGCAGATGGCTTAGTTGCTGAGGTAAAAGCTTTATATGCTAAAAATAGTAATTCTAAAATACTTAATAGAGCAATAGGTTATAAAGAAATAATAGCTTATTTAAATGGAAATATAACGGCAGAAGATGCTAAAGAATTAATTAAAAAAAATAGTAGGCATTATGCCAAAAGACAATATACTTGGTTTAAAAATAAGATGCATGTTAAATGGTTTGATGTCAATTTCCAAAAGTTTGAAGAAACAATAAATAATGTTAAATTATATATAGATAGTTGTAATAATAATCAAAATATGGTATAAATATTAGAGTGGTGAATTAAAATGAATTCTAAAAAAAAGGGGATAATTTTATTATTAAGTAGTTTATTTTTAATATTTACAAGTTTAGTATTTTTCGTTATTGGTTGTAATTCGGATAGATTAATTAGTGATATTAATAGAAGAGTTGCTTTAACAATTTTAATTCTTAGTATAATCATTTTATTATATAGTATTTTTTTACTAATAAGATTTAGGTATCGTCGAGGATTTAAAAAGAAAAATATTATAATTTTTTCTAGTTTAGTTACCCTTTATGCTTTAGGTTGTTCAATTTTTTTATTTATATTATATGGTCCTATAAATAATTTTCGCGATTGGTTAATTACTACAGCTATGGCTACAATGAATCATCAGTATTATTGTCAATGGTTTTATAATGATGATGTTATCAATAAGGTTTTAGCTAATAATTATGTTGAACGTAGTGAATTTGATACTGATCCTAATTTAATTACTTTTGAAGAAGAAGTAGAATATGCTAACGAATATGAAAAAGCCGTATTAGAAAGAGATGAAGATGATTTATATAAAATAATTGAATTTAAGGTAAATGGTTGTGATGCTTATTTAGCGGTAATATATGATGCTAGCAAAATAAGTGTTGGGTTAAGTAAATACATTGGTGTAGGGGGACAATATATTTATGATATGGCTGAACAACAAGGGGCAGTATTAGCCATAAATGGCGGCGGATTTTATGATCCTAATTATAGTAGTAATGGTGCTAACCCTCTCGGAGTAACAATTGCTGATGGCCAAATTATTACTGATGATGATTATAACTCTATAAGTGGTGGTATTATCGGTTTTGATTTACATAATAGATTAGTGTTACTTAGAGATGCCGATGCTAATAAAGCAATCGACTATGGTCTTCGGGATGCTGTAACAATGGGTCCATTTTTAATTGTCAATGGTAAGATGGCTGATATTCGTGGCAACGGCGGTTGGGGATATGCCGCCAGAACGGCAATAGGTCAACGAAAAGATGGTATTGTTTTAATGCTAGTTGTTGATTCTAATGAATTTAGAACTCAAGGAGCATCAATTCGGGACCTAGCAGAAATCATGCAAAATTATGGTGCAATAAACGCTGCCAATTTAGATGGGGGAACATCTAGTGCTATGGTAGTAAATAATCAATTAATTAATGATCCAATTAACTCGGCTTTAGAACATAAAACAAGGGGAATCCCAACTATATTTAAAGTAGTAGAATAAAACCCAGTTCGTTAGTGAGCTGAGTTTTTATTTATTAGTTAAATTCTAAATAAAATAAAGGATTAAAATTGTGTTCGGTCAATACCGTTTCGCCATCATCAGCAGCATGCATTTCTTCTGTATTAACTAAAAAATAAGTGTGAAACAAATATTCTGTATTTTGATTAATGGAAGGATCTGGGACTGGGTCATCCCAAGTTAAATCTATATGTAACCATTCAGCTTCATAATATAAGGCATTCCATATGTGCCCAGTGGCATCATCATTTCCTAAGTCTTCAGGAGTTGTGGCAATTTTATAATTATTAAAACCTAATTCCGTTAAGAAAATCGCCATTAAATCTGTATAACCATTACAAGTAGCATATCCTTGAAATAGAGGCCCGTAAGCGGTGTTAGATTCATATTGACTTTCATTTCCCTCATTTCTTTGAACATCATATTTTGTATTATTGATTATATAATCATGAATTGTTTTTAGTTTATCATAATCATCCATATCATCAGTAATAATTTGAGTTATAATTTCATCTACTTTATTTTTAATTTCTGTAATTTCATCTTCATTATATAAATGATATATTGTTAAAGTAATTTCTCCATTAGTATTAATTTTAGTATTTATATTAGTAAAACTATTAAATGGGTGAACATAATTATTTAAATGGGTAAGAATTAATTCATCACCACTGATATTTGAAACATCTTCTATACAATTACTATACTCACTTGGACAATAAAAAGTAAACTCATCCCAACCACTATTTATAACGGTATAATAAATATTTAACAAATCTTGATAACTATATGGTACAAAGTCTTCATCTCTTTGAACAAATAAATAATCAATATCTTTAGTATAATTATTTTTGTCTTTAATAACTATCTGTGGTTCATTACTAATAAATGCAACTAGAGTATCTGTTATAGGATTAATATAAATATAAGTTAAAACTAATAAAACTATACAAATAAATGGTACAATTACTTTTTTCATGCTATCACCTATAATAATAATATCAAAAAAAAATAAAGTAAACAATTGTTACTTCATATTTTTTATTTTTTGTGTCAATCTTGATTTTTCACGATCAGCAGTATTTTTTTTGACTAAGCCTTTACTAACTGCTTTATCCATATATTTTTGAAAGTCTTTAAGCAATTTATCTGCAGCTTCTTTATTACCTGCGGCAATTTCTTTTTCACAGTTTTTAATAAGGTTATGTACACGCATTTTAAGTTCATGATTATTTTCTGTTTTCTTAGCTATAACTTTAATTGCTTTTTTTGAACTTTTAATATTAGCCATAATTCGCTCCCTTCTTGTTTTCTTCATTATTTTACCAAATATTAGGTATTTTAGCAAGTAAATATTAAAAAAAATCTATTTTAAACTCTATTTCGACATATTATTTACGAGAAATATAGTATTATTATTAGGGATGATTATGAAAGCAAAATTTAAAGGAAGAAGAAAAATTAAAATATGGTTATTTAAATTATTCGGAGCAATAATAGTTATAATAGCTTCATTTTGGCTAGCCTTCAAATTGTTATTTGATAATATTAATTTAGATTTAAATAATAATACTTATTTAAATTATTTAGTTAATTCTGCATATGGTTACTATAATATAGCGGATATAACTAGTTTATCAAGTACAGAATTTTTACTTAAATATTCCTTTGGTATTAAAGAATTTAAAAGTGGTATAGATAATATCAATTTAAGTACTCCGGTAACATCTGTGGTAGAAGAGGAAACTACAACTAATGCTGAACCATTAGTTTATATTTATAATTCTCATCAAACCGAAGGATATGTAACTAATATAGCAGAAGATTTCAATATCAATAATACAGTATATTTGGGTAGTTATATTTTAAAAGAATATTTAAGTGATTTAGGAATACCCGCAATAGTAGAGGATAACAACATTGTAGATGTCCTCAATACTAATGGATGGAAATATAATAGTAGTTATAAAGCCAGTAGAATATTATTAGAACAGGCCAAAAAAGATAATCCCAGTTTAATGTTTTTTATTGATTTACATCGCGATGCCGGTAGTTATGAAAGAACAACTACCGAAATAGATGGTGTCAAATATGCTAAGATGATGTTTGTAGTAGGTTTAAAACACGAAAATTATGCTCCTAATTTAGAACTGGCTAATACTTTAAATGATAAATTGGTAGCCATTGATGCCAGTTTAAGCCGTGGTGTATTGCCAAAAGATAATGCTGGAGCTAACGGTATATATAATCAAGATTTTGATTCAAATACCATTTTAATTGAGGTCGGAGGACAATATAATAATATTGAAGAGGTTAATAATTCTCTAAAAGTATTTGCTAGTGTTTTATATGATTATTTGAAAGGAATATTATGAAAAAGAAGAAAAATTGGTTTTTAAGAATACTAACAATCTTGTTTATAGCATTTGTGGGTTTATACATTGCCTCAATAAGTGGTTATTATGAGGCATCATTAGGTAATAAGGTAGCTCTCACTGATGAAGCTATAAAACGATTCGAACAAGATGTTTTGGAAGGCAAAGCCGTAGATGTGGAAGATTATATTTTAGAAGAACGGATTGATTATAGTAATACTTTTACAAATGCGGGAGATAAAATAACTGAATCAGTTCAAAAAGTGTTAACTGATGGTATCGGTGGTATTTGGGATGCAATAAAAGTTTTATTTTTCTGAGTTTTCTGTTATAATAGTTGCAGGTGGAAAAAATGCAAGATGTAAAAATTAGAAATTTTTCAATAATTGCTCATATAGATCATGGTAAGAGCACATTAGCTGATCGCATTTTAGAATTAACTAATGCTGTATCTAAAAGAGAAATGAAAGATCAACTCTTAGATAGTATGGATTTGGAAAGAGAACGTGGTATTACCATTAAACTAAATGCTGTCCGACTAAATTATAAGGGTTATACTTTAAATTTGATTGATACTCCAGGACATGTCGATTTTTCCTATGAGGTATCCAGGAGCCTAGCTGCTTGTGAAGGGGCCATTCTTGTTGTTGATGCCGCCCAGGGAATTGAAGCGCAAACGCTTGCTAATTTATATTTAGCCCTAGATAATGACTTAACAATTATTCCTGTGATAAATAAGATTGATTTACCTAACGCTGATATTCCCAAAGTCAAAGATGAGTTAATTCAAGTCCTTGGTTTTAAAGATGAAGACATTATATTATGTAGTGCTAAAACTGGTGAAGGTATAGAAGACATATTGAATGCGGTAATTGCCAAAATAAAACCTCCCAAAGTAGATATTGAGGCTCCTACGAGAGCTTTAATATTCGATTCATTTTTTGATGCTTATCGCGGTGTAGTTTTATTAGTTAAACTAGTTGATGGCAAAATTAAAATTGGTGATAAAATTAAAATGCTAGCAACTAATAGTATCTATGAGGTAACTGAACTGGGTGTTCACACTCCCAAAGTAGAAAAAATGCCTGAGTTAAAAAGTGGTGAGGTAGGCTTTATTATAGCTAGTATTAAAGATATAAGTTCTGTTTCCGTCGGGGATACTATAACTACTTTATCTAATCCAGCCATCGAACCAATTAAAGGTTATAAAAAAGTATTACCAATGGTTTTTTCGGGAATTTTTCCCATTGAGCCTAATAAATATGACGAGTTAAAAGAGGCTTTAAATAAATTAAAATTAAATGATGCCTCACTTTCTATAGAACCCGAAAATAGTGTGGCTTTAGGTTTTGGATTTCGTATTGGTTTTTTAGGACTTTTACATATGGATGTTATTATTACTCGTATTGAAAGAGAATTTAATATTGGTATTATTGCGACCTCTCCTAGTGTAATTTATCATGTAACTTTAACAAATGGCGAGATTATAGATGTTGATTCTCCCAATAAAATGCCTGATAGAGCTAAAATAAGTGATATTGCTGAACCATACATTTATACCAGTATTATTACTCCTAGCGATTATGTTGGCCCCATTATGGAACTTTGTCAAAATAAAAGAGGAATTTATAAAAGCATGGAATATATTGATAAAACCCGAGTAAATTTGCATTATGAAATACCTTTATCCGAAATAGTGTATGATTTTTATGATAAACTAAAAAGTATTTCTAAAGGCTATGCTTCCTTTGATTATGAACTTTGTGGTTATAAATCTAGTAATTTAGTCAAAATGGATATCTTACTTAATGGGGAAATTGTTGATGCTCTAAGTGTTATAGTTCATAAAGATTTTGCTTATTCTAAAGGTAGAGCAATTGTAAATAAACTAAAAGAACTTATTCCTCGCCAAATGTTTCAAGTTCCTATTCAAGCCAGTATTGGATCTAAAGTTATAGCTCGAGAAACTATTAGTGCCATGCGGAAAAATGTTTTGGCTAAATGTTATGGGGGCGATGTATCGCGTAAAAGAAAATTACTAGAAAAACAAAAAGAAGGAAAAAAACGGATGAAAGTTGTTGGTTCTGTTGAGGTACCAAGTGAGGCTTTCCTTGCGGTTTTAAGTGGGGACGAGAAAAAATGAAAACATATACAGTTGAACAAGCTAATAGTGATGATATTATTAAAATTGCTGAACATTTTTTAGATAGTAATTTATCGCTTCGTTTATTTACAGAAGCTTATTGTCATTTTTCTTATATTACTTTAAGAGATAAATTTTTAAAAATATTACCTAATTATAACTTATCTTTATATAAAAAAATAGTTGAAAAATTACAAACTAAAAAAACCAAAAATATAAATAGTGATCCGGAAGGAATGAAAAGAGTTTTTAAGGCCGTAGCTATGTTATTAGATGAAGATTTAACTGTTTTAGAGATTGCAGCAGCCCTAAATTCTACAGAAATGACTATTTATCGTGATTTAACTGTAAGGTTAATGCAAATTGAAGATATAGATATTAATTTGAAGAAACAAGTTTTAGAAAGATTGCAAGAGCATAGTAGAGCAAATCTTGCTAAAAAGGGAAGATAATATGGCTAAATCTGTTTATATACATATACCTTTTTGTAAAAATATTTGCTCTTATTGTGATTTTTGTAAGTTTTTATACAATGAAAAATGGGTGGGTGCTTACCTTACGGCTTTAAAAAGAGAAATTAAAGATCGCTATATGGATGATCCAATAAGGACTATTTATATCGGCGGCGGTACCCCTTCCGCTTTAAGTATCGAAGAAATTAGGAGACTTATGGAAATAATAAGGGTATTTAAAACTGATACCCTAGAGGAATTTACATTTGAATGTAATTTAAGTGATATCAATAAAGAATTGTTAATATTACTTAAATATTATAAGGTAAATAGACTTAGCATTGGTATAGAGTCATTTAATAAAAAAAATCTTGAATTTATGGAACGTAGTGCAGATTATAAAGATGCCAAAGAAAAAATAAGATTATGCCATGAGTATGGATTTAATAATATCAATATTGATTTAATGTATGCCATACCTGGAGAATCCTTAAAAGACTTAAAGAAAGATTTAGATTTATTTATGAGCCTAAATCCTACCCATATTAGTACTTATAGTCTTATAATTGAAGAACATACTAAACTTGATAATTTAAAAGCCCAAGTTATTGCAGAAGAACTTGATTATGAAATGTATGAATTAATTCGCAAAAGACTTAAAGAGGCCCATCATTATGAAATAAGCAATTTTGCTATTAAAGGTTATGAATCTAAGCATAATTTAGCATATTGGAACAATGAGGAATACTATGGCTTTGGTCTTGGTGCAGCTGGCTATATCGACGATATAAGATATGAAAATACTAAAAATTTAAAAGAATATTTATTAGGTAATTATGTAAAGAATAAAGAAATATTAGGTAAGAAAGAAAAGATGGATTATGAAATCATGTTAGGTCTAAGAAAACTTGCGGGTATAAATATTCAAGAGTTTAAAGAAAAATATGACGAAGATATAGAAAAGGTATATAATCTAGCTCCTTTATTTAAAAATAAGGATTTAATTAAGAAAAAAGGTTATATTTATATAAATCCCCTTAAGATTTATGTTATGAATGAAATATTAATTAAGATTATTTAAAATAAAATTGAACACAATATAAATGGTGATATTTGTGTTAGAAGATTTAAATGTAGTAAATGGTGAGTTAACTCCGGAATTTGATATTTATAATAACATTTATTCAGTTAGTGTTGCAGAAGATGTCGATGCACTTGTTATTGATTATGAGGTAACTGCTGGATATGTAGTAAATATTGTAGATAATTATGATTTAGTTCCTGGGGAAAATGAGGTATATATTCAAGTAATAAAAGATGAAGAGATAAATACTTATATTTTACTTGTCAATAAAGAAATGAGTGAGACCGTAATAAATTATGACTATCTCCTTGAACCTTTAGAAATTGAAGAAGAATTACCCGAATATGTTGCACCTTTAATCGGGGGAATATGTTTTTTCATAATATTGTGCGTATTTTTATTGCTATTTAAAAGAAAGAAACATAAAAAAACGACGGGCTAAACCCGTCTTATATATCATCAAAGCTTAATTGCTTTGATATTTTTATTATATGTAATAAATTGAATTTTATGCACAAAAAAACTACATTAAGCAGCTTTTTTATTTATTGTTCTCGCTTCTCTAGCACTTATGATAACTTTTTCTCCATTAATAGTTTTCTTTTGTAAATTTGGTTTTTGTTTCATTTTTGTTGCTCTTAAAGAATGCGATCTTCTATTTCCTGTCAAAGGTTTTTTGGTTGTAACTTTTGTAGCCATAATTTGCCTCCTTTTTTCTACTTAAAAATTTTACCATTATATCATATTTTTGTCAATTACTAAAATCAATTTCATAATTAACTAGTTTTTGATTTACTATAGTTAAAAATTGCTATATAATATTTTATGAGGTTAATTATGTATGTACCACTTAAAGTAGTAACAGATTATAGTATTTTAAAAAGTTTAATTAAAATTAAAGATTTAATTACTTTTTTAAATGCTCAAAAAATAAATGCTTGTGGTATATGTGATGAAAACTTATATGGGGTATTAGAGTTTTATAATAGCTGCCTAAATAATAATATTAAACCTATAGTGGGCTTAAATATCAAAATAGATAATTTAGATATATATTTATATGCTATGAATTATAAAGGATATCAAAATCTACTTAAAATACATACAATTAAAGAAACTAGAGATATAAATATTAGTGATTTAGAAGATTATCAAGAAAGTATACTAGTAATAATTCCTTATAATAGTATAACTTTGTATAAAAGTTTAAGTTTTTATAAATATTTATATTTAGGCTATTCTAATCTTTATGAAAAAAATAATGAACTACTTTTAAGTAATAATGTTGTTTATATAAATGATTTAAGAGTTTTAAAAAAAGAAGATATTAACTATTTAAAATATTTAGATATGTTAAGAAAAGATAATATAACTATCAATACTAATTGTTTTTATGAAAATGTAACAGATTTAGGTAAGTTAGAAGAAATCATAAATCTAATTGATTTAAAAATTCCTAAAAATGAACGATACATACCAGCATATTTAGATAGTGATTCCGATGTATTTTTAGAAAAGTTAGCAAGAATTGGATTAAATAAAAGATTAAATGGTAAAGTAAGTGAAACATATACTAAAAGACTTAATTATGAACTTGATGTTATTAAGAAAATGGGCTTTGTCGATTATTTTTTAATTGTTTATGATTATGTTTTATATGCTAAAAAAAATAATATTTTAGTTGGACCAGGACGGGGTTCTGCCGCGGGATCTTTAGTAAGTTATGCTATAGGTATAACTGATATTGATCCAATGAAATATAATTTGTTGTTTGAACGTTTCCTAAACCCTGAACGAGTTACTATGCCTGATATTGATATTGATTTTGATGCCACCAAAAGAGATTTGGTAATTGATTATGTTAGAAATAAATATGGCGAAAAAAGAGTGGCTTTGGGATTAACATTTAATACTTTAAAAAGCAAATTAGTTATTCGAGAGGTAGGAAAACTTTTAAAAATTGATAGTTCTTTAGTAGACAAGTTTACCAAGGTAATAAATGCTAGTTTAAGTTTAGAGGCTAATTTAAATAATGAATTAGTAAGAAAATATTTACATAACTATCCCGAATTAAAAGAGGTTTATAGTATCTCTAAAAAACTAGAAGGTTTAAAGAAAAATACCTCAACTCATGCCGCGGGAGTAATTATCTCAAGTGTCGATATCGACTCAGTCATTCCTATTCATATGAGTAATAATACCTTACTAACCGGAGTAACTATGGAATATTTAGAAGACATAGGTCTTTTAAAAATGGATTTTTTAGGTCTTAAAAATTTGACAACTATTGCTAATATTCTTAATTTAATTGGCCAAGATGTCTTAAAAGACATCAATTTAGAAGAAAAAAAGGTCTATAAAATGCTTAGTAGTGGTAAAACAGAAGGAATATTTCAATTAGAAACTCCAACAATGCATGATTTAGCTTTAAAGTTAAAACCTAATAGTTTTAAAGATTTAGTAGCTTTAATTGCTCTAGGTAGACCTGGCCCCAAGGATCAAGCAAATAGTTATATCAAAAGAAAAGAAGGATTAGAAAATGTAACATATCTCCATCCTGATTTAGAACCAATTTTGAAAGATACTTATGGAATAATAATTTATCAAGAACAAATTATTGCCATATTAACCCAATTTGCAGGCTACTCTCTAGCAGATGCGGATATTGTAAGAAGAGCTATATCCAAGAAAAAAGAAGATGTTTTAAAAAGCGAACAAGAAAAGTTTATTAAATCAGCAATAAAACAAGGGTATAATAAAGAACTGGCAGAAGAAATATATAACTTAATTGTTAAGTTTGCCAGCTACGGTTTTAATAAATCCCATTCAGTTGCTTATGCTTTAGTAGCTTATTATATGGCGTATTTAAAATGTTTTTATCCAGTTTATTTCATCGTGGAAGAATTAAATAATTCAACAAATGCTACTAAAAATACTTATTATTTCACTTATTTAAAAAGTGGGGGAGTAAAATTATATAAGCCTAGCATTAATAGTATTTATGACAATTATTATATTGAAAATAATAAATTAATCTTACCACTTTGGGTAATTAAAAATATAAATATAGATATGACTAAGAAAATTATTGATAATAGAGGTAATGATTATAGTGATATCTTTGATTTTGCTATTAAAAATAAAGAATTTATAACTCGGGGTATAATGGAAAACTTAATTAGGGCTGGAGCAATGGATACTTTTAAGGCAACACATCAAACATTAATTAATGCTTTAGATAGTGTTTTTAATTATATGGAGTTAGCTAGTGATGATATTGTATTGGAAAAACCAATTTTAATAGAATATCCTGAGTTTGATTCAAGTATTTTAATGCAAGATGAAATTGATAGTTTTGGCTTTTATATTACTAATCATCCTGCCAGTAAATATGTCGATAGTAAATATATAAAAATGGCAAATATAAATAAATATTTATTTAAAAATATAAATTGTATTGTATTAGTGGATAAAATTACCAAAATTAAAACTAAAAATAATGAAAATATGGCTTTTTTTGTAGGTAGTGATGAGACGGGATTCAATGATTTTACAGTCTTTCCAACTGTTTATCAAAATTTGAAAAATATAAAAGAAAAAGATTTAGTAATTGTCTATGGCAAAGTTATTAAGAGATTTGACAAAATTGGAATTATAGTTAATAATATAAAAAGAAATGGGTGATATTTTTGAATACAGATTTAAAAAGATTCTTTGATAGCATTAGTTTCTCAGGAGTTGGTTTTGAAGAATCCAGTTTAGAAAAAGTAGTATTAAAGAAAAAAGAAGAAAAATTTATTGTTTATATAAAAAATAAGGATGTAATTGATGTTTCCAATGTTAATCAATTATTTTGGTGTGCCAGCAATGGAATTAATGGTGATAAACCTTGCGATGTTATATTAATTTATGAAAATGTTACTTTTGAAGATATAAAAACTTATTTAGACTATTTTATTGATGAAATAATTATTAGAAGACCTTCGATGATTGGTATAAAAACCAGCGAAATAGAAATTAATGGTGATACTCTTTATTTTCAAGTATTAAATGAATTTGAACGGGGAGGATTATTACGAGAAGCACCTGCAATTTTAAATAATTTAAAAAGATATGGTTTAGGAGAATATAAATTAGATATTTTAATTAGAGAAGATTTAAGAGAAACATTGAGAGAAGAAATTAAACATGATAAAGATACTGTTATTAAAGAAGAAGATTCTCCAGTTATTATGGGTAAACATATGGATGGAGCTGTTACACAACTAAATAACATTCTTGGTGAGGTCCGTAATATCATTGTTGAGGTTTATGTCTTTGGCAAAGAGGTTGTGGAAAGACAGGGCAAAAAAGGGCCAATATTTATTATGAATCTTAAAGTTAGTGATAAAACTGATAGTTATCTTATGAAAATTGTTAAATTTGATGAAGAAGAATTTAGTGTATTAGATAAAAAAATAGAAAAAGGTAAATGGTTTAGAATTCATGGTAATATGGAAATGGATGCTTATTTAAAACAAATGGTTCTAAATGCTAAAAATATTGAAGAAATTCCTAGTAAAGATATTAAGGTTGTGGATGATGCGATAGATAAACGAGTTGAATTACATGCTCATACCATGATGAGTGCGATGGATGGGGTAATTGACGCCTCAACTTTAGTTAAATTTGCGGCGAAACTAGGACATAAAGCTGTTGCTATAACTGATCATAATTGCTTGCAAGCTTATCCCGATGTTTATAATACTGTTGCTAAACTTAATAAAGGGAAAGAAGATAAAGATAAGTTTAAAGCTTTATATGGAGCTGAACTTAATGTTGTAGATATTGAGGCCAATATAGTATTTAATAATAAAGAATATAATTTATTTGACCAAGAATATGTCGTATTTGATACGGAAACAACTGGTTTAAACAGTGGAATTGATCAAATGATTGAAATTGGGGCTGTAAAGGTTAAAAATGATGAAATTATTGAAAGGTTTGATGAACTTATTGCCTGTGATCATCCTCTTCCTAATATTATTACGGAACTTACTAATATAACTGATGAAATGCTTAAGGGTAAAGATAGTGAAGAAAATGTTACTAAAAGATTCCTAGAGTTTGTCGGAGACCTACCAATGGTTGCTCACAATGCCCAATTTGATATCGCTTTTGTATCTAGCGCCATGAAAAAATATAATCTTGGTGAATTTAAAAATACCGTTATTGATACTATGGGTATGGCTCGTAATATGTATCCGGACTGGCGTAATCATAAACTTTCAACTTTAGTTAAAAATTTAAATGTTGAATGGGATGAAGATAAACACCATCGAGCTGATTATGACTGTGAAGGTACCAGTAAATGTTTTTATCAAATGCTTTATCAATTAAAAAGAGAAAATGTTAATACCACTATTGCTCTAGAAGGTCTAGCGGACAAAGAAAATGCAATTAAATTTGCTCGTCCTTTCCACTTAACAGTAATTGCCAAAAATAAAGTTGGATTAAAAAACTTATTTAAAATTATTAGTTTAGCTAATACTAAATATTTATTTAAAGGAAAAGATGCCAAGATTCCGCGGACAGACTTAATGAGTATGCAAGAAGGACTGCTTATTGGTAGTGGTTGTATCAATGGGGAAATTTTTGAAAAAGGAACTCACATGAGTGATGATGAATTAGTTGATGCTATGAACTTTTACGATTATATCGAGGTCCAACCGGCATCAAGTTGTTCCCATTTAATTGGCCCTGATAAAAAATTTCATAATGTTTTGGAATACAATGGTTATGTTTCAAGACTAGTGAAAACCGCGGGGAGGATGGGCAAGTTAGTGGTAGCTACTGGTGATGTCCATAATTTAAGACCAGAAGATTTAATTTATCGTAAGATTATTGTTCATCAAAAAACTAATGGTAAAATACACCCATTAAATAGGAGTGATATTGAACTACCTAATATGTACTTTCTAACAACGGGAGAAATGCTTGATGCCTTCTCATTCCTAGATGAAGATTTAAGACGCGAAATAGTTGTGACTAATCCCAATGCTATTGCTGATATGTGCGAAGAGTTACAAATCATTCACGATAAATTATATACCCCGATATTAGAAAATTCAGCTGAAACGACTAAAGAAATGGTTTATAATAAAGCTCATGAAATATATGGTGATCCGCTCCCTAAAAATATTGAAGAACGCCTGGAGGCTGAACTTTCTGGTATCATCGGTGGTGGTTTTGATGTAATATATTTAATTGCGGAAAAATTAGTTAAGAAGAGTAATGCTGATGGTTACTTTGTAGGTTCCCGTGGTTCTGTTGGTTCATCACTTGTTGCAACCATGATGGGAATAACTGAGGTTAACGGTCTACCTCCGCATTATGTTTGTCCAAAATGTAAAAAATCCTATTTTGATGATGAAGAAGGCCATCCTTTAACGGAACATTATGATTCCGGCTATGATATGCCTGATCGGATTTGTGAATGTGGCACGAAACTAAAAAAAGAAGGTCAAGATATGCCATTTGCGACATTCCTAGGCTTTAAAGCCGAAAAAGTTCCTGATATTGATTTAAATTTCTCGGGAGATAATCAAGCTGATGCTCACAATTATGTTAAAGTCTTATTCGGTGAAGACCATGCCTATCGTGCGGGGACAATATCAACAGTTGCTGATAAAACAGCCTTTGGTTATGTTCGGGGATACTGTGAAGATAAAGGTATCATTATGAATAGTGTAGAAACTGAACGGATTGCTCTTGGTTGTACCGGAGTTAAAAGAACTACTGGTCAACATCCCGGCGGAATTATCGTTATTCCCCAATATATGGATGTCTTTGATTTTACCCCTTATCAATATCCCGCAGATGAACCAGATAGCACTTGGTATACAACACATTTTGATTTCCATGCTATTCACGACAATGTTTTAAAACTAGATATTCTTGGCCACGATGATCCAACCATGCTTCGTTATTTAGGAGATACAACTAAAGTAAATATTCTAGATATTCCTTTTGATGATAAAAATGTCATTAGTTTGTTTACATCTCCTAAAGCCCTAGGAGTTACTGAAGACCAAATTTTATGTAAAACTGGTACTTTAGGAATTCCTGAATTTGGTACAAACTTTGCTATTAACATGCTTTTAGAAATTAAACCAACACACTTTGCGGATTTAGTAAAAATAGCTGGTCTTGCGCATGGTACTAATGTATGGCAAGGTAATGTGCGGGAACTAATAGTTAATAATGTTGCATCATTTAGTGAGGTTGTTGGATGTCGTGATGATATTATGGTTAGTTTGATGAATTATGGTATGGAACCTTCAGCAGCATTTAAAATTAGTGAATTCGTTCGTAAAGGAAAACCTAAAAAAGAACCGGATAATTGGATACCTCTAGCTGCCCAAATGCGCGAATATAGTGTGCCTGAATGGTTTATTGAGTGCTGTCGTAAGATTCAATACATGTTTCCGAAAGCCCATGCTTGTGCTTATGTTATGATGGCTTACCGGGTTGCTTGGTTTAAAGTATATTATCCCCTTTATTATTATTCCGCATTTTTCTCAATTAGAAGAAGTGACTTTGATGTATCCGCAATGCTTGGTGGCTATGATGGTATAAAAAGACGCCTTGCGGAAATTAAAGAAAAAGGTTTTGGGGCTACCGCCAAAGAACAAGCGGTCGGAGATACTTTAGCAGTAGCTTTAGAAATGCTTGCCAGAGGCTTTTCATTTAAAAACATCGATATTGAAAAATCCCTAGCTAAAACATTTTATATTGATGAAGAAAATAAATGTCTATATTTACCATTTATGGCAGTTGATGGTCTAGGTGAATCAGTTGCTAATAAAATTATAGAAGAAAGAAATAAAAAACCATTTTATTGTGTTGAAGATTTTCAAGTACGTGGTAAAGTAAACCAAACAACTGTTAATGCTCTAAGAGAATTAGGAGTATTTAAAGGTATGCCAGAATCTGCTCAATTAAGCTTATTTTAAAACTGGATTTATCCAGTTTTTTCTTGATTTTTAGAGATTTTCGAGCATTTTCGACAAACAATCTGAATATTCGACAAAACAAGACAAAATAAACTCTTGACGATTATTTTTAGGTTATGTTAGGATATAAAACCAAGAAACGAGGTAGAATCATGCAAAATAATGTTAAAATCAAACAAAATCGCCGCGATAAAATCTTGAGTGGTAAATATCCTATCTTACTTGATGATCAAGTATTTAAATTTGTCTTTTCTCATGAAGAGATGGCAAAATATTTACTTGATGCCATCAGTGATTATTTGCATCTAAATTTAAATTATGGAGCTATAAGTACTAATCCCGAGAAAATAGATATGGCTGATAGTATTTTAAAACAAGACTTTTATCGTGATATATTGATAAGTACTGATGTGGGAGATATCATATTATTTGAAGCATATACTAAATTTGGTTCCAAGGAATATCGTAAAAGTGAAGCTTATTTAGATAAAATCTCATCAGGTAGATTTGAAAGAAACAATAAAGATAATTTCACAAGTGATAATATGGTAATATGTTTTAATTTTGTTCCTAAAAAAGGAACAAGTAAAAAAATAATAAAAAAATATGGAGTAGTAGATTTAGATACTCTAAAAGTACCCTTTAAAAAAATAAATGATTATAAGCAAATGTTTATAATTGTGGTTGACACAAACGAAACAGAGAGTTATAATGAAGATGAAAGGTTATTAAAGATACTAGATTATATGAATAGAAAGACAATGAGTGAGTTAGAAAATTTAGCAAAAGGAGGAAATATATTTATGGAACAAGCATTAAAGTATATCAAGTCATATTTAGATAATGATGCCAATAAAGGCTATGGTTCACATTGGGATTATGATGTAGAGTGTGCTAGAGAAGAAGGTGAAAAGGCTGGCAGAAAAGCTGGAATTAAAGCGGAAAAAATAGCAACAGCTAAAAAGATGCTTTCAAAAGGTATGAATTTAGAATTAACTGCTGAAATAACAGGTTTAAGTATTAAGATTCTTGAAAAACTAAATTCAAACAAGTGAAAAATTATGCTTGTTTGTTTTTAGTCAAATCAACGTAAAAAAAATAATTAAACCTTGTTTAATTATTAACCATATGTTACTATGTTAATAGAAAGTAGGTTGTTATATGGAAAAAAGGAAAAATAATATTTTGTTGGTAATAATAGCAGTATTAGCAGTTTTGTTAATAGCGAGTGTAAGTTATATTATCTATGATATTTATATCAAAGATAATAACACAAATCAAAATATAGAAAATAATCAAAATGAACAAGTTCAAAGAGAAGAAATTGCTGAGGCAACATTAAGTGATTTAAATAGAATAATTAATAATGAACTCTATGTCTTATGGGATAAAGACAATATTAATGAAATAACTAATCAAGAAAAATTACAAGTAGCGTTACTAAAGCTTACTGAATTAAATGGTTTAGACCATTATTCCAATAATGATACTTTTACAGCATCTGAACTAGAAGAAGCTTTTAATAAAACAAGTATAAATTATTTGTCATTTAATCATGAAACAATTCATCCCTTTATTAAACTAAGTGTATTTAATGATGATGGTTTTATATATGATGAAGAAACAAAAACTTATACTAATGCTATATTTGGTTCTGGTACCAGTGTAATAGAACCATATGAAGCATTATTAAAAGACGCTTATTATGAAGATGGTAAGTATTATGTATCTTATCAATTTATTTGGATAATTACTCCTGATGTAGGTCCAGCATATTATGATTTGTATTATTCTTATAGTGATGCTTATAATCATCAAAATTCTTATTTTTCTGGTGATGATACAACTGGTGAAATAGAAGAATATATAAATAACAATGAAGAAAGCATTAAAGAAAATACTGATACTTATAATTATGTATTTGAGAGTGATAATGATAATTATGTTTTAGTTGATTTTAGTAAAGGAGAATAATCATGGCAGAAAAGAAAAATACGAAATTTATTGTAATTATAATAATATTAGTAATTTTATTAATAGGTTGTATATCATACATAGTATATGATAATTTTATCAAAGAAGATGAAATAGTGGAAAATAATGATAAAGATAATAACAATTCAAATAATGAACAAAATAACAACAATGAAGAAGATAACATTCAATTACCTGAAGAAGATGAAGAAGTAGCAAGTATTGGTAGAGATTTATTTGAAAGAACAAACAAGCATACTTATGTTGCAGATAATACATATATTTTATATCAAGATAAAAATATATATTATGATGATTTAACTAGTGTTGATAAAATGGCACTTACATATATATTAATACCAGATGAAGAAAAAGAACTTGATGCAGAAGCCCATATTAAGAGCGAATGTTATGATGGTGGATATATTTGCCCATCTGAAATAATAAGTAGAGATACATTTGAAAAATATTATCATCAAATGTTTGGTAGTGATAAATCAATTGATTATACAACCATTTATACATATAACAATTATTCATTAATAACATGTAGTTTGATAGATAATGAAATTGTATGTTATCCAATTGATGGCGGCGGAGTTTCTTCTTATTATAATTATATAGAATACAATAGAACAGTACGAGATGGTGATGATTTATTAGTATATGTTAATTTTTTAGTAGATGGTTGTAGTTATAATAATTGTGGAATTTATGCAGATAGAAATTTTACTAAATTTATTACAGATGATGTAGATTATGAGGATGGATCAGAATTATTTGATTTATATAGAGATGAAGCAGGATTATATAAATTAACATTTAAAAAAGATATTGATGGTAATTATTATTGGTATTCAAGTGAAATAATATAAGGAGTTATATATGGCAGAAAATAAAAATACGAAATTTATTGTAATTATAATAATTTTAGTAATTTTATTAATAGGTTGTGTATCATACATAGTATATGATAATTTTATCAAAGAAGATGAAATAGTGGAAAATAACAGTAATAATAATCAGACAAATGAAGAAAATAAACAAAATGATATTGAAGAAAATAATGAATTGAGTGAAGAAGAGGAAATAGCTATTATAAGAAATGATCTTCAAAATATATTTGATTGTACAAATGTGATAAAATGTGCGACGAAATGATGTGGTATACTGTTATGATACCTAGTCTTGATGAAAATGAGGATTATGATTTTTTTGAACAAGCGGCTCCATTTATTATGAAATATTTTCATGATCTTGAATTTGAAACAGCTTCATGGTATTATGGTGGTATTTATTTGGTATCTAATCAAGATTTAGAAACTTTTAATGAGTATTTTAATATTAATTTTAATTATGAAGAATATGATGGATTATACGGTTTTGAATCTTATGAAAATTTAATTAAGGAATGTGAAAATACAGATCTTTATGGAGAAAATTGTAAATTTTTAGATAGCTATAATAAATATGCCAATAAAGGATATAAAATAGCAGCTGTTATTGGTGATGGATTTGGATCACACGGAACAACATTTGAAATTGAAGACATTTATAAATACAATGATAAATATAAAGCTGATGTATTAGTATCTAATAAAAATTCTTATATTCCAGGGTTTGAGTTTAATGAATTAAAAGAAATACATACTAGTGTAGAAATTGAAATTGTTAATGGACATCCTAGATATGGCAGTATGATTGTCGAAAGTAGGTAGAATTTATCTGCCTCCCTAAATATTGTTGGAATTCTAGTGAAATTGTTAAATAAAATGGACTTTAGTCCTTTTTATTTTGAATGAAAATTGTTATAATTATTTAGGAAGAAGGTTTTACTATGGATTTATTAATACCTGATGTTTATCAAAAAAGTATTTATTCAATTAATTATAAAAAACTAAAGAAAAATGGTATCAAATGTTTATTATTTGATTTAGATAATACCATTGTACCTTGTAAAGAAAAAGAACCAGATCAAAAATTAAAAGAATTATTTGCTAAGTTAGAAGAAGATTTTAAAGTAATCATAATATCTAATAGTAATAAAACAAGACTTACACCATTTAAAGAAAAGTTAAATGTTGATGTGGCTTTCAGCAGCAGAAAACCTTTTAAGAAAAAATATAAAAGAATACTCGAACTATATCATTTTAAAGATAGTGAAATTGCTTGTATTGGTGATCAATTACTTACCGATATTCTTGGTGCTAATCGCATGGGATTTACTAGCATTTTAGTAAATCGCATGGCTAGATATGAATTTATATCTACGAGAATTAATCGTTTTTTTGAACGATTTTTCTTAAAAAAATTTGCTAAAGAAAACATATTAGTTATGGGGGAATATTATGATTAAAAAATGTCTGGGCTGTGGTGTTGCTTTACAAGATAGTGATAAAAATAAATTAGGTTATACTCCAAAACTAAGTAATGATTTATGCATGCGTTGTTTTAAATTAAAACATTATGGCACCAATATAAATGACGGTAAAATTCAAGATAATAATGGTATTGTTAATTATATTAATAAAAGCAATAGTGTTGTTTTATTTTTAGTTGATTTTTTTAATATTAATAATGAAATAATAGAATATTATAAAAAAATAAAAAATATTAAATATTTAGTTATAACTAAAAGTGATATAATTCCTAAAAATATTATAAAAAATAAATTAGTAGAAAATATTAAAGAAGTTTATCAAATAACTGAAGATATCATTTTATGTAGTACATTTAATAATGAAAATATTAGTAGAATTTTAAATATTATTGAAAATAATAATGTAATATTTTGTGGTCTAACTAACATGGGTAAAAGCAGTTTAATAAATAAAATTATTGGTAGTGATATAACTGTCAGTAATAAAGAAAACACAACCCAAGAATTTATTAAAATAGGTAATATTGTTGATGCTCCAGGTTTTGTTTGTAATTATCCGGTATATGTACCTAAAAAACAAATTAAACCCATAACCTATCAACTTAAAAATAAATATTGTTTATTAATTGATAAATATATTTTAGCAAGTGATCAAGATATTAATATAACTTTATATTTACCAAATGATATATTGGTACAAAAAAGAAGAGTAAGAGAAGAATATGTGTATAATTTAAATGTTCAATTTAATGAAGATTTAGTTATTAAAGGAATAGGTTTTATTAAATTTAGTGGTGCTGCTAAAATATTTATAAATAATTCTAATATTGAAATTAGAAAATCTCTTGTTGGAGGTAACAATGAAAATTAAAGTAATGAGTGAAAATTTGGCTAATAAAATTGCTGCTGGTGAGGTTGTTGAAAAATGTGCATCAGTTGTTAAAGAATTAGTAGAGAATGCTATTGATGCCGGAGCTAAACATATTAAGGTCAATTTAGAAGATGGAGGCATTAAAAAAATTGAGGTTATTGATGATGGCTCTGGAATGGATAAAGCTGATGCAGTATTAGCTTTTGCTAGACATGCAACTAGTAAAATTTATAAAGACGATGATTTGTATTTTATTGAAACTTTGGGTTTTCGAGGTGAAGCATTAGCTAGTATTGCCAGTGTTAGTGAGGTTAACATGATTACTTGTAGTGGTGATGTTGGCACTCATGTTCATATTAAGGGTGGTACTATGGATTTAGTTGAAGATGCTTCTGCTCGTCAGGGTACTATAATAACTATTACTAATTTGTTTTATAATACTCCTGCTAGACTTAAATATTTAAAAAGTGAAACCACAGAAGCTAATAATTGTATTAGATATATTGAAAAATTAGCATTATCCAAACCCGAAATAGCATTTACTTTAACAAATAATGATCGGGTTGTAGTAAAAACTAGCGGTAGTGACAATTTGCTCAAGTGTATTCATGAAATATACGGTTTAAATGTTTCTAGTAATATGTTAGAAATTAAAGCTAGTAGTGATGATTTCTTAATATATGGTTATGTTTCTAAACCGAGTGTTTTAAAGAAAAATCGTAATCATTTAAATACTATAGTTAATGGTAGAGTAGTTCGAAATAATGATATAAATAGAGCTATAAACGATGCTTATAACACCTATAAACATGAAGGGTTTTATCCGGTGGTAGTCATCCAAATTACTACTGATCCAACATTAGTTGATGTAAATATCCATCCTACAAAACAAGATATTAAAATAAGTAAGATTGAAAACTTAGAAAAATTATTATATAATAATATTAAGAAAGCATTGTATGAAAATTTATTAGTACCTAATGCTTTAATAGATGAATCATTAAATAATGTTAAAAGTGATTTTTCGCTGGATAATAATTATGTATCTGAAAAGAATACTACGGTTATTCAAACTAAAATGGACTTTGCCGAACCAAGAAATGTTATGGATATAGATGATAATAAAAATGCCGAGTTGAAGACATTAAATTTATATCCAATTGGTCAAATTCATGGTACCTATATTATTGCTGAAGATGAAGAGGGAATGTATATTTTAGATCAGCATGCGGCCCATGAAAGAGTAAATTATGAAATGATTCAAAAAAAATTTCAGGAAAGTGAAATTGCCATAACCGAAATGTTAGTTCCTTTATCTATTGAACTTACTACTAGTGATTTTAATACCTTTATGGAAAATAAGAAGGTATTAGATGATTTAGGGTTTAAAATAGAAGAATTTGGAATTAATACAATAGTTATTAAAGCTCATCCTACTTGGCTTACTAAAAACTTTGAAGGGGATAATTTAAAAAGTATTATCGATTTAGTAATAACTAATGGTAAAAACTTTAATAAAGAACGATTTTTAGATAGCTTAGCTAAAATGGTGTCTTGTAAAATGAGTGTTAAAGCTAACGAAAGACTAAGTTTTGAAGAAATGAATCAGTTATTAAAAGATTTAGTTAAATGTGATAATCCTTATAATTGTTGTCATGGCAGACCTTCTATTATGAAATTTACTAATTATGAATTGGAAAAAATGTTTAAAAGGGTGATTTAAGTGCTACCAGAAAAAAGAAAGAAATTAATATTTACCATTATTGCTATTATAGCAGTTATAATTGTCATAATCATTATGTATAATTTAGCTAAATTCATGCATAATCGAAATGTTGAAGAAATAGTCTATGATGATCCATATCCAGAGACTTACCCATATTATGGCATATATCATGATGAAGATGGCACCTATAGAATAAGTGGCTTAAATGATAACTTTGAAGAAATGGATTTAGGTCTTAGATTGTTTTATACCGTGGATAACCTTTCATGGCGGAATAATCATTTAACATTTTACTCTGATGCTATCAATGAATTGCATTATAATAGTAATGAGGAAAAATATTACTTATATGAATTAGATCCATTTTATAGTAGTTCAGTTGATATACTAGTAGAACAAGATAGATTAATAATAATTGAAGGAACAACTTTAAGCTTCAGAAATATCGGAGGTACCGAAAATATTGAAATAACCTCTAATTTAGATAGTTCTAAGATATTGTATCAAAATAATAAAATATATTATACCCAAACTGCAGGAGTGTATGAATATAATGTAGAAACTGGCAATAATGCATTAATAGTAATGCGTGGAGCTAATGCTAATTTGCAACTTTTAGCAATAAATGATAAATATTTAGTTTTTCAAGGAGATAATGAATATTATTATTACAATTTAAATAATGCTAGTACCACAAATATCAGTAATTTATTGACTGACGATTTTGAAGAAAACATCGAATTTATCAGTTTAAATAATGCTTATTTTGTATATCAAGTGACCGATGGAACTCAATACATATTAAGAATATTTGATATGGAACTTGGTTTGCCTCTTAGTGAAGATTTTAATATTGGTTCTGAAAAAGTTGCTGCCGCTTATAATATAGTTAATAATTATACTTATGCAGAATTAGAGAGTGAAGATAGTACTCGTTATGTTATTTTAGATATTCGTGGAAAAAATGTTGTTAAAGAATTAAACTATAGATATAAAACTATGATTGGGGTGAATAATGAATAATATAAATTTGAATTTATTACCAGTTCATCTTGATGAAGATATTATTTTTCCCGAAAGTTATTACCAAGATACTGATATTGTTCGTTTAGATAACATGCATGTTGTAGGAGATATTTTCTATAATTTATCAGATGAAATAGAAACAAATATTAATCTTAGTGGTAATATGATTCTTCAAGATGCTATAACTTTAGAAGAAATTGTTAAAAATATTGATTTAAATATTAATGAAACAATCGAAAAAAGTGCAAAATATTACAAAAAAGAACAAAATACTCTTGATAAACTGGAATTTTTGTGGGAAAATATTGTACTAGAGGTTCCCATTAGTTTAACTAATAATTCAGGAGTTAACTTAAAAGGTGATGGTTGGGAATTAAATCCGGAGGAAAAAGATATCAATCCAGATTTTGCAAAATTAAAAGATATATTTAAAGGTGGTGAATAAAAATGGCAGTTCCTTTTAGAAGAACTAGTAAAACAAAGAAGAGAATGCGTCGTACTCATTTGAAAAAAGATGTAGGAGCATTAACTACTTGTCCAAAATGTGGAGCAACATTAAGACCTCATAGAGCTTGTACTAAATGTGGCTATTACAAAGGTGAAGAGGTTATTAATGTGGAAAATAACAGTGAAGAATAAGCCGGAATATATGGCTTGTTTTTTTGAAAAAATATTGCATAATTGCTAGTTGTGTGATATTATTATAATAGTGAGGGATTTAATATGAATAATAATATGTATGATTTAATGGTTAAACTAACAAATAATGGATTTAGCATTGATAAAAATCATTTTAATGATTTTATGAAAACTGTTCAAAACAGTAATTTTGCAGACTTAGTTGAACGTTTAGAATTATTAAAAAGGAGAATAAATAGTCCAATTGATATTATTGCTTTTGCACAAAGTTTTCTTGATGGCCTAAATAAACTTGAAGAGGAAATAAATTCTTTGAATATAGCTAGTGATATTCAGGAAAAAATTAAAAGTTTGAAAGATAAGATGACTTTTGTTAGTGGTTATCTTGCTGCTCAAAATACCCTTGATCAAGCCAAAGATGAATATGTCAAAGCTCAATATGATTTGAATCATATTAATGAAAAAGGTTTAAATGATGAAGATTTGACTATTGAATTCGGAAGATTAGCAGATGAAAGTCGGGCTAAAGAAGAAGCTTTATATAAAGCCATGAATTTGTTTAATAAAGAAAGAGAAGAATACGAAAAAACTTTAGCGACATTTGATTTGCTTCAATTTAAAAACAGTTTAACCGATGATTTAAATGCTTTAAGTACTGCAATTACGGCGGTTGCTAATGAGGATTTAGAAAATAAATTTAATGATATAAAAAATATAGTAGATAATTTTGGTATTCAAAGAATTAATAGTCAAAAAGAATTAGATGCCATTTGTAAAAACTATCATATTACTCAAAAAGGTCAAAATAACCAAGTGGCTGACAAAAAAGAAATTGTAGAACCGGAACCAGTAAAAGTAATTAATGAAGAAAAACCAGTAATTAAAGACTTTTTTGCTACTAGCAATGATCCAGTTTTATTACCGGAGAATGCTGAAACTTTAAAAGAAAGTGATGCTAAAAGAAAAAATGACAATATAAACTGGTTATTTAATGAATTAAAACGCTTAAATCCTCGGAGTAATTTTGAATTAGGTATTCCAAGTGATAGTAAATATGATGCATTGATTAGTTGTGATAATCCATTATCAAGTTTATATTTGCCAAATGGTTATTATTATACAAGTACCTCTATAACTAATAGATTTAGCGCTGATGAAAATATATTAAATGTGGAATTTAAAGCTTTGGATCAAACTAAAAAAGAAAATGCCAATCTTGAACCTTCAGCACCAACAGGTGGTGATTCCTCTAAAGAAGAAGATGTTGAAACGTTAGATCAAGAAGCAAATATCCAAACTCCTGTTAGTCCCGATCAAATATTACCAGAAATTTCTAATTTTGAAAAAGAATTAGAAGAAATCAAAAAAATGATTAACTATGATGGTGATTTAACGGAAGAACCTACTAAAGAGCCAGAAATTCCTCAAGTAACAGTGGAAAAGGAAAATGCACCTGCGCCTTCAGTAGAAAAGAACAATGAAGATATATTTGCGGAAATATCTCGGAATACTGCTAAAAAAATAGAAGAAGAAGATCGCGAAATGTTAGCTAAACAACAAGTTGCAGCTTCCAAAAATGAAGGTAGTATTCCCGCTAAAAAAGAAATTGAGGTAAAAAGAACTAGAAGAGCAATATCAGCTCCTATGGCTAAATTAATATTAGGTGTAACAGCCACATGTACTATAGCTAGTTCTCTACCACTTCTTGTTGGTATACCAGTTGCTGCTTTAGGTAGTACTATAAGTACAATATATTATCAACATATTAAATCTAATGATGTTTCTAGTCCATTACTTGAAAGTGAAGAACAACCAAGAGATGGTAAAGGAATATTAAATTGGGGTAATGAACTGTTAAAAAGTTATAAAAAGAAATTAGCAAATAACAATAAAGTAGAAGCACAACCTAGTGTTGGAAGAGGTGGAAGATAAGATGCGTGTAGATACTGTAATTACTTTAGAAAATGGTGTTAATTGTTTGCTTTTAGAAAAAGCAACATTAGAAAATGAAAACTATTTTTTATCAGTAGTTTTAAACGAATCAGAAGAACCTAGTGATGAATACGTAGTTTTAAAAGAGATATTAAAAGATGATAAACAATTTGTTATTAAAGAAGATGATGAACAAATTTTGGTTAAACTATTAAATTTATTTACCTTAAATTTAAATAGTGAAATGACTACTATTACCGATTAAAAAGTGTTAAAAAGCACTTTTTTTTCATAGTATTTTATTGTATAATTTAAGTGGAGTTGAATTATTATGGATTGGATTTTTTGGCTTGTTTTAGTTATAGTTTTAGCTATTATTGAAATAGCAACGGTAAATTTATTAACTATTTGGTTTGTAATAAGTGGTATTGTTGCCATGATTTTATCATTCTTTATTGATGATGTAACTATAGTTTCCACCACATTTGCGGTATTAGGAATCATTTTGCTTTTTACAACTAGACCGATACTCAAAAGAATTTTACCTACCCAAAGAGCAAGAACAAATATTGATAGGGTTATTGGTATGAACGGATTAGTTACTGAAGAAATAAAGAAAAATCAAGTTGGTGAGGTAAAAGTTGATGGTAAAAGATGGAGTGCTATCAGCAATAAAAAAATAGCTGTTGGTGAAACTGTAGTAGTTGATGCCATCGATGGTGTTAAATTAGTTGTGAGAAAGGAGGGAGAATAATGCCAGAAATATTAATTGCTATACTTGTAATTGTAGTTATAGTTATTTTACTAAGTATTAAAATTGTTCCACAAGCTCAGAGTTATGTTATTGAAAGATTAGGTTCTTATTATGCAACATGGCATAATGGCTTACATTTTAAAGTTCCATTCATTGATCGAGTAGCCAACAAAGTTACTTTAAAAGAAATTGTTAAAGATTTTGCTCCCCAACCAGTAATTACCAAAGATAATGTTACAATGCAAATCGATACAGTAGTTTATTTTCAAATAACGGATCCTAAACTTTATACGTATGGAGTTGACTATCCAATTAATGCTATTGAAAATTTGACAGCAACAACTCTTCGTAATATTATTGGGGAACTTGAACTTGATCAAACTCTTACTAGTAGAGATATTATTAATACCAAAATGCGTTCAATACTTGATGAAGCAACAGATCCTTGGGGTATTAAAGTTAATCGAGTTGAGGTTAAAAATATTTTGCCTCCACGAGATATTCAAGATGCTATGGAAAAACAAATGCGAGCTGAAAGAGAAAGAAGAGAAAAAATCTTACAAGCCGAAGGGGAAAAGAAATCAAGTATTTTAATTGCTGAAGGTGAAAAAGAAAGTGCAATTCTTCGCGCTGAAGCCCAAATGATGAGCCAAATTAAAGTTGCGGAAGGGGAAGCTGAAGCTTTACTTAAAATCAAACAAGCCGAAGCTGATGCCATTAAACTAATTAGAGAAGCTAAAGCTGATGAAGCGGTTTTAAGGCTTAAAAGTTATGAAGCTTTAGAACACTTAGCTAATGGCAAATCTACTAAAATAATTGTTCCTGCCGAGTTATCTGGTGTTGCTACTTTTGGTACAGCCCTAAAAGAGGTCATGGAAGAAAAAAAGAACGATACTAAAAAATAGTATTGTTTTTTTAAAGTTCCTTTGTTAAAATAAAATTATGTATGCAAATGTAATAATAGAATATCCAGTTAAATCTTTAAATAAGATGTTTATTTATAAAGTTCCTGAAGAATTACAAGGAGTTATTCAAGTAGGAATGAAAGTATATGTACCCTTTGGAGTAAAAGAGGTATTTGGTTTTGTTATGGAATTAAAAGATACTAATGATACCGATTATGAATTAAAAGACATTATTAGAATTGATAATTCAGAACTAGTTTTAAATAAAGAATTAGTGGATATTGGTAAATATTTATCTAGTATCACATTATGTAATTTAATTACGGCATATCAAACAATGCTTCCTAGTAGCTTAAAAATAAAAGAACAAAAGCACAATTATAATATATATGATGAATATGTTTTATTAAAAGATATAAATAAAGCTAATGATTACATAAAAAAATACCCAAATAGAAAAAAACAAATAGAAATTATCAATAGATTAAAAGAAAATAAATTAAATAAAAAAGAAATAAGTAGTAATATACTTAAAAGTTTAAAAGAAGAAGATTTAATTGATTTTGAAAAAGTTAGTAAATATCGTATCAATAAAGATAATAATAAGATAGTCAAAAAAGAATTAACTGCAGAGCAAAATAAGGTTTATAATTCTGTTGCTTTAGAAAAATATGCTACTTATTTATTATATGGAATTACAGGCAGTGGTAAAACAGAGATTTATATTAAATGGATTGAAAAGGTTATAAATGCTGGTAAAACTGCAATCATGTTAGTTCCGGAGATTGGTTTAACTACTCAGATCGCTAATCGTTTTTATGAAGCTTTCGGTAGTGATGTAGCAATTTTTCATAGTTCTTTATCTGAAGGTGAAAAATATGACGAATATTTGAAAATATTGCGAGGAGATGTCCATGTAGTTGTTGGTACCCGTAGTGCTATCTTTGTGCCATTAAAAAATTTAGGAATAATTATAATTGATGAAGAAGATAGTAGTAGTTATAAGCAAGACAATAATCCAAGGTATCATGCTCGAGATATTGCCATATATCGGGGAAAATATAACAATATTCCAGTAATATTGGGTAGTGCTACTCCTAGTTTAGAAAGTAAAGCTCGAGCAGATAAAGGCGTATATAAATTGCTTAAACTTACCAAGAGAATTGGTAATGCTCAGTTACCTAAAATATATTTAGTAGATATGGAAGCCGAAATGAAGAAAAGAAATACCATATTTAGTGATTTGTTAAAAGATAAAATTGCCGAAAAATTAGCTAAACAAGAACAAATAATATTGCTTCTTAATCGTCGGGGGTTTGCAACATTTATTACCTGTAGTAATTGCGGCTATACATATAAATGTCCAAATTGTGATATAACCTTAACTTATCATAAAACAACGAATAATTTAATTTGTCATTACTGCGGTTATCAAAAAAGAAGGGATGAATTATGTCCTAATTGTCATGAAAAAAGCCTCAATTATTATGGTTTGGGGACTGAAAAACTAGAAGAGACGATTAAAAATTTATTTCCAGATATTAGAGTTGTGCGAATGGATCAAGATACCACTCGCAATAAAGGTAAACATGAAGAAATTATTAACGCCTTTAAAGAACATAAATATGATTTATTGTTAGGTACGCAGATGATTAGTAAAGGCTTAGATTTTCCTAAAGTTTCTTTGGTAGGTGTAATTAATGCCGATACTACATTGAATTTGCCAGATTACCGGAGTACGGAAAATACCTATTCCCTTTTAAGTCAAGTTGCCGGTCGAGCAGGCAGAAGTGAAATTCCGGGCGAGGTAATTATTCAAACGTTTAATCCTGATAATTTTTGTCTCAATTGTGTCAAAGAAAATAATTATGATAAATTTTATATTCAAGAGATGAATTTTCGAAAGAATCTAAGATATCCGCCATATTATTTTATGGTGGGAATAAAAATAATTGGTAAAGATTATGAAAAAACATTAGCAAATGCCAAAAAAGCTAAATATTATTTAACCAAAAACTTAAATAAAGATACTTTAGTTTTAGGACCAACAACAGCAGCTATTCTAAAATTTAATAATGAATATCGAATGCAAATAATTATTAAATACAAATTTGATGATAAATTAATGCCAACATTAAAAGAATTAGATAATATATTTATTAATATTAAAGATAGTTATTTGGAAATAGATTTCAATCCTTTACGAATTTAATGTCAATTTATAAAAATGTGTTTTATAAATTACAAAAATATGCTAAAATTATATCAGGAGGATAAAATTATGTGGTGGATTATTTTAATAATTGTAATTGTTTTAATTATTGCGTGGGTATTTACAACTTATAACAAATTAGTTGATTTAAGAAACCGAGTTAAAGATCAATGGGCGCAAATTGATGTTCAATTAAAAAGAAGATTTGATTTGATTCCCAATTTAGTGGAAACTGTTAAAGGCTACACTAAACATGAATCAGAAACTTTAGAAGCAGTAATTCAAGCAAGAAATACTTATGTTTCAGCAACCACTCCTGAAGCCCAAATGAAAGCTGATGGTGATTTGGAAAAAGCAATATCAAAATTATTTGCATTGACTGAAAGTTATCCAGATTTAAAAGCAAATACTAATTTTCAACATTTGCAACAAGAATTAACTGAAACAGAAAGTAAAATTGCTAGTGCTAGACAATTTTACAATGATACAGTCTTACTTTATAATAATAAAGTTGAAATGGTACCAAGTAATATTATTGCTAGCATATTTAAATTTAAAAAAGAAGCATTTTTCGAAGTGGCTGAAGCCGAAAGAGAAAATGTTCAAGTTAAATTTTAAAGGCTGTAAGGCCTTTTTTTTAAAGAAGGTGATGAGTTTGAAAAAAATTATATTTAGTTTAATAGTATTTTTATTTATTCCCATTATTTCAAGTGCGGCCAGTGATGATATTGAACAATATTATATCAATGCTGAAATATTAAATAATGGCGATGTCTATGTAGAGGAAATATTTTTAATCGATGACGATATTAATGGCTACGAAATAAATTTGAGTAAATCTGGGGCCAATAGTTCTATTGCAGCTAGTGCTATAAGTAATATATCTGTATCAGCTAAAAAAATTGACAGTATTTCTTTTGATACTTTTACTGAAGATTTTGAAAATTTTACCTTAACTAGTTATGCTAATGTTGGTGATTCTCAAAAATACACAGTCAATAATACTTATAATAGTGTAAATATTCGGATGTATTATCCTAGTAATAATGAAAAAGTAGCTTTTAAATTAAGCTATACTTTAGAAGATGTTATCATTTTACATAATGGCTTTGGTGAATTTTATTGGAATTTCTTTAGTGGAGAACTCCCAGAAGAAATAAATGATTTAAATATTCGCGTTGTTCTTCCGGGTAGAGATGATAGTGATTATTTCCGTTTTTGGGCCCATGGACCATTATCGGGAGATATCGATGATTACAATTCTAATACAAATAATATTGTTATTGCTAGTATTGATACCCTCGAAGCAAATGGCATTTTAGATATTCGCATTACTTTTGCTGATTCCTTAGTTAATACGACAGTTATTGGAAATACCAGCAGTGAAACACTTGATGATATAATTGCTGAAGAAACCGAAATTGCTAATGAAACTAATGCTTTAAGGCAAACTGTAAAAGCCAAATGGAATGTTGCCCTTATTGGTACCATTGTTTTTTACGTTCTTTTAGTTCTTAGCTTTATATATGTTTATTTAAAATATGATAAAGAATTAAAATCAGACTTTAATCATAAATATAATCGGGATTTTATCGATGATTATAATGTTGAGGTAGTTGATTATTTAATGAATCATAGAGTTAGTGAAAATGCTCTTAGTGCCAGTGTGATGAACTTGATTTATAAGAAAAATATTCAGGCAGAAGCAATTCCTGATAAAAAAAATAACTATACATTTACTTTACTAAATCGTGACAATTTAAATGAAACTGAAAATTCTTTAGTAGATTTTTTGTTTACAACTGTAGGTAATGGTAATACTTTTACTACTATGGCTTTAAAAAAATATGCTAGTGGAGCAGCAACATGTCAAAATTTTATGGCTAGCTACACTAATTGGAAAAATAAAGTTTTAAAGGATGGCCAAAACCAAAATTTTTTTGAAAGTAAAAAAAATTATGTATGGATACCTATTATATTGTTATTTTATTCTATGCTTTTATTAGCCTATATATCCAGAAATAATATTGATTTTATATTTGGGTCTCTAACCATAGCTTTTGCAACCGTTTTTATGATATATGCTGTTGCTTGCACTAAAAAAACCAAAAAAGGTATTGAACATTATAATAAATGGCAAGCATTTAAAAATTTCTTAAATGATTTTGGTAATTTTAGTGTTAAAGAATTACCTGAAATTGCTTTGTGGGAAAGATATTTGGTATATGCCACAGTTTTTGGTCTAGCTGATAAAGTAGAAAAAGCGATGAATGTGAAAATTACAGAATTTGATAATGTCGGAACAGCTGATTATATAGCATTTACACATATTCATAATATTCACATGGCTAGTGTTATATCTTCATCAATGCATTCAGCCATTAATTCTAGTCAAGTATCAATCAATAGAGCTAATGCCTCATCACGTATGAGTTCCGGTGGTGGCTTTGGCGGCGGATTCTCCGGCGGCGGTGGTTTCGGTGGCGGAGGCCGCAGCGGTGGTAGGTTCTAAATAAATGCAGTTTTATTAACTGCATTTATTTTATAATAAAATCAGCACTCTCTATTGACAAGTGCTAATTTTCGTGTTACAATACAAAATGTAAAAGGAGGAATAATATGTATCCAGAAAATAATGATGAATTAAAAGATGTTTTAAATAAATATGGACGGGATATTACTAAAAATGTAATGGATAATAAAGTTGATCCCGTTATTGGTCGTGATGAAGAAATTCGTAATGTGATTAGAATATTATCACGTAAGAGTAAAAATAACCCAGTGCTAATTGGGGAACCAGGGGTAGGTAAAACCGCTATAGTTGAAGGTCTTGCCCAAAGAATTGTTCGGGGCGACGTGCCTAATAGTTTGAAAAACCATACCATATGGGAACTTGATTTAGGTTCATTAGTAGCTGGTGCTAAATATCGTGGTGAATTTGAAGAAAGATTAAAAGCTGTTTTAAAAGAAATTAAAGATAGTGATGGCGAAATCATTATGTTTATCGATGAAATCCATATGATTGTTGGAGCGGGGGATACTGGTGCCATGGATGTATCTAACATGCTAAAACCAATGCTTGCTCGCGGGGAAATCCATGTTATCGGTGCAACTACTCTCAATGAATATCGTAAATATATTGAAAAAGATGGAGCCTTAGAAAGAAGATTTCAAAAAGTTTTAGTTAGTGAACCAAATGTTGAAGATACAATTACAATTCTCCGTGGTTTAAAAGAAAGATTCGAAATTTTTCATGGTGTTACCATTAAAGATAGTGCTTTGGTCGCAGCAGCAACTCTATCAGATAGATATATTACTGATAGATATTTACCAGATAAAGCTATTGATTTAGTTGATGAAGCTTGTGCTACTATTAAAATGCAACTTGATTCTGTACCGGTTGAACTTGATGAATTAACTCGTAAAATTATGAGTTTAGAAATAGAACGCCAAGCGATAAAAAAAGAAAAAGACGAAATAAGTAAAGAAAGACTTAAAAAAATTGATGAAGAACTAGAAGATTTAAAAGCTAAAGAACAAGAAATGCGTAATAAATGGGAAGCTGAAAAAGCAATCAAAGATAAGATTAACAAGAAAAAGGAAGAATTAGAAAAAGCTCGTTTTGATTTACAAACATCTGAAAATAATTATGATTTAGAAACTAGCGCACGGCTTCGTCATGGTACAATCCCAGCACTAGAACAAGAATTAAAAAATTTACAAGAAAATAATCAAAGTAATATTTTGTCTGATGTCGTTGATGAAGAAGGTATCGCTGAAATTATTTCCAGATGGACGCATATACCTGTTGCTAAACTTGTCAGTAGTGAAAAAGATAAACTATTGCATTTATTTGATAGATTAAAAACTCGTGTTATGGGTCAAGATGATGCTCTTCATTTAGTAAGTGAAGCAATAATTCGGGCTAGGAGTGGCATAAAAGATCCTAATAAACCAATTGGTTCCTTTATATTCTTAGGACCAACCGGAGTAGGTAAAACTGAGGTCGCCAAAAGTTTAGCTTATGAGCTATTTGATGATGAAAAACATATGATTCGGATTGATTGTTCAGAATATATGGAAGCATTTAATGTATCTCGTTTAGTTGGAGCTCCTCCAGGATATGTTGGTTATGATGAAGGGGGCGAACTAACCGAAGCCGTTAGAAGAAATCCTTATAGTATCGTATTATTTGATGAAATTGAAAAAGCTCATAAAGATGTCTTCAATATATTATTACAAATTCTTGATGATGGCAGACTTACTGATTCGCAAGGTCGAACTGTAGATTTTAAAAATACCATTATAATAATGACTAGTAATTTAGGTAGCGAATATATTTTAGATAATGTAAGCAATGCTAAAGAATTAGTATTAAATGAATTAAAAAATACATTTCGTCCGGAATTTATTAATCGTATCGATGAAATAATAGTATTTAATTCTCTAAAGAAAGATACAGTTTATGAAATAGTAGATAAAATAATAAAAGAATTAAATGCTCGTCTTGAACATAATTATTTACACATTGAAATAACAAAAGCAGTTAAAGAAAAAATTGTTGACGATGCTTATGATGAAAGGTATGGTGCAAGACCAATTAAGAGATATATTACTAAAAATATTGAAACATTAATAGCTCATAAATTAATTGATACTGATTTAAATCTCGGCTCAACTTTAGTAGTTGATTTAGATAAAACTACCAATGAATTTGTTATAAATATTAAAAAATAGGAAAAAATTCCTATTTTTTTCTTTATTATAATAAAATTTATGACAAGTAAAAGCAAAAATAGTTAAAAACTCCTAATTTTTAGTGTATAATTATATCAAGGTGATTAATTTGAAAATTATTATTTCGGCCGGCGGAACTGGTGGACACATCTATCCAACGTTAGCCATATTAAGAAAATTTCAAGAAAAAGAAAAGAATTTAGAAGTAATATATATTGGTACTCATGATCGGATGGAAAAAGATATTATACCTAATATGGGCATAAAATATATACCTTTAGAAATATATGGTTTTAGTAAAAAGAAAATAGGCAGAGATATTAAAAATATTTTTTTAATTGATAAAGCCATAAAGAAATGTAGCAGAATTATGCAAGAATTTAAACCAGATATAGTAATTGGCACCGGAGGATATGTAACTTATCCCGTTATCCGAGCTGCCCACAAGTTAGGTATTAAAACCTTTATTCACGAGCAAAACAGTATAGCTGGTAAATCTAATATTACTTTAGCCAAATATGTTGATCTTGTTGGGGTATCTTTTAAGAATTCAGAAGATTATTTTAAAACTGCAAAAAAGGTTATTTATTCTGGTAATCCTTGCGGCGAAAACGCCAAACTAACTTCCAAAATTTCTAAAACTGTTTATGGTTTTGAAGAAAATGACAAATTAATAATTATTGTGGCGGGTTCTCAAGGCAGCAGTTCTTTAAATGAAAAATTCAAAGCATTTTTAAAACTGGTAGCTCATGAAGAATACAAAATATTATATATAACGGGTAAAGGTTTATATGATGATTTTATTAAAGATACTAAATTTCCCAATAATGTTAAAGTAGTACCCTATGTCGACAATTTGTCGGGATTGATGAAAGATGCCTATTTAGTTATATCTCGCGCCGGAGCTAGTACCATAAGTGAAATATTAGCTCTTAAAATACCTAGTATTTTAATACCTAGCCCTTTTGTTGCCAATAATCATCAATATTATAATGCCTTAGATTTGGTAAATATGAAAGTAGCGGAAATAATTGAAGAGAAGAAACTAGATGCTAATTTAATTCAAGTAACGATTAATGAATTAATCAATACTCCTAAATATGCCGAAATGAAAAGAAATTTAGAAAAGTTAAATACTAAAGAAGCATCGACGATTATATATGATGAGATAAAGGAATTATTAAAATGAATGAATATGGAAAAGTATTAGAAGATGTGGATTTAAAAAAGTATAATACCTATGGTATTGGGGGACATGCTAAATATTTAATAAGCCCAGATTCTTTAAAACATTTACAAGCTTTAATTAAATATTTAAATAGTGAAAATATTTCTTGGTATCTTTTGGGTGGTGGTTCCAATGTTATTCTTCCCGATGCTGATTTTGCTGGAGCCATAATTAAGTTAGATCAATTAAATGATATAAAAATTAATAAAGATACAATAATTGCTGAGGCCGGAATAACATTAGCTAATTTTGTCAATTGTCTATTAGATGAAGGATACACCAACTATGCGGCTTTAATGGGCATCCCCGGGACTCTTGGGGGAGCAATTGTTGGTAATGCGGGGGCTTATAATGTAGCCATCTTTGATAATCTAATTAGTGTTACGGTAATGGATGAATTAGGCAATGTAAACGAATATAATAAAGAAAATATTCAATATGATTATCGTATGACCGAGTTTAAAGGTCGCAGGAATATTATTGTGGCAGCTAAGTTTGAGGGAATTAAAGGTGACGTTGCTAAGGCCTGTGAGCAAATTAAAGAAAATTTGCAAAAACGCCAAAAAACCCAACCTTTAGAATATAAAAACGCCGGTTCAGTATTTAAAAATCCTGCTGTAGCTTCCGCTGGTTATCTAATTGAACATACCGGACTAAAAAATTTAACCATCGGTGGTGCTAAAGTGTCGGAAAAACATGCCAATTTTATAATAAACTACAATAATGCTACAAGTCGTGATATAATAGAGTTGATTACAGTTATTAAAAAAGAGGTGCAAAAAAAACAAAAAGTAAAATTAGAATTAGAACAAATAATAGTAACTTGGTGAAAAAATGGAGAATAAAAAAGTAAAGAGAAAATTAAATAAAAAAGCTTTATTAGTAATAATTTTAACATTATATTTAATAGTAATGATTTTTTATTATGTCTTTACAATTCCCCTTAAAAATATTACTATCAATGGGACAAATATTTTAAAAGATAATGAAATTATTGCAACTGCTGGTTTAAGTGATTATCCTAAAATATTTAGTATTAATACTAATACCATTAAAAAAAGACTTATGTCTTTAGATTTAGTAGAAGATGTTGTTGTTAAAAAAAATTATTTAGGAACTATAACTATTGATGTAACCGAAGCTAAACTTTTGTTTTATAATCAAACAACTAATAAAGTAGTTCTGTCTAATGGTAAAGGAATCGCTAATGCCAATTATTTAGGTATACCCGCATTAATTAATTATGTAACTAGTGATATATATAATAATTTAATTGCTAAAATGACTGACATTGACAGTGATATAATTGCTTTAATAAGTGAAATAGAGTATAGTCCCGATATAAAAGATGATGTTACAATAAATGATTCGCGTTTCATATTAAAGATGAATGATGGAAATTTAGTATATATCGATTTAGTTAATTTTGCTAATCTAAATATGTATGAAACTATATATTCCCATTTAGATAGCAAAGGTATCATTCACCTAGATAGCGTCTATGCAGAATCTGATACTGTAATATTTACATCTTTTGATAAATTAAACGAAGAAGGTGATGCCGATGAATTATCAGAATAAATTATATGAATTGATAGCTAATTTGGACTATCGTCCTAAATTGTTATTACATAGTTGTTGTGGACCATGTTCTACAACTGTATTAAGTTTTCTAAAAGATTATTTTGATATAACGGTTTTATATTATAACCCTAATATTGAACCTATTACAGAATACAATAAAAGAAAAAGTGAACAAATCAGATTTATTAATGAATTAAATGATAAGAGTATAAAATTTTTAGATTGTGATTATGATAATGCAAGTTTTAAAAAAGCTGTAGTAGGTTTAGAAAAAGAAAAAGAGGGTGGAGCTAGATGTGGTGTCTGTTTTAAATTGCGACTTACCAAAACAGTCTTGCTAGCTAAAGATATGCATTTTGATTATTTTGGTACAACTCTAACAGTAAGTCCTTATAAAAATAGCAAATTGATAAATAAAATTGGGGCTTTCTTAGAACAGAAATATGGTGTACAATATTTATATAGTGATTTTAAGAAAAATGATGGATATAAAAAAAGTATTATGTTGAGTAAAGAATATAATTTATATCGTCAAAATTATTGTGGTTGTTTGTATGGGAGAGATTATGATGTATGAAATTGTGGAATATATAGGTATAGGTTTATGGATTATTAATTTAATATTATTTACAAAAAGAGAAATAAGCAGAAAAAATAAATATATTGAAAAATACAATATAAAAATGCTTATTAATGAACCTTTTCATTTATTTAGAATCGATAGTGTTTTTTTCTTGATAGTTTATATTATATACAATAATCTGGCGGATAATAGATTTTTACCATATTTATATGTTTTAATTATGATAACCAATATTGTTTATGTCTTATATGATATTGCTGATAATTATAAAGGAGTAAAAAATATTTTTCAAAAAGAGCTTATAAATTATCTAGGAATTGTACTATTTGCTTTAGTTGTATTTATTTATTGGTTTATTACGAAGAATCTTGATAACACTTGTATTTTAACTTTGGTATTAAATTTATTAGTTCCAGTGTATATTTGGGTTGTCAATATGATTAAAAATGAATCTAAATAGTTGATTTTTTTAGGCTTTTTTGTTATTCTTAATATGAAGTATTTAATGGAGAATGATTATGAATAAAAAAACAAAAAAAGTAATATTTGCTATTTATATTATAACCTTATTTGCAATTATAACTAGTGCTAGTTTTGCTTATTTTACTTATTTACAAGTATCCAATGTTTCTCCACGGGTTGAAGCAACTACCGCTACAATTACTGATTGGTTAATGTTTGATGTCGGAAAACCAATAACTATTTATGCCAATGATGAAAATTTTGCCCAAGGCATGCCTAGTATTTCTGATGAAACTCCCGCTAGTGCTACTTTGCAAGTAACTAGTAGTGATAATACATCTAAAACTTATTTTTATAATATTATTTTAGATATTAATCGTAACGATTTTGTTTATTCTACTAGTAATGAAACTCCTGAATTATTAATTAAAGTTACTGATCCTGAGGGCAATGAGGTCAGAGAAATTCAAGGTCTAGAATATGTTGAAAGTAATGGATATACGGGTTTTGATATCACAACAGCTAGTGGTCATTTTAATCTAGCCAGTCATCAAGAAATTACTACATCTACTCAAGTGACCCAAAATTGGCAAATAGAAATTATTTTTATTAATTTAAGTACTAATCAAGATGTCAATATGGATAAAAGTTTTTCGGGAGAAATAAGGATGGTGAGTGTTAATGCCTGATATGGATTATTATGAAACTATGCGCAGAATTCAATATTTACGGCGAACAATCGCTGAATTAGAACAAGAAAATATTGATAATGAAGAATTATTGCAAGATCCTAGAACGCCAGAAATGTGCAAATCCGAACTTTATGGTGATATTGCCAATAACAATCGAAATATTTTTTATAATCGCGAAAAATTAAAAGATTTAGAAATAACACTTGGAAATACGCACAAGGGTAGATAAATTTGGTTGATATAAGGGAGATGTAAAAATGGATAAAATACAAGATTACTTAAATAATGAATATCAAAAAGAATATGAAGATACCATAGTTTTAGATGCCGAAGAATTATCTTTAATGAATCCTAAAACAGCTTTTGATATCGAAGGTTTTGAATATAGCGAAATATATCAAAAAATAAAGGCTATTAGAGCTAAAATTATTCTTTTGCAAGATGACATAGCCCATTGTAAGGTAGCTATAAATTCTAATGCAACACCAATTCATACTAAAAGGGAATTAAAAAACAATATTAAAGAAAATAATTTTGCAATAGCTTTTTTAGAAAATGAATTACGCACTTTAACTGCTGAATTAGAGCAAAAATATGGACATAATGATGGAAGAACTAGGTAAATTCTTAGAATACTTATTAAAAGAATTAAATTATTCGGATAATACAATAATTAGTTATCAAAAAGATATAACTAATTATTTAAATTATTTAAAGAAAAACAATCTTAATTATAAAAATATCGATAGTAATATTGTTAGAAATTATTTAAAATATTTAGATGATGCAAAATTAAAAAATAGTACCATTGCTCGCAGAATTAGTGCTCTTAGAACATTTTATAATTATTTATTAAGTCAAAATATTGTCTCCATTAACTTATTTAATAGTATTAGAAATCCCAAAATAGAAAAGAAATTGCCCAATTATTTAAGTTATGAAGAATTAGCGCAAATATTAGATAATATTGACACATCTACTATAATAGGTCTTAGAAATCGTTTGCTAATTGAGCTTTTTTATGCCACTGGTTGTCGAGTTAGTGAAATGATTAATATTAAAATTAAAGATATTAACTTGACAAATAATTCCATAAGGATAATGGGAAAGGGTAGTAAAGAACGTATTGTTTATTTCGGCGATTATGCCCGTGAATATTTAGATAAATATTTAGCAAAAATAGATTTTGAATATTTATTTACTCATAATAATTATAAATTAAGTATTCATGATATAGAATACATAATTAAAGATTTAGTAAAAAATTTATCTTTAAAAACTCATGTTACCCCGCACACCTTAAGACACACTTTTGCCACTCATCTTCTTAATAATGGTGCTGATATTAAAACAGTGCAAGAATTACTGGGACACTCTAGTTTAAACACTACAGGTATTTATACTCATGTATCTAATGAAAGAATAAAAGATGTTTATCATAAGACATTTAACAGATAATTATAGAAAGGAATATATTTAGATGACAAAATTATTAGAATGTATAAATTTATGTAAAAGTTTTGGAAAAAAACAAATATTAAAAAATGTTTCCTTTACAATTAATGAAGGGGATATTTTAGCATTTATTGGACCTAATGGTAGTGGTAAAACAACTACTATTAAATTAATATTAGGTTTACAAAAAATTGATTCTGGTCAAGTTTTAATTAACGATTTAGATATTACGAAAGATTTTGAAAAAGCTATATCAAAAGTGGGAGCAATTGTCGAAAATCCTGATTCATATATGTATTTAACGGGTTGGCAAAACCTAAGAATGATTGCTAACTATTACAATAATATAAGTGATACTGAAATTTCCGAAATTGTTAAATATGTTGGCTTAGAGTCGCGGATTAATGATAAAGTTAATAAATATAGCTTAGGAATGCGTCAGAGATTAGGTATAGCTCGGGCCCTTTTAAATAAACCCAATGTTTTAATTTTAGATGAGCCTACCAATGGCCTTGATCCGGAAGGAATTAAAGATTTAAGAAATTTATTAAAAAAACTTGCCCATGATGGCATGGGGATTCTCATATCTAGTCATAACCTAGCAGAATTGGAAAGTTTTTGTAATAAAGTATGTATTATCGATAATGGAACAATTATTGAATCTAGTGCTGTTGATACTTTAAAGAAGAACGAAGATGTTATAATCTTTAAAGTAAACGATACAAGTAAAATGGATATAAGTGATGCTTTTGCTGTTACTAAAACGTCTTTTAAGATAAAAGCCAATAAGGAAAAAGTGGCTAATATTGTTAAAGAATTAGTGCAAAAAAATATTGATATATACGAAATAAGACAAGAAGAAATAACTCTTGAAGAGGCATTCTTGAAAAAGACAAGGGGGTTAAAATAATGACTTTAATAAAAAATGAATTATATAAATTGTTTCACAAAAGAAGCACGAAAATATTTATAATAATTGCCATAGTTTATGTAATACTTACCAATGTATTATATCGTACTTTAGATGATAATTTCATTAATTCTTATAATTATTATGAAGATATTACTACTGCTCTTAAATATGTAGATGATTATGAAAATGAAAACATTGGTGAAAGTAGTATGTATAATTACTATAAATCATATGTTGAAACCTATAATCTAGCTAGTAATTATGCTAGTGATTCTTGGCAATATCAAAAATATATGGAAGAATATTGGAATGTCTTAAGAGATTATTATGATAATTTGACTTATGGCAATGATAATACGCAAACTAATCAGTTGCTAAATACTATAAAAGAAAATATTGAAAGTGCTAATTGGCAATATTTTGTAAGGCAAGATATTGCTGAGTTAAATGAAGAAATTGATTATAATCGGACATTATTAAATGATGATACGATAACTACTAATAAAGTGGAGATAGAAAAACAAGTATTTGTTGCTGAAGAACAGATAAAATTAAATCAATATAGATTAGATGAGAATGTAGCTTATGGTAATGATTATTTAAATATTGCCATAGATAATATTAGTAATTCATTATATAATCTAGCGGAATATAACTATGCAAATGACAAGTCTAATTATGAAGAAGACGTAAAAATATATCATGAAAATTGGTATGTATTAAATGAAAAAGTTAATACTATTAATGATGACTCTGTAAGAATGGTATTTATAAATTTCTTTAGTGAATATTCATTTTTAATACTAGTATTTAGTATAATGATTGCTGGAGCCATGGTAAGTGATGAATTTAGTAAAGGAACCATAAAAAGTTTATTAATTACTCCTCACAAGAGAAGCAAAATATTACTAACCAAATACATTAGTGTAATAATAATGATTTTGTTACTTATTGGCCTTTTAATAGTAACTGAATTGCTATTCGGTGGTATTCTCTTAGGATTTAGTGGTTTAAGTATACCAGTAGTTGTCTATAACATAACTACAGCAAATTTAGAAATTATGAATGTATTTAGCTATTTGGGATTATATATATTAACCAATTTACCCCAAATAATCTTGCTTGCGACTTTAGCTTTTGCTTGTAGTGTTATAATTAATTCCACAGCCTTTGCCATTGTATTACCATTCTGTGGTATTTTAGGAGCAGAAATAATCAATCAATTTGCCTTAGTTTATGATATTAAAATATTAAATTATTTTGTCACAACTAATTGGGATTTTACGCAGTATTTGTTCGGAGGAACATCAATATTTGGCAATAGTCTGCCGCACGCCATAATTGTCTGTTTGATATATTTACTAATAATGTTAGTGGTATCATTTATAGTGTTTATAAAGAAGGATGTTAAGAATATATAAGGGAAGTATTTTAAATGAAGTATAAATTAAAAAAGAATAAATTGATAACCAATGTATTTTGGACAATTATTTTTGTCCTTGCTTTAACTATGAGTGTAATTAGTACTAATTATTTAAAATTGTTATCAAGTGAAGAAATTAATTCTACAACGGTTATTAAAACTGACAAAAATATTGTTAGAAACGAAGCAATAGATAAATATATAGATAATATTCCTGAAGGCTCTTTAGTGGATGTAATAGACATAAAAAAAGAAATAACCTCAATATTAAAAGTAAATAATAATCGTTATGAAAGTATTTTATTTGATTATGAATCTGGAGAAGAACTATCAATTTATTCGATAATAAAAAAGGATGAATTAGCTAATTTTAATGCCAAAATAACCGAATTATTGTATTTAAAATATCCTACATTTATCGCCGATGTACTAAATAAAAATGATCAAACCAATGTCTATTTTTTAAAAGATAATGAATTAGTTATCTATTACTATGATTATGAAATAACCCCTAAACTCAATGAAGATTTATTTTTAACAGTAAATTATAATGAAATAAAAAATTATTTAAATATAACTGTTGATTTGGATAGCAATTATAGCAATGAAGATGGTTCCGTTATTAATCCCGCCAAAAAGCATATTGCAATTACTTTTGATGATGGTCCAGGAGCTTATACTAGTACTCTTGCTGATATTCTGAAAAACAATAAAGCTCATTCTACTTTCTTTATGTTAGGTAAAAATTTAAATTATTATCGTGATGTAATTTTAAAACTTTATCAAAATGGCAATGAAATAGGCTATCACTCCTATGCGCATCAAAATTTTCTACGACAAGAGATAACTACTATTCAAAAGGAATTTAATACTAGTAACGAAACTTTAAAAAGTATAATTGGTACTGGTTTTACCTTAACTCGTCCACCATATGGTTCGATTAATAATACTATCAAAGAATCTTTAGATACAACTTTTATTCTTTGGAATATTGATACTGAAGACTGGAGACATAAAGATGTCGATTACTTAAAAACATATGTTATGGATAATGTTTTTGATGGTGCAATTATATTATTTCATGATATTCATAAAACTAGTATTGCAACCATAGAAGAATTATTACCCCAATTATATGTAGAAGGTTATCAATTGGTTACGGTTTCCGATTTGGCGGAAATTAATGGTATAACCTTAGAAAAACACCAAACATATCGTTATTTTAAATAAAACCAATTTCATCTAATTCGTTAGTTGATGCTTCTTGTACTAAATAAATAGCACCCCCAATTAAAAAGAGTAGGGCAGCAATAAGCTGAAGAAAAGTATTACGATATTTAGTATTATTGAAATTTTTTTCCATGTTATTTAAATCTTTAGTAATTACTAAAACAAAATATAAATAGATAAAAAAAGCTACTAAGAAAATACCAATATGTATTGTTTTTTCAATTGTGTAGCTTTTTTTATTTTTTCTAACTAAAAAATCTTTTTCATAACTATTAGCAATAATAGCAAATGCTGCAATAAAAAAATATATAATCCAAATTTTATTTTCACTATTAAGTCTTTGTAATCTATTAAATATATTCATATTTAATTATATGTTATTTCTTCTTTTTATTTGTTTTTTCCTTTTTTGGATTATTAATCATATAATTATTACAGTTTTTAACAATTATATAATGTCTACCCCATAAAAATATAATAGCGAATATAATAAAGAATACTGCTGATATGATTTCACTCAAACTATATTCAATAAATATACCATCTATTAAGAAATATATAGCAAAGCCAATTAATAGAATACTAAATATTACCAAACGAATTAATCTTACATTCAAACTTTTACCAAAATCAGTTTGAAAAAATTCCATTCTAATTTCTTTTTTAGTATTTTTACTAGCTCTTTGATATTTATTTTTTTCCATATACACCACCTAATAATATTTTATATAAAATATTGGCATTTGGCAAGATATTTTAAACTTTCTTTTTCATCTAAAGTTTTAGCTTCATCTCTTTGTTCTTTGGTTATATTAACAGATGCTGCATTAGGATGTCCGCCACCACCATGCAATTCCGCAATTTCGTTGACATCAAAACCGTCAGTAATAGTGCGGTATGATTTTTGCCCGAATCCTTTATCCATAGCTACAATAATTACATATTTTATATCGACAGGATTTCCCATATTTCTAATATATTCGGCAATTTCATTGCGATACTCATAATTAGCATAAAGTATTCCAAATTTATTATTAAATTCATCATATAAATATAGTATGCTATCTATATATTCTTTTAATAATTTATTATAATCTTTTTTCTTATTTTCTATTAAATTTAATTCCTCATCATCAAAATTAAACTCTTCTGTATTATTATTTAATTTATTAAACATTTTAATAATATAACTATCTATTCCCAAAATATTAAACAAAATAGCTAAATTATGAGCTTTATCACCAATTTCTTTATTTTGCTTCCATTCCCAAGTATCTTCTAATCGAGTTAATTCTACAAATTCATCTAAAGCTTTAGTTCTTTTTAATATTTTATTATTAATTAAATATTGATAAAATAATTCCGTTGCACATTTCTTACCGTTTTCATCTTCTTCAATAATATGGGTAAAATCATAACGATTTAAATTAGTGTTAATAGACATTTGATGATGATCAAAAATTAAAATTTTATCTTTTAAATTGGAATTAGCTACTTTAGTTAAAGTAGGTTCCATTAAAGCTAAATCCGTAATAAATATTTGCTCATATTTATTTAACAAATTGTTGTTAAAATAATTATTAAATATAGCATCAAGTTCTTTAAATCCCGGCGATAATTGATAAGTAAGATTGGGAAAAGCCATCTTCGCTAGGATAATAGCATTTATACCATCAATATCACTTTGATGAGAGAATATAATTACTTTTTTCATAAGTTTCACCTAAATATAGTCTACCATAAATTAAAAAAATATGATAGACTATATTTATTGGAGTTATATTTATGAAGACAGTTACAATTAATTATCGAGTTTTAATGAAAAAAGAATATTTTTTTGAAGATTTACTAATTTTATCCCAAAATATTCCAGCCCAAGATTTAGATTATCAAATAATCGTTGATGATATACTTGTAAAAGACTTTGATAATCCATTATTAGATGAGACCAATAGTTTTGAAAGAAGCTTTATATGTACCATCCGAAATGTCAATAATAAAGATATTTTAGCTGAAATAAAACAAGGACATTATGAATTAGATGCTATGGATATTGTCATAAATGCTATATATTTGTTAGTTACGAAAAATGACATTTCCCTATATTATTGTGATGGAATTTTTTATATGATTCATGATGATTTGTCGCCTTTCGCGCAAAATGATGCTTGGGATATGACTGATACTTGGAATTATTTTGTAATGTGGTATTTAGATATTTATGGTCCTATATCTGCAGATAGTACTAAAATTATTTCGTACATTAATGCAGAGGGAAATATAGTTAAAATAAATAGTAAATTAAAAATGACTTTAGAAATACCTGATAAAAACGAATATCAAGCAATATTAGAACGAAATATATCACAATAGTAGTAAAAAAGATCATATTATGATAAAATTATATTAAGGAGTAAGATATGAAGAAATTTTTAATAATATTTATTATTTTATTAGTAATTGCTGGAGGTGTTGGTGGTTATTTTTATTTTAAAAATGTTCGTGCTGAAGCAAAAGTTGCGGAAATAAAAGAAGGATGGTATGTTGAGGTTTTAGCAGATTCTGTAAATATTCGTGCTAAAGGTAGTGGTGATGGTAAAATTTTAGGTGAAGCTAAAAAAGGAGATGTTTATGCGGTTTCTGATGTCGATGTGTCCGGTAATAGTTATTGGTATCAAATCGACTATAATGGTACACCAGCATTTATATTTTCATCAAGCAAATATAATTATTTAAAAGATGTTAATAATCCTAATGATATTGCTACTCCCACGATAAAATTTTTTGATCAAATATATTATGTCGATTCCATTGCTGATATAAATTATGACCATTTAGAGGTATGGGATGATCGCCCTGGTGTAGAGGTTACTCACAAAGTATATCATGAAACGGGAGTAGACATTAATGGACGGACAATAGATCAATATTGGATTCAATATACTGTAACCGATAAAGAGGGTAAAAGTGCATCTAAAGTCCAAAAAGTAGAATTTAACAAAAGACCTAGTGAAGATGAGGTATACGATTTTTCGGAACTAGAAAGATAAATTTATAAAAAACACTTAGTCAATTTTGGCTAGGTTCTTTTTTTATGAAACAATTTTGATTTTTGATGCAAATGTGGTGACATTTGCATTAGACAGCAAAATGTGGTCCTTTATAAGGTGGAGGTGAGCATAATGATATTTTTCTACTTTAGATTCTCGAAGATAAAATTCTATCTAAAAATATCCTTCAGACACACCTCTGAATGATATTGTACCACATTTTGCTTTGATGTTAAATAATTTTATAATATTTTATCTTATAATTTAAAAATTTAATTATATTTTTTGAAAATACTATTTGGGAGTAAAATTTGGGAGTAAAAATAAAAAATATCCCTTATAAAAAGGGATAATAATTCATATCTGGTGTCCCCTTAGGGATTCGAACCCTAGACCCACTGATTAAGAGTCAGTTGCTCTACCAACTGAGCTAAGGAGACAACTAAATAACAAAAGCATTATACCATTTTACAGTGTATTTTTCAATACTTTAAAGTAAAGTTTTTGTCAATTTGTTAGGTTCTAAAGAAAATTATTTTTCTATTTAATAAATATCCTATATAATTAAATAAAGGTGGTATTATGGGTAATAAAAAAATATTCATAATTATAATTACTCTTTTATTAATAGTTATTGTAGGAATTGTTTTATTGCAACCTATATTTATTAATAATGAAATAGAAACAATTCCTGAATCAACTAATACCATCAATATCACTTTGGGAGTTAACCCTAAAGTAGATGATTCTTCAGTAAAAATAAGTAATAACAATATTCATATAAATGAAGGGGGAATATATAACGTTAGTGGTATTTTAGTTAATGGAACTATATATATTGATACGAGTGATGATGTCACTTTAAAGTTTAATGGAATAACAATGGTTAATGAAATAAATAGTGTAATTGATAATCGTAAATCGAATAAATTAGTTATTAATTTAGCTAATAATACTAATAATATTTTAAGCGATGGAGGAACATCTAGTGCTACCATTAAATCAGTTGGTGATACCTATATTGAAGGCAATGGTAATTTGCAAATTTTTGCTAATATCAATAATGGCATTAGTTCTAATGGTAATTTAGTAATCGATGGGGGAGTAATATATCTTTGGGCTTTAAATGATGTCTTTAGCATCACAAAGGAATTATTAATTAATAGTGGAACAATTATAGGTTTAGGCAATAATAATATGAAGATTCCCAATGAATTATCTAAACAATATACTATGCTTTTTAACTTAACTGATAGTTTACCTGAAAATACATTGTTATCGCTCATCGATAATAACAATAAATCAATAGTTAGTTTCCAAGCTCTAAGAGATTTTAGTACCTTAATAATTAGTAGTCCCCAAATAAATAAAGGAACGTATCATCTTTTACAAGATATTGAATGTAATAAAGAAATAGAAAATGGCATATGTATTTCTAATGACTACAGCGGTGGAACTAGAATCAATATTGGCTTTGCAGATACCTTCTCTGTAATAAATAAATGTAATTGGTTTGGTAAACAAGGAATAAATATCGTTAATCCTGATAATTTTATTTAAAATCACTTTACATTAATCTAAATTTATTGTATAATCTAAATACATTGATTGAAATCAATGTGTTTTTCGAAAAAAAGTTTTAAAAAACTATTGCAAAAACCTAATAAATATTATAAAATTAAATAGGTTTCCAATGGGCTTGTAGCTCAGCTGGTTAGAGCGCACGCCTGATAAGCGTGAGGTCGGAGGTTCAAGTCCCCCCAAGCCCACCATTATGGCCCGTTGGTGAAGTGGTTTAACACACATGCCTTTCACGCATGCATTCATGGGTTCAAATCCCGTACGGGTCACCAATGTAAAATTAAAGTCCGAACATTCGGACTTTTTATTTTATATGTTTTATTATATTTGTTGTTGACATTAGGTAATATTACATAGTATAATTTAGTTAGCTAAAGTGAGGTGACTAGCTATGTATATAGATAATGATGAAAAATATGTTACTATTGGCAAAACAATATTTGAATTTGATAATGTTCCGGAGAATGATTTAGAAATAAAAATGATAGTCAATAGATGTAAATTATATGCCGATATGGATGAACTAGCTAATTACCGAAGAAGATTAGATAAGTATGAAGAAAGAGAAGAAATACCAACGGAAGAAATAATACAAAATTTAGATAATATAATATTAAAAGATTTTTATAACTTAATAGAAAACAATTAAAAAAATCTCTGTAATAGAGATTAATTTTTTTATGGCGGAGCAGGAGAGATTTGAACTCTCGCACCAGTTTCCCGATCTACACCCTTAGCAGGGGCGCCTCTTCAGCCTCTTGAGTACTGCTCCAGTGCTACTCCTATATTTTAATATAAAAGTAGTTAGTTGTCAATCAGCAAGCGTTAAGTTTCTAATATTATCAATAAATAATTGCATGTTATTTAAACAATCACTATTTTCACTATCTTCAGTAGTCATTGAAGAGACATCTATAGTATTAGCTTCAAAGTCTTCAATTATACTATTAATATTTTCAGTATAGTTATTGTCTAAAACAAAGATTGTATTATAAGTTCCATCATCAAACGCATCCCGAATATTATTGAGTGAACTTTCCGTTAATGTTTCTTCATCTAATGACACTATTTCAAATCCATAGTTTTCTAAAAATTGGAATACATTATCACTTACTACTAAAGTATTGTTACCCTTACTATCTGCTTCTTTACCAATTGCGCGAAGATCTGCATCTTTTAAAGATAAATTTTCGGATAGAGTAGCGTATTGTGCATCTACATAGTCAATAATTGTTTTGCTTTGTAAGTATTCGGTCAAATAATCCCGAATATTCTTAGCAAGCATCAAATAATTATTGGGACTCATCCACAACTCTTCCATGCCATAAGTGTAATTTAAACCATTCGATACATCAATAATTAATAAATTATCATTTTGATTAATTAAATCTTTAGCGATATTTTTTTCCGTACCTAAACCATTATATATAAATAAATCACTTTTAGCATAGTTTCTAATTTGTCTTTCGGTTAATTCATAATTGTTGACATCTGCACCACTTGGATAAATTGATTCAATTGTTGCATAATCGCTATATAACGCTTCTGCTAAATATTCAATTGGATAAATTGTTGTATAAATTGTTGCGTCTTCCAAACTATCCTTAGTTAAACTACAGCCAGTTAGTAAAATTCCCGCTAAACTAGCACAAATAATTTTGGTTAAAATTTTCATTTATTTTTACTTTCACTCCTTACAGGATCATAACCATATCCACCTTTAGGATGGCATTTTAATATTCTTTTAATCCCTAATTTTATTCCTTTTGTGACTCCAAACTTTTCTATGGCTTCAATCATATACTCACTGCAAGTTGGTGTAAAACGACACATTGAATGACCATGAAAGGGAGTAACCTGATAAGCCCGAATTAAATAAATACATACTTTTTTCAAACTCATCACCAATTAAAATTTTACTATAAATTTGTAATTTTGTAAATTGTTTTATATAGTAGACTACCCAAAACATCAAAAATTTGTTATAATTATTAAAGATTGGATTTGATATAATGGAATTTCTAAAAAAATTTAATATCAGTTTTAAAAATAAGGAACTATTACAGTCAGCTCTTACACATAGTAGTTATTCTAACGAACATAAAGACTGTACAAATTATGAACGTTTAGAATATTTAGGTGATGCAGTCTTAGAGTTGGTAACTAGTGAATATTTTTATTTGCATACCGATTATAAAGAAGGAAAAATGACTAAGTTAAGAGCTAGTTATGTTTGTGAAAAAGCTTTAGCTACATATGCTAAAGCTATTGGAATAGATAAATATATAAGGCTTGGCCATGGGCAAATGCATAATTTAAATGATACTATTATTGCTGATGTTTTTGAGGCTGTAGTGGGAGCTATATATTTAGATCAAGGTTTTTTAGTGGCTAAGAAATATATTGATGCTATTATTGTTCCGTACATAAATAAACAAATTGATTTTAATGTGGATTATAAAACAAAATTACAAGAATTAGTTCAAACCGGCAAAAAATCATTAAATTATGATGTAGTAAAAGAATATGAAATAAATCATAAAAAAGTTTTTGAGGTTGTTGTCAAAATTGATAATATAGTATATGGAAAAGGAAAGGGTAGTAGCAAGAAGGAAGCTGAACAATTGGCGGCCTTAGATGCTTATAATAAAAGCTACAGGTGATATTATGTTTTTAAAAAGTATTAAAGCTCAGGGCTTCAAATCCTTTGCGGATAAACTAGATTTAGAAATAAATCCCGGTATAACAGGGATAGTAGGGCCTAATGGTAGTGGTAAAAGTAATATAGTTGATGCTGTTCGTTGGGTTTTAGGAGAACAATCGGTAAAATCGCTTCGGGGCTCTAGTTCTATGAGTGATGTTATATTTAATGGTAGTGCCTCCAGAGAAGCTCAAAAAAGAGCTATGGTAGCTTTAACTTTTGATAATACTGATCATACTCTTAATAGTGAATTTACAGAAATTGAAATTAAAAGAGTAGTATATAAAACTGGGGAAAATGAATATTACATCAATAATTCAAGGGTTCGTCTTAAAGATATTAATGATTTATTTATTGATAGTGGAGCAGGTAGTGGGGCCTTTAATATAATTTCGCAAGGAAATGTTACAGATATTGTTAATGGCAAAGCTAGTGATCGTAGGGTAATTTTTGAAAGTGCTGCTGGGGTTTTAAAATACAAAAAAAGAAAAGAAGAAAGTTTAAGAAAACTAGAAAAAACTGAAGAAAATTTAACCAGATTAGATTTAGTTATTAATGAACTTAGTAAAACCGTAAAACCTTTAGAAGAACAAAGCAAAGTTGCCAAAAAGTATTTAGATATCAAAGGTGAACTAGAAAATATTGACATTGCTTTAATGGTTAATGATATATCTCAAATAAATACCGAATATCAAAAATTAAAAAGTAGTACAGAAATATTAAGAGAAAAATTAAGTACTCTAAGTATTGCTGAAACCAATTCTCAATTAGATAAATTAAAATTAGAAAATATCAATTTAGAAGAAAAAACAAACAACTTACGTGATGAATTATCCGAGTTACAAAACAAAATAAATGAATTAGAAAGCGAAAAGAAAATAACTATTGAAAGACAAAAATATGAAATAGATAAAAAGGCTATAGATAATAATTTATTTACATTAAAAGAGCAACAATTAGATTTAGAAAAAAGTATCGCTGTTTTAAAAAAAGAAATTGCTGATATTGAAAGTAATATTAATAGTGAAAAAGAGAAATTAGAAGATGTCAAAAATCAATTGTTAGTAAAAAAAGTTAAAAGAAGCACAGTATATAATAAATTGATGGAAGAAACTAAAAAAATATATTTGTGGGAAAATAAAATAACCATTTTAGAAAATAATATTAATAATTATGAAAATACTCCTCTTGCGGTTCGTAATATTTTAAATAATCCGCGCCTTAAAGGAATTCATAATACTATTGGTAAACTAATTGATGTTCCGGATAAATATGTAATATCCCTAGATATAGCCCTTGGTGGAGCGGCTAATTATCTAGTTGTTGATAATGAAGAATCTGCTATTGCCGCAATTGATTATTTGAAAAGCCAAAAACTAGGTAGAGCGACCTTTTATCCATTAAATATCATAAAACCTCTTTATATTAATACAGAAACAATCGATAACATTAGAAATATTCATGGCTTTATTGGTATTTTATCTGATCTAGTAGAATATGACTATCAATATAAAAATGTTATTGATCGCGAACTAGGACAAGTTATAGTAGTAGATAATGCTAGAACCCTAAGTGTTATTGGTAAACTTATAGATCACAAATATAAAATTGTTTCTCTTGATGGGGAAATAAGCTATCCTGGTGGAGTAATCGCCGGAGGTACTAGCAAAAAAAATAGTATGTTAAACGAAAAAAATGAATTAAATAAGATCAAAGAGGAATATAATATTTTGAAAATAAATAGTGAATCATTAAATGATGAACTGAATAATTTTGATGAAGAATTAAAAGATTTAGAAGAAAAAGAAAATGTTATAAATAAATATGTTATTCTTTTGAATGATGAATTATTCAATAAAAAAACCTCTTTAAGTAGAAATAGTGAACAATATAAAAGTATTAGTAGTGAACTTAATGGTTTAAATGATTTAAAATCTAATAAATTAGATAAACATCTGGTAAAATTATTAGAAGATATAACCGAAGCTAATAAAAATAAAGAAATATTAGCAAGTGAAATAAAAAGATTAAATGCAACCAAAAGTACAGTTGTTGATGAAATTAATGATTTAGAACATAAACAAAGAGAAGCTAATAGTAATTATAATTTAGTAAATAATGAACTTAAAAACAATGAAATTACTATGGGCAAATTAGAGGTTAAATTAGATAATTTGCTAGCATCTTTAAATGATGAATATAATTTAACTTATGAATATGCTAGTCTAAATTATGCTTTAGATATTGAAACTGATATCGCTAGGGAAAAAGTTAGTTCTTTAAAAAAAGAATTATCTAAATTAGGTGATGTTAATATTGGTTCTATCAAAGAATATGAAAGATTAAATACTAGATATGAATTTTTAACTAATCAAAAAGATGATTTAGAAAAATCTAGTAGTGAATTAAAAGATATTATTCATGAAATGGATGATATAATGATTAATAAATTTAAAGAATCATTTGCTAAAATTAAAGTAGAATTTGCCAGTATTTTTAAAACCATGTTTAAAGGTGGTAATGGAGAACTTAGACTTAGCAATCCTGATGACCTTTTAGAAACAGGCATCGAAATTGTTGCCATTCCCCCAGGCAAAAAAATTAATTCGCCAGTTTTACTAAGCGGAGGAGAAAAAGCTTTAACAGCCATATGTTTGTTATTTGCTATTTTAAAAGTAAAACCCGCTCCATTTGTTATTTTAGATGAAGCTGAAGCAGCCCTTGATGAGGTAAATGTCGATATGTTTGGTAAATATTTAGAAAAGGAAAAGAAAAGTACCCAATTTATTGTTATTACCCATAAAAAAAGAATGATGGAATATGCCGATTCGTTATATGGTATTACCATGCAAGAATCTGGTGTAAGTAAAGTGGTTAGTGCCAAATTAGAAAGTTAATTACCCAATTAACTTTTTTTAAATAAAAAAAATTTAACACTTGTTAAATTTCTCGCATTTTATCTTTATTTTTATAAGGATTTTTCGGATCAATTTTATCGGTAAATAAAATTCCATCCAAGTGATCTATTTCGTGTTGGAAAGCAACTGCTAAATCTTCTCTTACTCTTACACTTTTTTTATTACCTTCATAATCATAATATTCGACAGTTACTCTTGCATGTCTAGGGACTATCCCTTCGACTGGTCGATTAACACTTAAACAGCCTTCGCCTTCACCAACATAAATTAGCTCTTCGCTGCTGCTAATGATTTTCGGATTAATTATGACAAATTCATCAAATGTCCCATCATCTCTTTCGTTAGCTATCACAAATATTCTTTTAAGTTTGCCCAGTTGGACAAAAGCCATTCCCATACCAGCTCGCAAATTATACTTTTCAGCAATTTCTTCATCTTGACTCATTTTTAAATATTTAATAGTATCGGCAGCCAATTTGCGATCTTCCTTGCTAACAGGAAAACTTACATCTTTACTTACTTGATGTAATATTTTATCTTTTTCATCATAAATTTTAATTTTTGGTAGTTCCACGTCCCATCACCTAGACATATTTTAGCAGATATTAATAAAAAATGCAAAAAAAATTAAAAAAGCTGATTTTTCAGCTTTTTAATCTATTAGTTATTATGATTATTAAAACTCCAACCGGCACCTAAAATTATTACTAATAAGATGAATAAAACAATCCATATTGCTCCACCGATTCCATATCCGCTTGTATATCCGGCATATCCACCATAGCAAGGGTTTTGATATCCATAGCCGCCACCATAGTAACCGTTATTTCCATAGTAATACATATATATACCTCCTTTTTGTATCTACTATAATTTATTACTAATTACTCTTTTTTGACATTAAAAATACCTAAATTTTATAAAAAATATTAAAAATAGTAAAATATATGCTAAAATTATATATAGGAGAGTAAATTATGCGAAAATTATTTTCAAAAATGGATATCCCATTACTTTTAATAATGTTAGTTTTTATTGTCCTAGGTTTAGTAATGATTTATAGTGCATCAAGCGTATCTAGTGTTGTTAGGTACGGCTATGCTCCATATCATTTTTTTATTAGACAAGCCATATTTGTGGCCGTATCATTATTTGTTGGTTTTGTATTAATAATTCGTTTGCCAACTCGTAATTATGGTCCTTTAGCTTGGCCTTTATTAATACTAATAATTTTAGCTCTTATTTTAGTTTTAGTAAAAGGTGAGGTTACTAATAATGCTCAAAGCTGGTTTGATTTAGGATTTTTTAGCTTACAACCTAGTGAATTTGCCAAATCGATATTAATTATTTTTTCGGCTGTATTTTATAATAAATTACATTATAAAAAAACTAAATATATGTATTTATATTTAATTCCTTTAGCTATGGGTGCCTTAATTGCAGGATTAATCATGAAACAACCGGACTTTGGTAGTGCTGTTATAGTTGCAGGAATAGTTTTTTTAACATTTATTAGTATTCCTTTAGTTAAAAATCAAATGGTTCGTTTTATTAAGGTTATCGTTATTGGTTTACTAATCGGAGCTGTCGTATTTCTTTATTCAGGAGCAGATTTTTTAAATAATATGCAAGTGGGTAGATTAAACTTTCAAAATCCCTGTAGTAGATATACAGAATCCAGCGGTTATCAAGTTTGTAATGGCTTTATAGCTATTAATAATGGTGGTTTATTTGGAGTAGGTTTAGGTAATTCTACGCAAAAATACTTATACCTTCCCGAATCACATACTGATTTCATTTTTCCTATAATTGTTGAAGAACTCGGTTTAATAGTAGGAATATTGATAATCATCGGCTATATGTTTATGTTATATCGTATTTTAAAAATTGCTAAAGAATCTGAAAACCTCCGTTGTTCCGTTTTAGCCTATGGAACATTTTGGTTTATAACTATTCATATATTAGTCAATTTATTAGGTATTTTAGCCTTAATCCCTTTGACGGGAGTACCATTACCTCTACTTAGTTATGGAGGATCATTTACTGTTAATGTTATAATAATGCTTTTTGTAGTTCAAAGAGTCAATATCGAAAATAAAATTAATAAAACTAAAAGAGAAATTAAAGCATTATAAAACTAGGATTAATTAATTTTTCCTAGTTTTATTTTTGGGACAATTTAGTTCTTCATCGGTTAATCCCAATATATAATCGGCTGATATATCTAAATATTCACAAATTTTAGGTAAATATGTTATAGGCATAACATTTATACCTTTTTCATATCTAGCATACTGTTGCTGTTTTATACCTAAATAATCTGCAAGTTCTTTTTGGGTAACGTTCCTACAATCTCTTATCCATTGAATTCTTTCTGTATAATACATATTTTTTCACCGTCTTCTTTATATCATTTTTTACAACACAAGTGTTGACTAATGAACACATCTGTTGTAAAATATATTTAAGCTAGACAATATATAGCTAGGGAAGGAAATGTAATGAAAAAGAAAGTAGTATTATCTTTACCAATTATAGTATTAATAATATCAAGTGTCTTATACATATTTAGTAGTGACAATAATAATGAAATAGTAAATAGCAAAAAAGAAGTAGTAAATAATTCCTTTCTAACATTAATGTTAGAACAAAGTGATGGCACATATCAAGAAAGTACATCAAATACTTGGCCAGGAGAAGGTTATATTTTTAATAGTGAATTATCATCATGCCAAAATGGTGGAGAACTAGATTATGATAGTGAAAATAATAAAGTAATACTATATTCTAATAAATCTGATGGCTGTTATGTGTATTTTGATTTATATACAAAACCACAGATTAATAGTATTAATTTAGGAGAAGTAACAAATAATAGTATAACTATTACTGTTAGTGCTACTAATGGAACTAATCAAATAAGTAATTATTATTATATAATAAATGATGGAGTACCGATAAGTACAACAAGTAATACTTATACATTCAGTGGTTTAAATTCTGGACAAACTTATCAAATAAGAGTATATGTAGTAGATACAAATGGCGTACAATCAAATGTATATCCATTAAGCGTTCAAACTGATGATACAGTATTGTTAGCTGATTACATTAAAGATTTATATACCAGCCAAGGCTCAAATGGGCTATATTATCACAACAGCAGTTTAGCTAATGGAGCAGGAGACAACTCCTACAGATATGCTGGAGCAAGTGATGATGTAAATAACTATATATGTTTTGGATCAACATCATCAACCTGCCCAAGTGATAACTTATATAGAATCATCGGAGTATTTGGCAACCAAGTAAAACTAATCCTGGCAGATTATCCAACAACTAGCCAAACAGGAACAGGAGGAGCATACAGCTGGATATATGATAGCGGTGGTTATCCAGGTAATCAAGATTTAACAACAGTAGGTGTATATTGCTGGAATCCAAGTGGAACAAATACATGGAGTAATAGCACATTAACAACAACAAATCTAAACTCAACATTTTTAAATAGTTTAGGAGCAACATACCGGAATCAAATATCAGATGCAACATGGTATGTCAATGGCTATAGCACATCAAGTGCAACAGCAGCAACATGGCATGATAACGAAAGTACCGGAACAACATGGACAGGAAAAATCGGCCTAATGTACGTATCAGATTATGGTTTTGCAGCAAGTTCAAGTTATTGGACAACAAATATGAGTTCTTATAGTAGTGCAGTAAATAGTAATTGGATGTACATGGGATTAGTTGAATGGGCTATTTCCCGCGATTCGAGTAGCGCTAGCAGTGCATTTCGTGTGGGCAATAATGGTATTGTCGGTATCTTTGACGTGTGTCACTACGGTGGTTACAGCCTCAATGCTACAGTCCGACCTGTTTTTTACCTAACATCTTCTGTTACCTATGCCGGAGGTACAGGAACCTCTTCAGATCCAATTCGCATAAATTAAAGCCAAATAATTGACAATTATATTTATTAAATGATACAATTGTAATGTAAAGAATTGGAAGGGTGATTTTAGATGAATGAAAAATATTTGCCAATTGGTAGTGTAGTAAAATTTAAAGATAATATGGTTATGATTGTTGGTTATAAAATAGCAAAATATACTGATGAAATTAAAGTATTTGATTATGAAGGTATTGCTTATCCAACCGGTACTTTAAGTGAAAATAAATATTATTTTAATCATGATGATATTGAAGAATTATTATCTACAGGATTTGTTACACCAGAATATACGCAATTAAATCAAAAACTAGCTGGTAAACAAGAAGAAATTAAAACGCCAGATGAAAATGTATTTGATAATATTGAAAATATAATACCAACAATTGAAATGTTAGATTTAGATGACTTAGAAGGTGTAACTCATAAAGAAGAAGATGTATTGCCAGAAAATCAAGATGCAGATATACCGCCAGAAATCGAAGAAACTGTCAATGTCGATATTCCTGTATATCGTTTTACAGAAGATGGAATTATAATTAAATGAAATAGTTTTTTAAACTATTTTTTTAATTGGTTTTATGTTACAATAATTACGGATGTGATTATATGTTAAAGGAATTTAAAAAATTTATTGCTCGGGGTAATGTCCTTGATCTAGCGGTTGGAGTTATCGTCGGTGGAGCTTTTTCATCAATCGTAACTAGTTTAGTTAATAATATTTTTACCCCAATAATTGGTTTAATCCTCGGTGGCATTGATTTTTCTAATTTATCAATTACTTTTAAAGATACTAGTATTATGTATGGGGCTTTTATTCAAAGTGTTATCGATTTTTTGATTGTGGCTTTTTGTTTATTTATTGTAGTAAAATTTGTTAATAGATTTACTACTAAAAAGAAGAAAGAAGAAAAGAAAGATACTAAGAGTGCTGAACTTAAAACTTTAGAAGAAATAAGGGATTTATTGAAAAATGATATACAAGACAAATGATGGCTTAGAACTAGAAATTGTAATAATTCGCAAAAGGAATAAAAATATTTATTTTCGGGTTAAAGAAGATTTAAAAGTTTATGTTAGTGCACCAATGTATTTAAGTAGTAAAAGTATTATGGGTTTGATTAAAGAAAATGAAAAAGATATATTGAAAATGTATGAAATAGCTAAGGATAAAGCTAAAGATAATGATAAATTTATGTATTTAGGGAAAAAATATTATATTGAATTTAAAGATCAAGACGGTGTTACCTTTGATGGGACAAATGTTTATGTAAAAGATATGCAAGAATTAACTAAGTTTTATGATAGTGAGGTTAAAAGAATATTTACGGAAGAGGTGGAAATCGCCAAAAAATGTTTTTCTCATTTGCCGGAGTTTACTTTAAAATTTCGCAAAATGAAAACTAGGTGGGGAGTTTGTAATACTGCCAAAAAAACTGTTACCTTAAATACCGAATTATTAAAAAAAGAAATTCCTTTACTAGATTATGTTATAGTTCATGAACTTTGTCATTTTTTTGAAGGTAACCATAGTAAAAATTTCTGGGCTTTAGTAGCACAAGCTTATCCTAATTATAAAGAAGCAAGAAAGAAGCTGAGGTATTAATGAAGATTACTAGTTTGAATAATGATAAAGTCAAATATTGGACGAGTTTGAAATTAAAGAAAAATCGTGATAATGCTAAATGTTTTTTAATTGAAGGTGATCATTTAATCGATGAAGCCCAAAAAAGAGGGTTAGTACTAGCTAAAATTAGCATAACAGATCCCACAGCAGATTATTTAGTAACCAAAGAAATTATGGCTAAAATAAGTAATCAATTATCGATAAGTAATAATGCAGCCTTGGTAAAGTATATTCCTCAAAAAGAAATTATTGGTAACGTAATCATTTTAGATAATATTCAAGATCCGGGTAATTTAGGTACTTTAATTCGTTCCGCAGTAGCCTTTGATTTTCCTGATATTATCTTAAGTGAAACATCGGTTGATTTATACAATCCCAAAGTAATTAGAGCTACAGAAGGTATGATCTTTAATGTTAATGTTGTGCGAACTAATATTATTGATGCTATTCGGAATTTAAAAAATAAAGGATATACTATTATAAGTACTGATGTATCCAGTGGCAATAATATAAAAGAAATAACTAATAAAAATATTGCAATCATTTTAGGTAATGAGGGTAGTGGTGTAAATCCTGAACTTAAAAATATAAGTGATTATTTAGTAAATATAAATATGAATAAATCCTGTGAATCATTAAATGTAGGAGTTGCAGGAAGCATTTTGATGTACGAGGTATATAATGGAAGAATTAGTAATAGTAGGTAAAGTAATTAATTTTTTTGGCATAAAAGGGGAATTAAAAGTAAAAAGCGATTTTGATAAAAAAGAAAGAGTATTTAAAATTGGTAATTATATTTTAATAAATAATGAATCTTTAAAAATAACTAGTGTTAGAATTCATAAAAATAATTATTTAATTAGAGTGAATGATATTAATGATATAAATTTAATAACTAAGTATATTGGCTATAATGTTTATTTTAAAAAAAGTGAATTAGATTTACAAGAAGATGAATATATATTAGAAGAATTAATCGGAGCTACAGTCATGGATAATAATGATAATATAGGTTATGTTATAGAAACTTATACTAGTAGTAATATGAATTATATTAAAGTAAAGTATAATAATAAAACATATTTAATTCCTTTAATTGATCAATATATTAAAGAATTTAATCGTGATACAAAAACTATTTATACCAATAATGGTAAAAGTTTATGTTTGTAAAACCATAATTTAATAGTATAATATATACAAGCGAGGTGGTATTTATAAAAATTGATATATTAACTTTATTTCCTAATTTTTTTGAAGGTTTTCTTAATGAATCGATAATTAAAAGAGCTATTGCTAAAAAAATAGTAGAAATAAATATAATTAATTTTCGCAAATATTCACCTTTGCCTAATAAACAAGTAGATGATACCCCTTACGGGGGAGGCGCCGGAATGCTTTTAAGGTGTGAACCGATATTTTTAGCTCTTGATGCGCTTAGGACAAAAGATTCCCATGTTGTGCTATTATCACCTGAAGGTGCCACTTATAATGAATTAAAGGCGAAAGAATTAAGAGAATATAAACATTTAATTATTATCTGCGGTCATTATGAGGGCTTTGATGAACGGATTAAAAGTGTAGTAGATGAAATTATTAGTATTGGGGATTATATTTTAACTGGGGGCGAAATTGCGGCGATGGCTATAACCGATAGTGTTGTTAGACTTATTCCTGGGGTAATAAATGCCGAATCATTACTAAGTGAATCATTTAATAATAATTTGCTAGATTATCCTCAATACACTAAACCCGCTGAATATCGTGGTTTAAAAGTACCCGAAATTTTATTAAGTGGGCACCACCAAAATATTGCGGAATATAGAAAACTAGAACAAATAAAAAAAACTAAGGAATTAAGACCGGATTTAATGGAGGATAATGATGAGTAGTTTTATATTAAAAAATGATGATGAAGAAAAAAAAGTATTGTTATATGAAGAGAAAAAAAGCTACTCTTTTACTCCTAAAAAAGGTTATAAAAGGGTCAAAAAAGTAACAGTTTTAGATAAAGATATGGTATCAAGTATTTTAGAAGATAAAATAATTAAGAAATATAATTTATTAATAAAAATAATTTATGATTTAATTTCTAGTGATGATACTACAAGTGGTGATGTTCTTGCTGCTTATACTGAATTAGATAGAATTAGAAATATTATGCTTTATAAATATCATGAATATTTAAAAAAAGAATTCATAGATAAATATTTAAAAAAGTTATATGTTTTGGAAATGGAACTAAAAAAAGTTCATGTTATGGAATTAACTGAAGAAATCGAAGAAAATAGAGGCAAAGGAAGATAAATAAATCCTTTGCTTTTTGCTTGTCAAAAAAATTTCAAAAATTAGCAGTTATATATTGACAAGTGCTAAGCATAATATTATAATATAATCAGCACTGTTAGAGAAAGAGTGCTAAAGAAGGATGTTTATGGACGCAAGAAGAAATAGTATATTAAAAGAGATCGTCGAGACATTTATTAAAACTGCTAAACCAGTTGGTTCTAAAGCATTATGTGATAAATTTAATTTATCAAGTGCGACAATACGTAACGAAATGGCGGTTTTAGAAGAACTGGGCTATTTGGAGAAAAATCATGTATCTTCTGGTCGAGTTCCTAGTGAAGCTGGTTATCGCTATTATGTTGAACATTTGATGGAAGCGGAAAAAATTACTGGTAGCGATATGTTGAAATTGCAAAAAATATTTGCTAATGGCGAGTTAGAATTAAGTGATGCTATTAATAAATGCATGGAAATTATTAGTGATTTAACTAATTATACCAGTGTAGTTTTGGGTAAGAATAGCAAAGATAATAACTTGTTACAAGTAAGTGTAATTGCCCTTAACGAAAACCAAGTAGTGGCGATTGTTTGTACTGATAAAGGAAATGTCGAAAACAAAGTATTTTCAATTGATAATACTATTGATGTTAAAGAAATTATTAAAACTAGCGAAATTATTAATAAGATGCTTGTAGGTACACCAATTGACGAGGTTAGTCTTCGGCTTGAAGAAGATGTTAAACCAGTTATTAAAAGACAAATTAAACAATATGAAACAGTATATAATATTTTCTATGATGCTTTTAATGATTTTGTAGTGGGGAACAGTATCCATATTGCTGGTAGAAATAATATATTTAACCAGCCAGAATATAATGATATCTCTGAGTTAAAGCGACTTGCTAATAAATTTGATGATGAAGCATATATTGAAAAAGTGGCCGAGAATGATAATGATGAAAATGAAATCAAAATATTTATTGGTGATGAAAATGAATTTGATCCCAATGTAACTATTATTAGGAAAAAATATCATATTAATGGTGAAGAAGGAACCATTGCTGTTATTGGACCAAAACGTATGGATTATCAAAGAATAGTAAGTTTGCTAGAATATATTGATGAAAAACTAGATAAAAGAGGTGGAAAAGATGGAAAATAATACAGAAAATACTGAAATAAAAGAGGAAGAAAAGATAAAGGTTAAAAGTGTTAAAGAAAAGAAAAATAATGTAAAAAAGAAAAATAACAAAGATAAAGAAGAAATTGAAAAATTAGAAAAAGAAAAAAGTGAACTCAACGATAAAGTATTAAGACTTAGTGCCGAAATGCAAAACATGCGCCGTAGATATGATGAAGAAATAAATAAGATATGCAAGTATGATGGTGAAGAATTAGTCATTAAATTACTTAGCATAGTTGATAATTTTGAAAGAGCTATTAAATTAGATGATCGAGATTTAACTGATGAACTATCTAAGTTCTTAAGTGGCTTTAAAATGATTTATACTAATTTAATTAGCATACTAGAATCAATGGATGTTAAAACTATTGATTGTCAAGGTTTAGAATTTGATCCAAATATTATGGAAGCGGTTCTAACTGAAAAAGATGAAAATTTACCGGCAAATGTAGTTATAGAGGTATTACAAAAAGGATACACTTATAAAGATAAAGTAATCCGTGTGGCTATGGTTAAGGTAAATGAATAAAATTAAAAGGAAGGATGATTAAATTATGAGTAAAATTATAGGTATTGACTTAGGAACTACAAACTCATGTGTTGCAGTTCTAGAAGGGGGAGAACCAAAGGTTATTCCAAATGCTGAAGGAAATCGTACCACTCCATCAGTAGTAGCCTTTAAAGGTGATGAAGAATTAGTTGGAGAAGTTGCTAAAAGACAAGCAGTAACTAATGTTAAAAATACAATTTCTTCAATTAAGAGAAAAATGGGTACTAGCGAAAAAGTAGAAGCTAATGGTAAAAAATGGACACCAGAAGAAATTAGTGCTAAGATTCTTGCTAAATTGAAGAAAGATGCTGAGTCTTATTTAGGAGAAAAAGTAACTAAAGCTGTTATAACAGTTCCAGCATACTTTAATGATGCCCAAAGACAAGCTACTAAAAATGCTGGTAAAATAGCTGGTTTAGAGGTTGAAAGAATTATCAATGAACCAACTGCTGCAGCCCTAGCTTATGGCTTAGATAAACAAGACCAATTACAAACTATTTTAGTATATGACCTTGGTGGTGGAACATTCGATGTATCCATACTAGAACTAGGTGACGGTGTATTTGAGGTTAAATCTACTAGTGGTAATAACCGTCTTGGTGGAGATGACTTTGATGAGAGAATCGTTAACTATTTAGTAGATGAATTCAAGAAAGAAAATGGCATAGATTTATCGAAAGATAAAATGGCAATGCAAAGAATTAAAGATGCTGCCGAAAAAGCTAAAAAAGACTTATCAAGTATGACCACAACACAAATTAGCTTACCATTTATCGCTCAAAATGATGATGGCCCAGTTCATTTAGATATGAATTTAACTAAAGCTAAATTTGAAGACTTATGTCGTGACTTATTTGATTCAACTCTTGAACCAGTAAGAAAAGCTCTTAAAGATGCAAAACTAAAAGCTAGCGACATCGATAAAGTTATATTAGTTGGTGGTTCAACTCGTATTCCTTATATCCAAGAACTAGTTAAGAAAGAACTTGGTCAAGAACCAAATAAGAGCGTTAACCCTGATGAAGTTGTTGCTATGGGTGCTGCAATTCAAGGTGGCGTTTTAACTGGTGAGGTAGATGATATCGTTTTACTAGATGTTACACCACTTTCACTTGGTATTGAAACTCTTGGTAATGTAATGACTGTTTTAATTCCAAGAAATACTACAATTCCAACCAGTAAATCACAAGTATTTTCTACTGCTGTAGACAACCAACCTGCTGTAGATATTCATGTATTACAAGGGGAAAGACCAATGGCTAGTGATAACAAAACTCTTGGTAATTTCCAACTTACTAATATCCCACCAGCAAGAAGAGGGGTACCACAAATCGAAGTTAAATTTGACATTGATGCCAATGGTATCGTTAATGTAACCGCTAAAGATTTAGGTACTAACAAGGAACAATCAATTACGATTACCTCATCCACTAACCTTAGTGATGAAGAAATTGATAAGATGATGAAAGAAGCTGAAGCTAATAAAGAAGCCGATGAATTGAGAAAACAAGAAGCAGAAATTAGAAATGAAGCAGATTCAAGTATCTTTACAACTGAAAAAGCTTTAAGTGATCTAGGTGATAAAGTTGATGCTAAAGATAAAGAAAAAGCTGAAGAATTAATTGCTGATTTGAAGAAAGCTCTTGAAGGCACAGATATCGATGAAATCAAAAAGAAAAATGAAGAACTAAATAAAGTTGCTATGGATTTAGCGGGTAAAGTTTATGAACAAGCAGCTAAAGAAGCCCAAGCTAACCAAGCTAATAATGATTCATCTAACAATGATGATCATGAAACAGTTGAAGATGCAACTTACGAAGAAAAATAAAGGTTCTAGGAAACTAGAACCTTTATAAAGACTAGGGAGATTTATGGAAAAATTAAGAAAAGATATTGATGATATTTATAAATGGAATCTAACGGACTTAATTAAAGATGATGAAGAATATCAAGAATTAGTTACTAAAAGTTATATGCTTATAGGTAAAATCGTAGCTATGAAGGATGAAATACTTAAAAATAGTAATAACTTTCTAATGTATTTAAAAACCGATGAAGAATTAGATAAAACAGTAGAAAAAGTATATGTATATTCTTATCTATATTTTTATCAAGATATGAATGATGCTAAAGGAAAAATATATAAAGATAGTGCTGATAAATTAATGGAAGAAATGAATATAAAATTATCATTTATAAGACCATTATTATTAAATTTTGATTATGAAACTATCAAAGAATATATTAAAGAAAATAAAGAATTAGAAAAATATGCTTTTGCTTTAGAAAAGATTTTTAGATATAAGAAATATACTTTAAGTGAAAAAGAAGAAAAAATAATAGCTTTAGCTAATAATTCATTGGGGACTTCCGAAAATGTATTTTCAGCAATAGATAATGTTGATATTGACCTAGGTTATATTAAAGATGAATCTGGTAAAAAAGTAAAACTTAATAATTCTAATTATATAAAATATTGTAGTAGTAAAGATCGTAATGTTAGAAAGAATGCTTTTAAAAACATGTATGATTTCTTTGGTAAGTTTATTAATACTATTGCACAGTGTTACATTGGTTCAATTAAAGAAAATACTTTTAATAGTAAAGTAAGAGGTTATAATTCTTATCTTGAATCAAGTTTATATGCCGATAATATAAGTGTAGAGTTTTATAAAGAATTCATTGAAGATATTCATCGTTTTATTCCATTATTACATAAATATATGAAAGTTCGTTCTAAATATTTAGGTTATAGAGCTCATTTATATGATGTCTATGTTGATTTAGGTAAAAACAATAATGATAATATTCCTTATGAAGAAGGAGTTAAATATGTTCTTGATGCCTTAAAACCATTGGGTAGTAAATATATTAGTGATTTATCTAAAAGTTTTACTGATGGTTGGATAGATGTTTATCCTAATTTATATAAAAGAAGTGGAGCATATCAATGGGGAGCTTATGGCATTCATCCTTATGTATCCCTAAATTATGAAAATAATTTTGATTCAGTTTCCACTATGGCTCATGAACTGGGTCATGCAATGCATTCTTATTATAGTGATAGTGCACAAGAGTATAATAATGCCGGGTATCCAATTTTCCTAGCTGAAATTGCTTCAACTGTTAATGAAGTATTAATTGATGATTATTTTTCTAAAAATGCCCAAAGTGATGAAGAAAAAATCTATTATTTATCAAGTTTCTTGGATAAGGTAAGAACAACAATATATCGTCAAGTGATGTTTGCGGAATTTGAAACAAAAGCATATGTTATGTATGAAAACAAAGAAACCCTAACTGCTGATATCTTATGTGACATGTATTATGAATTAAATAAAGAATACTTTGGTAAAAGTATTGTAGTTGATGAAGCTATTAAATATGAATGGGCCAGAATTCCCCATTTTTACACCCCATTTTATGTTTATAAATATGCCACTGGTTTAATTGTAGCCTTATCAATTGCAAGTTCCATTTTAAATGGCGATGAAGAAATGAGAAAAAATTATTTAGAATTTTTATCTTCTGGTGGTAGTGATTATCCACTTGAAATACTAAAGAAATGTAATATAGATTTAACTGATAAGAAATTTATCAAAAATGCTTTTGGTCTATTTAAAGAAAAATTAGAAGAATTAGAAAAATTAGTAATGGGGAAGGTGAAAAATAATGAATAAAAAAGATTATTATGAAGTCTTGGGTGTTAGTAAAAATGCTACTGATGAAGAAATAAAAAGAGCTTTTCGTAAATTAGCTAAAGAGTATCACCCGGATGTTAATAAAGAACCTGGGGCTGAAGAAAAGTTCAAAGAAATTGGGGAAGCCTATGCGGTCTTATCTGATCCAAATAAGAGAAAACAATATGATCAATTTGGTCATGCGGCTTTCCAAAATGGTGGTGGAGCTGGCGGCTCTGGTTTTGGTGGATTCTCTGGTGTTGATATCGACCTTGATGACATTTTAGGAGACCTTTTCGGAGGCTTTGGTTTTGGTTTCGGTGGTAATAGAGGTCGTAGTAATTCAAGTAGAGCTAGTAAAGGAAAAGACATTCGAGTAGTTCTAAACCTCTCCTTTGAAGAAGCGGCCTTCGGTTGCGAAAAAGATGTTAAAATTAATCTAACAACTGAATGTTCTAAATGTCATGGTAAAGGTGGTTTTAATGAATCAACTTGCCATACCTGCGGCGGATCAGGTAGAATACTTGAACAACAACAAACCATATTTGGATATATGCAAACCCAAAAAACTTGCCCGGAATGTAAAGGTCGAGGCAAAAGCTTTAGTGAAACTTGCGATGCATGCCGCGGTAAAGGTGTAGTTGAAAAAACTAAAACTTTAACTGTAACTATTCCGGAAGGGGTAGATGAAGGATTTCAACTACGTTTATCAGGTAAAGGTAATGCTGGTATAAATGGTGGTGCTAATGGCGATGTTTTCATTGAATTTAAAATCAAAGAACATCCAATATTTGAAAGAGATGGAGCAGATATTTATCTTGAGGTTCCTGTAACTATTACTGATGCTATTCTTGGTGCTAAAAAAGAAATACCAACTCTTAATGGTAATGTAATTCTGGAAATTAAACCAGGAACTCAAAATTATACTAAATTAAAACTAAAGGGTAAAGGAATAAAAACACCAAATAGTTTAACTCGTGGTAATATGTATGCAGTAATAAATATTATTACTCCAACTAAACTAGACAGAAAACAAAAGAAATTATTTCAAGAACTTGCAGAAACTAATCTAGAAGATGCTCCAGAGTTTAAAACATTTAGAAAATATTTATAAAATATAAAAGAACTTAAGTTTCGTCTTAAGTTCTTTTACATACTTGGTTTCAAACAATATAATAATAATAATAATAATAATTTAAAGTCAATAAAAAACGCTTAGAAAACACTAAGCATTTTTATATATGCCAGAATGTTTCGTCTGACATTTCCAAGGAAATTACAATAATTTCCATAACGACCCAAATCTTCGAAAGGTTTATGGGTTCCAACCAATATAATAATAACATATTATTTGCTTTTAGTCAACAATAAAGCTAAATAAATTTTAAAAAATCTCGTTTAATTCCGAGAATTTTTTTGCCTTATAATTATTTATATCACATTTTTTAGCTAAGTCAATTAAATCTTTAAAATAATAATTAGTTTTACCGGATTCATTAGCTTTTACCCATTCGCCAGATTTATTAACTAATTTGCCAAATTCTTTTTGTGTTAAATTAGTAGAATCGCGCATTATTTTAATAATATCTTTAGGCTCATATTTGTTTGCATTTATTTCCATATTATTTCTTTGCTTTTTCTTCTTTCATTACAGATTTAGGATAAGGTTTTCTTTCATCTGTTTCATATAATAAATAATCAATACTAGTATTATAAAATTCTGCAAGTTGTTTTAATATTTTAGTAGGTATATCATTAGTTTCAGTTTCATATTGAGAATATCCAGTTTGACTCATATTAAGTATTTTAGCTATATCTTTTTGGTATAAATCTTTATCTTCTCTTAATTCTTTTAATCTGTTCATGTTATCACCGTTTATAAAATATCATAACTTAAAATAAAATATTGCTTTATAACTTAAAATAAGTTATAATAATATTAGATAACCTAAAATAAGTTATAGAGGTGTAAGAAAATGACTAAAAAGAGAAAAGTATTAATTGGGGTAAGTGGTATATTTGTAATAACATTAATTATAACATTATCAATCACTTTTAAAAGTAATGATAATGTTATATTAAGTGATAATACTAATAACCAAAATATAATTAATAATTCATTTCTAACTTTGATGTTAGAGCAAAGTGATGGCTCATATCAAGAATCGAAATCTAATACTTGGCCAAGTGGAAATTATGCTTTTAATAGTGAATTAAGTAGATGTGAAAATGGTGGAGAACTAAGATGGGATAGAGAAAATGGAATAGTTGAATTATTAAGTAATAAATCAGATGCCTGTTATGTATATTTTGATTTGTACAATGTAGTACAAATAAGCAATGTAGAATCAACAAAAACTTATAATAGTATAACTGTAACTGTAACCACATCTGGAGGAGAAAATCCTGTAGATAAATATTACTTTAGTATAGATGGAGGAAACTCTTATCAGGAAAGTACATCTTCTTCATATACATTTAGTAATTTAACAGATAATCATGAATATACTATCCAAGTGTATGCAAAAGATACACTTGGATATGAATCAAATGAAGAAACAATAGAAGTAACAACAGATAACTATGTAAATCCTGTTGTTAATAGTGTAACAGCAACAAATGTAACAAATGATTCAATAACAGTAAGTGTAAGTGCAAGTGGAGGAACCAATGCAATCCAAACATATTATTATTCAATAAATAATGGTTCATATACAAGTTCAAGTAGTAACAGTTATACATTTAGTGGACTAAGTTCAGGACAAAGTTATAGCATAAGAGTATATGTAAGAGATACAACAGGAGTAGAGTCAAATGTATATACAATAAATGCAGAAACAGAAAATGTAGTATACTTAGCAGATGTATGTAGTAATGGAAATAATTTAGCAAGTTGTATAACAAGTTTTTATAATACATATGGAACAGATACAACAAAACTATATTATCATAAAAGTAGTTTAGCAAATAGTGCAGCGGATAATAGTTATAGATATGCGGGAGCAAATCCAAATAATTATGTATGTTTTGGGTCAGATGCAGCAAGCTGCCCAAGTGATAACCTATACAGAATAATAGGAGTATTTGGAAATCAAGTAAAATTAATCAAAAACACAAGTATAGGAGATTATGCTTGGGACAGTGGAAATAGTAATACATGGAATTCATCAACCAAACCAGATATAAGAACAACATTAAATAGTACATTTTTAGGAACACTAAGTAGTACATGGCAAAACAAAATAGCAACGCACGCATACAAAGTTGGAGGAATGTCTTATAGTCGAACAAATACAGCAAAACAATATTACAATACAGAAGTAGGAAGTAGCTCAAGTAGTACACCAGACAGTATGAAAATAGGATTAATGTATGTAAGTGATTTTGGATTTGCAGCAAGCCCAGATTATTGGACGACAGAGTTGTTTAATTACAAATCGGCAAAAAGTAGCAATTGGTTAGCTGGATTAAGCGAATGGACTATCTCCCGCAAGTCCGACGATACGAATCGCGCTTTCCGTGTGGATTCTACAGGGTTTGTCGATGGCAGCAACTATGTGTTCCTTACGTATGCGGTCCGGCCAGTCTTTTATCTAACCTCATCAACTCAATATTCCAGCGGATCTGGAACAAGCTCTGATCCCATAAGAATTGTGGTCTAATTAATAAGAGTTTTATTGTAAAATAAGGCTCTTTTTGTTATACTATATATAGTTTACTGGG